>JANMLJ010000404.1:0-3775 GCA_031372465.1 Chitinophagaceae bacterium | reverse complement strand
CGGACAACAGTGTTTTCAAATAGCTTGTGGTTATAGTACCCTTACATTAGAAAGGGATAAACACCTCCTATAAATAGGGATAAAAAATAAATTATCTGATGGTTGGTTTATTGGAAATAATTTTTACATTTGGGGCTATTGAAAATATAGCCAAAATACCTGCCGGAAATATTTCTGCAACTGCCAAACAAAATTTATTGGGTCAGGCCTATTTTCTCAGGGCTTTATTTTATATGAACCTGGCTGTTTATTATAAAGATGTGCCCCTTATTTTAAAAGTACAAACATTGGCAGATGCCTATGTTCCTAAAAACACCTACCAGGAAGTTTCTGACCAGATCGTTAAAGATTTAACCGAAGCTTCCAGTGGATTGCCAACTTCTTATAGCGCCGATAAATATGGTTATGCCACCAAAGGCGCAGCCTTAGGCCTAATCGCAAGGTTTCATTTATACAATAAAAAAACGCGACTCATTTTATTGAATCGCTTTTAATTGTGCCCCGGAACGGAGTTGAACCGTTACGGACCTTACGGCCCACAGGATTTTAAGTCCTGCGTGTCTACCAATTCCACCACCAGGGCAGGTAGTTATTAAATTATCCTAAGAACTTATATTTGTTGCCCACCCCGAAATTAATCGGGGCGTGTCTACCATCCCGATAGCTATCGGGACCACCACCAGGGCATTTACTTCAAAAAAAATCCCCTCGCAGTTACGAGAGGATTTTTTGAGCGGAAGACCGGGCTCGAACCGGCCACCCCGACCTTGGCAAGGTCGTGCTCTACCAAATGAGCTACTTCCGCAGGATATCGGAACTCCGTTCCGATCATTTGCCGGATCTACAATCCGGCTTCCGAAATAAAGAACTTAGGGGTCGCAAAAATAGGGCTTGAGCCCTTTTTAAAAAAATTTTAAAGAAACTTATTTATATTTTGGAGTATATAATGAGCTTTCCTGAACCGGGACTTCTGTTTTCGAATACTTTTTGGTATATAACATAAAACATCCGCCAAATAAAAAAGCAACGATACATGCTACCTGCAGGTAAAAAAGGAATCCAGAAGAAGATACCCAATTATGCGTGAAATCTTTATCCTGAATTTTTTGTAATTCCTCGTGATATTCCTGTGGATTGGTCATAAGCTGATTTTCAGATGCAAAAATAAGGGTTCATCGCAAAAAATCACTTTGTTTTACGCACAATTTCAGTAAAAGTTCTCTTCTTTTTGGCAAAATGCTGCCAGGCCATATTCTTTTGTAAATAGCCGGAAAGATTCCCTTTTTTAGTAACAGGGAAAAGGCTTTTCTTTTGATAAAAAAGCCACCATTTCATAAATGCTATCTGTGCCCGGAGAATGGCAATAAAATATCCTGTATCCCCGGTCAGCAGCCCTTTCCAGGCAGAAATACCGTCGAGGAAATTTCTTGCCGGAATGATCCATATTTTTTTGGAGAACGGCAGGTTCTTCGACAACATGATTCGGTTATTTCTGAAATTGAGATATGTTTTTAATGAATTTCCGCGGGGTAATGTGCCCCCACCAATATGATAAACTACGGATAAGGGACAGGAATAAATTTTGTACCCGGCTAATTGTATTCGCCAGCAAAGATCAATTTCTTCCTGGTGTGCAAAAAAATATTCGTCAAAGCCTTTCATTTCATGATAAACAGCGGAACGGATAAATAAGGCAGCACCACTTGCCCAGAATATGGGCTCCGATTGATCATACTGACCATTGTCTTCTTCCACAATATCAAAAACCCTTCCTTTTGCAAACGGGTAACCATATTCATCTAGCCAGCCCCCGGCAGCTCCGGCATATTCGAATACTTTTTTATTATGATAAGAAAGTATTTTTGGCTGACAGGCAGCAATCTTATTATCCTTTTCCAGTAAACTGATCATCGGTTGAATCCAACCTGCCGAAACTTCCACATCAGAATTTAGCAGTACATAATAATCGGACTCAACCAGTTTTAACGCTTCATTATATCCTTTGGCAAAACCATAATTTTCACTAAAACGAATTAGTCGTATACCGGCATAATTCGTCTCAAGAAATAAGATGGAATCATCCGAAGACCCATTATCGGCAACTATCACTTCATAATTAGCATAACTGGTAGAAAGCACAGCTGGCAGAAACTGTTCGAGGTATTTTCTTCCGTTCCAATTCAGAATTACAATAGCGACTTTTGGTATACTATTCAAATTACTTAAATATTTATTCAAAAATACGGTAAGCCGGTTTATCCTTGTTAAATTCGAAAAATGTTACGACAAATAGTAAATTGGAGAACCGGGCTGGCAGTGGTGGCTATACTGATAGTAAGTGGTACTATCATCTATTCGCAATACCTGGCAAAAAAGATTGCCCGGGATGAGAAGCTAAAAGTAGAGCAATGGATCCGGGCAAGTCAGTTTATTCTCACATCACCTCCCGATGCCGACCTCCAGATTGCTTCGATGATTGTAATAGAGAATGCATCTATTCCAATTATTGAAACAAATGAAAAAGATAGTATTACACAACATATAAACCTGGATTCTTCAAAAGCTACTCAAACCGATTCGTATTTAAAGAATAAATTACGTCATTTCAAAGCTCAGCACGAAGCAATAGAGTGGCCAGATCCCCTTGATCCTACCCACAAGAATTTTTATTATTATGGTAACTCTGATTTACTAAACCAGGTACGTTATTACCCCATCATTCAGCTTGCCATTGTGGCATTATTTATTATTATCACCCTTTTTTCATTGCGTAGCAGTTATCGCTCTACACAAAACCAGGTATGGGCCGGTATGGCAAAGGAAACTGCTCACCAATTGGGAACGCCTGTATCATCCCTGGAAGGATGGGTAGAAATGCTAAAAGAAAATTCAGTTAATGAAAAAATTGTTGTAGAACTGGGTAAAGATGTAGATAGGTTGCGATTGGTATCTGATCGGTTTGGAAAGATCGGCAGCACGCCTCAATTAGAAGAGATTGACCTGGTAAGTCAGATAAATACCATGGTTGATTACATGAAGAAAAGATCTACGGGTAAAATAAAATTTTTGGTAAACAGTAATGGACAGCAAAAAATTATTGGAAAAGTTTCTCCGCCGTTGTTTGATTGGGTAATTGAGAACCTCTTGAAAAATGCTTTAGATGCTATGGAAGGAAAAGGTAGTATTACAGTGGATATTAATGACGATCCCAAAGCTATTTATATTGAAATAACAGATACTGGAAAAGGCATCAGTAAGCAAAACACTGTTCGTGTTTTTAAACCAGGATTTACTACTAAAAAAAGGGGATGGGGACTAGGATTAAGCCTTTCACACAGGATTATTGTACAATACCATAAAGGAGAAATTTTTGTTAAGCAGTCAGAAATCGGGAAAGGCACAACATTCAGAATTGTTCTGAAAAAATAATAGAATGTAGCAATACGCAGAAAAGATGGGGAAGTATTTTCAGTAAGAAATTGATTACGGCTAATTAATAAGTTGTCCGAAGGACTCCTTTAGAGAGGTGCTACGTACATTACCGAGCTATGCTGTACATAAAAAGTTGTTACTATTCAACGTCATGACTAAAACTGCCACCAAGGCACAAATACACCAAGTTTCACTAAGTAGTTCACCATCATAAAATGAATCGTTTTATACCATCTTTTATTAATGGTACTTTAAAGTTTATCAGATAGCCAAGTCGCTTGCCCGTTAATTTCAGATGACTCAGTATTTGTGCTTATTAAACAGGATTGACCGTTTCCAATGC
>JANMLJ010000395.1:0-2761 GCA_031372465.1 Chitinophagaceae bacterium | reverse complement strand
ACCCGGATTAACAGGTTTGTTAAAAACCCTTCGCAGTTTGAATTTATTCCAGCAATTTATTCCGCATGGCATACATCACTAATCCGGCAATGGTCTTCGCTCCCACTTTCTGTTTCATATTCTGCCGAATTGTTTCAATCGTCCGGGGACTTAAAAAAACATCTTTAGAAATCTCTTCGGTTGTTTTGTCCTCCGCAATCAATTTCAGGATCTTTATTTCCTTTTCTGAAAGTTTAACCGGGTTGGGATAAAACTGCCGCACAGATTTTTTATGCTGTAGTTTCAGCAGCACGGCTTTATTCACCAGTTCATTAAAATAGAAATCATCATTCATGCAGGTAAGGATAGCCTGGTATATTTCTTCGGGGTCGGTTGTTTTGGTAAGATAGGCATTGGCACCCATCTCCATCATTTTGGTGATCATTTCCTGGTCATCATACATAGTAAGTACAATGATCTTGAGGGCTTCGTATTCTTTACGTATAATGCTGATAGCATTGATACCATCAATTTCCGGCATCCGGATATCCATTAATATAACGTCGGGAAGTTTCAGCTCCAGCTTGTGCATCAGGTCTTTTCCATCAACGGCTTCCCAGAGTATTTTCAGGTACTCTTTGTCTTTTAAAGCCATTCGTATACCATCACGGAAAATCTGGTGATCGTCGGCAATCGCCACTTTTATAATCTGGGACATTGGGATTTGGTTTTAACAGGTTATTTAATGGGGTAGTGGATATTGCGTAAAAATACTTCTTTTTTAGTATTAACCGCACACGGGGAAAATTATTTTTAAAAGCTACCTTATTCAGTAGCAAATAAATAAGTCCTTAATGGGTCTGAATGGCCCCGGGAAAGCATTGCATAACTTCACCTCAACCTACCAGTAGAGCATCTTTGCTGTTAAACTCGACATCGCTGACAGAGAAGAAAGAAAGCCTTTCCATAAAACAATAAAATAATGGGCTTAATAATAAGCAACGGTTTACCGCAGCGAGTAATTAAAGGAGAACTGGTAAATGGGTAATGAATAATCTATCTCAGGTTTCTTTAAATATTGGTAATAGACTACTTTAATGTTCACAAGATTATTAATTTCTACTCCCCAGGCAAGCGACCATCCGGTGTACACGCCATTTGTTTGAATACCCGGCATGAATTGTTTAAGTTGTTTATCTCCTGTTTTGCAAATGATATACCTGCCTGCCAGCCAGAACACACCTACATTTTTAGCATTATTTCTCTCCCAGGCTCCTGTTTGAAAATATAAACCAGCGGTACCATAGCTATTTAAAAAATTGATAGGCTTACCAACGGACGGATCAGTTGTCAATCCTGATTTGTAGCCCGTTAATATTCGCATACCACCATGATATAAAAACCCGGCTCTTGTAACTTTTACTTCTTTTCCATAAATAAAAATGATGCCATCAATAGAAATATTAGTCAATCCACTTAATGGGTTAATAAAACTATTGACTAAGTGTTCGTTGGACCGCTGTCCGTTTTGTGTTTGCTGGTTTTGAAAATTATTGGAAGAAACACCGCTATAAATAGAAAGCGGTATAGCAAGCTTGCCGGGCTCTCCGATAAATAAACGGATAAATCTTGCTGATGCATTTACCTGGCCGTTGTTAATGATGTCAATAAAACCGGAGGTAAGGATTTCGGGTTTGAGAATACTGCTTTTTGGATAAACAGTCTTAATAGTATCTGTTTTTTGATTACTATAAACTGATGTTGATACCCTATTTTTTGTTTGTGGTATTATAATAGCAGGCCATAGGAAAAAAAATAGCAACAATATAATATGCATACAAATGGCGGCTTTGTGTTATAAAAATTTAACGCTATTCAATTATTCGCAGCTCTAATAAAATGACAATCAACGCAATTGAAATTGTACATAGATAATAAATCAACCGGATAGATTTTCCTTCCTGGAAATTAAATGCCTCATGCTTTAAAAGACGGGGATTAAAATAAAGTTTAATAAAACTCAGCAACTGATGAATAATAGCCGTAAAAATTATGAGGGAAATAAAATATTTTGAAATTTCTTTCATACATAATACGCTTAATTCAATTATGAAATTTATGCTACAAACCTACATTTTACCATCACCGCTACAATAAGAAAAACACTTCAATAAAATGTTCTTTCCTGATGTATTGCTGTTGCAAACAACAAACATTCTGTTGTTTTGGACAGGTAAGAATTTGTTTCTTTAAAATTGGCATTTTGCGTTCCAGGAATGCAGTGGGGAGAATGATATTCAGATGAGTCTTGTTGTTCCAATTAAAGGTAACAGATGGGCAATTAGAATAACAAAAATGAATAGTTCTTTTGAGTAGTTCGGCTAGCGAAAAAAAATACTTTTAAAATAATTTTTTGTCAGATACATAGCAATAACCGGCAATCGTCATTGCATATTCGCAAAAGAAGTGTACTGTAACAACAGATAAAAAGAAAGAATTTGATAATTGCAAAAGTATAATTCATCAATCGTTTTCAATACCGGTCCTTTTGGGGGCACCTCGTAATAAAAACCAATAAATTAACAATGTTGGAGAAAAGACTATTACAATACCAATAACCTGAAAAAAATCATTTAGTTCGTAACCTTGAGCCATAATATTGCCTGCATCCTGGTTTTTTATTGCACAGCTAATCGAAATCATATTTAGAATTCCGTGGATAGTTCCAATCAACAAAGTATTTCCAATTCTTATCATTAAAGCAGAAAAGAGTAATCCCATA
>JANMLJ010000391.1:0-5465 GCA_031372465.1 Chitinophagaceae bacterium | reverse complement strand
TCTTGAAAATTATCCAACAGGCAGCAACCTGCAAAATACCGTAGATGGATACCCTACTTCAAAATTCTTTATTAATAAAAATATCTTGCTTGGCGATCTTTACCTGTGGCAGGGACAATATGATAAGGCAGCGGTTAGTTTTAGAAAAGTTATGGATATTAACGGGCCTGTAGGAAACAATGCGCAGTTTTATGATCAGTACCGCATTTCAGATGGCGCTGCCAATCCTCCCTTAAATAGTATTAGTTATACCAGGGCACAGGATTTCAGCTCACTCCTTTATACGGACGGCTGGAGGTTTGTATTTGAGCGTCCGGCAACAGATAATGCATTTAACTATGAAATGATTTGGGTTCTTCCTTTTGATAAAAATTTTGAACCCACCAATCCATTTATAGATCTTTTTTCACCAAATGGCGGAAGTTATCTTGTAAAGCCTTCGCAACAGGCTATTGACAATTGGAACAGTCAGACCCAGATATATACACTTACCGGAGGTTCAGGAACAGCAGCGGCTGTATTTGCCGATAATTTCCCTTTTGATTCAAGAGGAGTATTTACATACAAACTTATTGGTGGTCAGCCTGTAATTATGAAGTATTTATATAATTACCTGGGCACTGATAACTTTCCAATTAACATTCTTGCCAAGCAGGGTAAATGGTTTTTAGCAAGGGCGGCAACATTGCATTTGCATTATGCAGAGGCTGCCAACAGGGCGGGAAAATATAAAGTCGCTTACGCTATTGTGAACAAGGGAATAGGATTTACGTATGACCCTTTACCCGGAGGCAGTAACGCAAGAGATGTAAGTGCTATTCAGCAAACATTTTTGCCTTATCCTTACGACTTTGATGCAAGGGTAGGAGATGCGCCACCGTTCAGGAATACCTGGTACAGAAATAAGGGAATAAGAGGAAGGGCAGCTTTAAAGCCGGTGCCTATTACCAATCCTGCAGATAGTCTTCTCCAAAATGAAAATATGATCATCAATGAAGATGCACTTGAATTAGCGTATGAAGGTCAACGTTGGCCCGATCTGCTGCGAATCGCTATCCGAAGAAATGATCCATCCTTTATTGCCGATAAAATTTATAATAAATTAATTAAATCTGGTTTATCTGCCGGTGCCGCAGGATCTGCAAGGGCCAAACTTTTAGGTAAAAACTGGTTCTTGCCATTTAAATGGCAGTAAATAATTCAGTAATTTAAATTTTTCATATGTAAGCAGTCGTTAGTTTTAAAAGGCAGGGAATAAAAAACCTGCCTTTTTGTTGTTTTATCAACCTGCTTAATGGCGTAGTTAGCAACTATTTTTTTCAAATAAGAGATGATTTTGAAGGCACTA
The DNA here is from genome assembly GCA_031372465.1 of Chitinophagaceae bacterium. GTDB lineage: Bacteria > Bacteroidota > Bacteroidia > Chitinophagales > Chitinophagaceae > JJ008. Next base: position 4,117 of record JANMLJ010000391.1, on the reverse strand, counting down.
ATTATTTTTTTTCAATTTCAAAACCATTCAAAAAATCAGAGAAATGAAAAATGCTAAACTTGTTTTATTGATTTCAGCTGGCTTTTATTTTGTTTCAACAGGATATGCCCAACAAAAAGGGAATGATGTAACCACACCATTACATGCGATGAAACCAGATTACCCATTTTTATATGAAGCCCCGAAAGTTGGTGATGTTAAAATAGTTTTAGACAGGGTGTATCATTATCTTGATTCAGTGACACCTTTTCAGTTGATTGACCGGCGCTCTGGTCAGAATATAAATTTGCCGGGAGTTATAGATACCAACACAATTGTGAAGCCGGGTGATTACCGATTGACAAGTTATGAATGGGGAGTAACGTATTCAGGGATGTTGCAGGCTGGTGAAGCAACTGGTGATAATAAATTTACCAATTACACCAAAGACCGGGTTCAGTTTATTATAAAATCATTACCTGCATTCAGAACTTTATATCAGCAATATCCATTTCGTTCAAACCCTTTTCGTCAACCACTAGAACCCCGTGCATTGGATGACGCCGGTGCTGTTTGTGCTGCTATGATAAAATTACAAAGACAACAAGCCAATACAGGATTGAAAACACAAATTGATAGCTATATAGATTTTATTGTTACGAAGGAATATCGCCTGGCTGATGGTACATTGGCAAGAAACCGCCCGCTTAAAAATACGTTGTGGCTCGATGATATGTACATGGGTGTTCCTGCCATCGCTCAAATGGGGAAATTAACGGGGGATAAAAAATATTTTGATGATGCGGTTATACAAGTGCTTCAGTTTTCCAGCCGCATGTTTAATAAACAATTGGGGATTTATATGCATGGCTGGGTGGAAGGCATGAAAGATCATCCTGAATTTCATTGGGCAAGAGCTAATGGTTGGGCCCTGATGGCCATGACTGAATTATTAGAGGTATTGCCGGAAACTCATCCCGGTTATCAAAAAGTTCTTCAACAATTGCTGGCGCATATCAAAGGATTGGCTGCCTATCAATCTGGCCAGGGATTATGGCACCAATTGCTCGACAGAACAGATTCTTATCTGGAAACTTCTGCTACGGCTATTTATACTTATTGTATAGCAAGGGCTATCAACAAAGGAAGGATAGATCCGCAGGCATATGGTCCATTGTGCATATTGGCCTGGAATGCTATTTGTACCAAAGTAACTGCTAAAGGACAAGTAGAAGGCACTTGTGTTGGAACTGGTATGGCCTTTGACCCGGCATTTTATTATTATCGACCGGTAAATGTTTTTGCAGCCCATAGTTATGGCCCCTTGTTATTGGCAGGTTCGGAAATAATTAACTTACTGAACAATTATATTTTTGAAATTAATGATAGTGCGGTACAGGTAAAATCAAAAAAGTAATGCGTAAATTATTTTTAAGCACGCTTTGCTCATTTTTATTTTTTGCTCCAAAGGCGCAAACAAAAATTAGTGTAATCGCCAATGAACCCGGTGCAGTCATATCACCCTCCATGTGGGGTGTTTTCTTCGAGGATATAAATTTTGCAGCTGATGGTGGCTTATATGCCGAGATGATAAAGAACCGTTCTTTTGAGTTTCCAATGCCAATGATGGGATGGAAGGAAACAAAACAGAATAATCAAAAAGGGAAAATTCTTATAATCAACCAGACTGCTGTTAATATTTCCAATACCAGGTTTGCAAGAGTGACTGTTAATGCTTCAAAGGGTGAATATATTTTAACTAATGAAGGGTTCAGGGGGATGGGCTTTCATAAAGAAAAGCAATATAATTTTTCTGTACTGCTGAAAACGGGGAAGCCCGGTAATCTTAAAATCCATATTAATCTCCTTAATGCTGCAGGAAAGATAATTGGCTCATCTGTATTGAATGATATTGCTGCAGATCCGAAAGCTATCCGCTGGAAGAAGTATGCTGCAGCTATTATCACAACTGATACGGCGCAAAGAGGGAAGCTTCAATTACTATTTGAAGGGAATGGAGAAGTGGATATGGATATGGTTTCTCTTTTTCCGGAAGATACCTGGAAAAAAAGACCTTCCGGGCTGCGTAATGATCTGGTACAGATGATTGCCGATCTCAAACCCGGTTTTATCCGTTTCCCCGGCGGATGTATCGTGGAAGGAAGAGAATTGAGTAACCGGTACCAGTGGAAAACAACGATAGGAGAAATTGAAAATAGAAAATTGATAATGAACCGCTGGAATGTAGAGTTTCGCAATAAACCAGCACCAGATTACTTTCAAAGTTTTGGGTTGGGGTTTTATGAATATTTTCAACTGGCAGAAGATATGGGTGCGGAACCATTGCCTATTTTAAGTTGTGGAATGGCTTGCCAGTTTAACAGTGCAGAAGTGGCTGCAATGGATGAACTGCAACCCTATATTGATGATGCATTGGATTTAATTGAATTTGCCAATGGTAACATCAATACCAGGTGGGGAAAATTGCGGAATCAACTGGGACATGCGCAACCATTTAATTTAAAATACATTGGTGTTGGTAACGAGCAATGGGAATCCCAGTACATCGAACGGTATAAAGTTTTTGAGAAAGCGATTCTCTCAAAATATCCTGCTATTAAAGTTGTATCAGGCGCAGGTCCTTTTGCCGAAGGGGATCTCTTTAATTATGCCTGGAAGGAGTTAAAGCAACTGAAACCTGCTTTAATAGATGAACATTATTATAAACCGCCGGAGTGGTTTTTTAAAAATGCAAACCGGTATGATAATTATGACCGGAAAGGCCCGAAAATATTTGCAGGAGAATATGCTGCTCATTCAAAAGATACGATCGTTGCTGAAGGCAGGAATAATTGGGAGAGTGCATTGGCAGAAGCTTCTTTTATGACGGGACTGGAACGTAATGCAGATATTGTACAAATGGCTTCTTATGCACCGTTACTGGCGCATGTAGATGCATGGCAATGGCGGCCTGATTTAATTTGGTTTGACAACTTACAGACATTTGGTACCGCTAATTATTATGTTCAAAAAATGTTTTCTAACAATAAAGGAACAAATGTAATTCCGGTTTTAAAGGATGGTCAGGTAGTAAGCGGGAAAGATAGTTTGTATGCAAGTGCAGTAATTGATAAAAAGACAAATGAACTTATCATAAAAATTACCAATATAGCTGCGGCAATATCACCGGTTGAATTTAGCCTTGAAGGTGCAAAGACTATTAATAAAGAAGTGATCGTTCAGGAACTGTATGCCACCGATTTATTTTCTTTCAATTCGTTAACGCAGCAAAAAAATATTTACCCGGTGGAAAGAATTATTTCCGCAAAGGATAAAAAAATATTTATAGTTATACGCCCAAAGTCATTTTGTGTTATCAGGATAAAGCTTTGAAAATGTGTATGAAAAATAGGATAGTTTATATTTTTTGCTTTATCATAATTGCTCAGGGCAATTTTGCCCAGCAAAAGGATTATGTATTATGGTATAAACAACCTGCCAAAGACTGGAATGAAGCATTGCCAATAGGAAACGGAAGATTAGGGGCTATGATCTATGGCAGGCCAGATACAGAGTTGATACAGTTAAACGAACAAACATTATGGACAGGAGGTCCGGTTGATCTAAACCCCAATCCGGATGCTGTAAAATACCTGCAACCGGTAAGGGATGAATTGTTCAGGGATAGCATTGGCAGAGCTGTACGGTTACTGCGAAAAATGCAGGGCCCCAATACGGAAATGTATCAGCCATTGGGAGATATAGTCATAAAACAAAAATATGAGGGGGAAGCTTCCGCTGTTTACCGGGATCTGAATATCAGTACTGCCGTAGCAAGTACAAAATTTACAGCAAGTGGCGTTGTTTATTCAAAAGAAATATTTTCTTCTGCACCCGACCAGCTAATAATAATAAAATTAAGCACAAGCAAGCCAGGAACATTGAATTTTTCGGTAGATGTTTTTCATGAATTGTTGTACCAGAAAAATACGACAGCAAATAATGAATTGGTGTTAAGGGGCAAAGCAAGAATTACAAACGATGAAAGACGTAACCCAAAGCCATTGATTTATGAGGATAGTACGGGTTGTGATGGAATGCGGTTTCAGTTTAGGGTAAAAGCTATTTTGAAGGATGG
>JANMLJ010000134.1:0-19526 GCA_031372465.1 Chitinophagaceae bacterium | reverse complement strand
CGTTATTGATTTACCGGCCAGTATCAAGCCGGGAATGTATAGTCTCCGTTTGTCTGGTAACAACGAAAGCCAGGTAAAAACTTTTATTGTACAATAGTCTACTAATATCAAAGTGAAATAATAATTAGTCTTATGTATTCTTTGCGCCGCCTTTTCTTTGCGTTCTTTGCGTGAAATGTATTGGGCTGTTTAATAAATCATATTGTTATAAAAGCCTTTTTGGGATAAAAATATTAGCGGAGTTTATCCAGTGACTTCACCAGCTTTTCATCTTTTCTGATATTACGGAAAGCCATGAAGTAGCCAACAATAGCTGCTACAGGAAGTATTGCCCATAAAGCCGGAGTAGTGGAAAGCATTTTTTTCATTCCCATTATATAGAGAAATAACGTGACTCCAGAAACGAGTAAACCCAGCAGGCATAATTTTATTTGCAGTTTGCGGTCTTTATACAAGAAAATTATTACGGAGGCTAAGCCGATGCTCGCTATGGTAAGAAGTAAAATAAAAAAATCTTTACCGGCATTCAGTTGTGCCACCTCCTTCATCCCGGTTTTTGCAAGTTTTTCACCGGTGGCAAATGGAAACATAAAAGTTAAAATACCGGCTGCAGCGCTTAATAATAACCAAAGTGTTTGCTGGCGTTGAATCATGATAAATAATTTAGAAGTACTAAGTAACGGAAAAAATAAATCTTAGCCCAATTCAGGATATAAAGGAAATTGCTGCATAAATTCTTTCACTTCATTTCTTACTGTTGTAATTACATTTTCGTCATCTGCCTGCATCAGTACTTTATCAATCATGGCAACTACTGTTTCCATATGCACTTCTTTCATACCCCTGGTAGTAACGGCTGGAACACCCACCCGGATACCCGAAGTAACAAAGGGTGATTTATCATCAAATGGAACCGCATTTTTATTCAGGGTGATATGTGCTTTGTCCAGGGTTTCCTGTGCTTTTTTGCCCGTCAGGTTTTTATTCCGGAGATCGATCAGCATCAGGTGATTATCCGTTCCATCACTGATAAGCTGGTATCCTCTTGCTACAAATGATCTGGCCATTGCCTGTGCATTGGCAATTACCTGTTGACCATAAATTTTAAATGAATCATCCAGTATTTCATTAAATGAAACAGCTTTGGCTGCTATTACATGCATCAGCGGTCCGCCTTGTGTGCCGGGAAAAATAGCTAAGTCCAGTAAAGAACTCATCTTTCTTAAATTTCCTTTAGGATCTTTTATTCCCCAGGGGTTTTCAAAATCATGGCGAAGCATAATAATACCACCTCTTGGACCCCGTAGTGTTTTATGTGTAGTGGATGTTACAATGTGACAATGATCAAATGGATCGTTTAATAAACCGCTTGCTATTAAACCGGCAGGATGTGCTATGTCGGCAAAAACAATGGCGCCTATTTCATCGGCCACAGCCCTTATCCGTTTATAATCCCAATCACGGCTATAAGCGGAAGCTCCGCAAATAATCATTTTAGGCTTTTCATTGCGGGCGGTTGCTTCAAGTTGTTCATAATCGATAATTCCATCTTTTGTGACCCCGTAGTGTAAGGCATGGTAAGTTTTGCCACTAAAATTGGCCGGGCTGCCGTGGGTAAGATGCCCGCCCATACTAAGATCAAGTCCTAAGAATTTTTCACCCGGTTTCATTACAGCTAAGAAAACGGCACCATTCGCCTGCGCACCGCTATGTGGTTGAACATTGGCCCAACTTGCGTTGAAAATTTTCTTTAACCGATCTATTGCCAGTATTTCTATTTCATCTACTATTTCGCAACCGCCATAGTATCGTTTGCCGGGATAACCTTCAGCATATTTATTGGTAGGGCAGGTTCCCATTGCCTTAATTACTTCTAAGGAAGTAAAGTTTTCTGAAGCGATCAGTTCAATACCATTGCGTTGACGTTCCAGTTCCTGGTTGATTAAATCTAAAATAATGGTGTCTTTTTGCATTTGTTGAATTACTATTTGGTGAAAGTGCCAATCTTTCCGGTAAGATCGAAGGGTTATCAGGTACGATTCATTATTAATCGCTGGAATTCAGAATAACCGGTCACTTAAATTTTTTATTTGTGCAAAAGTAAGTTAGCAGCCTATGCAACAGTAATACTGTTGAAAAATTTTGTTTATTTCAAAAGTCTTACTTTCGTTGCCCTTTAACAATAACTGTTTTATTCATGATTGCTATCATTCCAGTGGCCGGCGCGGGTACCAAGTTGCGCCCACATAGCTATACGCAACCTAAAGCGCTCATTCCTCTTGCGGGAAAGACAGTTCTAAGTATTATTATTGACCAATTAAGTGGTGCTGGTATTAAGGAGTTTGTTTTTATAGTTGGTTACCTGGGCGATAAGATTCAGGATTATGTAAAAAGTAAATACCCTGAATTAAAAGCCCATTATATTCACCAGGTTGACAGACAAGGTGTTGGACATGCTATTCGTTTGACAAGAAGTATTGTAAACCAGGATGAGGTTATTGTAGTATTAGGAGATACTATTTGTGAATACAATGTGCAGGAAGTGGTAAACAGCCCTTTCTCAATGATAGGAGTAAGGAAGGTGGATGATCCCAGAGAATTTGGGGTAGCAGAAATTGAAGAGGATGGATTTATCAATCATGTGGTTGAGAAACCTCAGATACCCAAATCTAATATGGCATTGGTGGGGGTTTATAAAATTAAAGAATCAGAAGAGATGTTTCAATGCCTGGAGAATAATATCCGGCAGGGGCTTCGCAGCCATGGGGAGTACAGTTTGACCGATGCTCTAGACTGCATGTTAAAATCAGGAACAAAGTTCAAGTCATTTAAAGTAGAGAATTGGTTTGATTGTGGCCGGAAAGAAACATTGCTTGAATCAAATGCGATCATGCTTAAAAAATTTGCCGTTAAAACGGATGCGGCACAGTTTGAAAATACGGTGATTGTTCATCCGGTTAGTATAAGTGTGGGCTGTACCATTAAAAATTCTATTATTGGCCCTAATGTATCCATAGGAGAAAACGCCACGATAGATTACTCCATTGTAAAAAATTCCATTATAGGTTCTTTCTCCAATCTTTATGATATTGTACTGGATGATTCTGTAATTGGCAGCGACACAAATCTTCGTGGTGAAACCCGGTCGCTGAATATCGGTGATAATACGAGTATTGACCTGGGATAGATACTGGATGCTGGATACTAGATGCTGGATGCTGGATGCTGGATACTAGATACTGGATGCTGGATACTAGATGCTGGATGCTGGATTCTAGCATCTAGCATCCAGTATCCAGTATCTTTGCGTTTTAGTAAGCACTTTACCAATGATTAACTTCTCCAATCGTATTACTAAACTTTTTGACGTTGACTATCCCATCATCCAGGCAGGAATGATCTGGGCAAGTGGCTGGAGGCTTGCCAGTGCCGTCAGTAATTCAGGAGGATTAGGAATTATAGGCAGCGGATCGATGTATCCTGATGTCTTACTAGAACATATTCGTAAATGTAAATTGGCTACCAGCCGGCCTTTTGGTGTTAATGTTCCTTTATTATATCCGGATATTGAGAAGCATATTCAGGTTATCAAAGAGGAAGGGGTTAAGATAGTGTTCACCTCGGCGGGAAACCCCAAAACATGGACAAGTAGTTTAAAAGCTGAAGGAATTACGGTTGTGCATGTGGTTAGTTCTTCAAAATTTGCAAAGAAAGCAGAAGAGGCAGGTTGTGATGCAGTGGTAGCAGAAGGATTTGAAGCAGGCGGTCATAATGGAAGAGAAGAAACAACAACCATGGTATTGATCCCGGCTGTTGTAAATGCCGTAAAAATTCCGGTGATTGCTGCGGGTGGAATTGCTGATGGAAGACAAATGCTGGCGGCAATGGTTTTGGGTGCAGAAGGTGTACAAATGGGCAGCCGGTTTGTGGCCAGTGAAGAAGCATCCTCCCATATAAATTTTAAAAATGTTGTGATAAATTCACAGGAAGGAGATACACAACTAACATTGAAACAGCTAACTCCTGTGCGCCTGATAAAAAACGATTTCTATAACCAGGTGAAGCAGGCGGAATTAAAAGGGGCAACGGTCAATGAATTAGCTACGTTGCTAGGTAGGGCAAGGTCAAAGAAAGGAATGTTTGAAGGGGATCTGGTAAATGGTGAGTTGGAAATAGGTCAGGTAAGTGCTTTGCTGGATAACATTTTACCCGCAGGGGTTATTGTAAAAAATGTGTGGAGTGAATTTATGAGCGGTTTGGCCAATCCGGTTAAAAAGCTTTAATTTTATCAAATATCACAATAAAAAGAGCTACAAAAACACGAAGTGATACAGTGCTGAAAGGTTATTTATAAAACCATTCAAAACAAAAAAATGAAACAAAAATTTTTTCTGCTGGTAATTTCCCTTTTGGGTTTTGCAATGGCAAAGGCCAATGTTGTTGTTCCTGATCCGGGTGAAGGGAAAAAGGATGATATAAACGGAACAGTTATTCATTCAGAAAATAAAAAGCCTTTAGAAGGTGTATGCGTTACAGCCGTGCTGATCTCTAAAAAAGAAAAGATAGTATTGACGGAAGAAGATGGGGGATATTCTTTTGATGAGTTGAAGCCGGGTACTTATAAGTTTGTTTTTGAAAAAGCCGGGTTCAGAAAAATTACGAAAGAAAAAGTGGTGATAAAAACGGATGAAGCCTTTCAGTTGAATATTGAGATGATTGAACTTAGCGACTTTGAAATTATGCCATCACCTTTTAATATGGGGGGATTTAGATAGAGTACTTTTATTACAAGCTCTACTTTTGGGTCTTAATATAATACAGTAAAAATTTTACAAATCACGCTGTGTTCTACATATAATTTTTGGACTTATGCAATAGAGGTCAGAATACAAAGCCCATATTAAAAGTCAGTGGGATTTTTACCCCGTTATTATCAGGAAAAAGATTTCCATTCGAATAGTGAGCAATCCTGATTTCAGCATTTATCTTCCTTTGTTTACCCGTATTGATCCCCATTCCCATAAAGTCCTGAAAAGTAAATTTTTTGCCTATTTTATTATTATCAACCCTGACTTTTGATATAAAGGTTGGACCTGCAACAGAGTAATTGAAATATAAATCCGCTTTATTAAAATGAAATGCCGTAAACCTGACTAAAGGGAATAGCGATATTGTATAAAAGCCTTCATTCTTAACTTTGCTTTTCCAATATGAAAAACTTGCACCCCAATCCAATGAAAATACTTTCCTTCCATGAAATATATTACGTTGATAGTGGATTGAAATCCCTTTTTTAACTTCTACATCACCACCCCAAAAGATTGGAAAAATTTTATTGGAAAAAAAATTGTTGACGCCGTACCCCAAAAAATTACTGGTATATCCGACCTGGAGCAGGTTTGCCGGGAATTTATTACCACTTTTTTTATTTTCAGCAACTTTCGCTTCTGTAAGCTTTTGTATGTTACTGGTAAATCCGGCTGAAGCAAAAATAGTGGCCGGCTGATTTACTGTTGCTTTGCCGGGAGACCATCCCAGGCCTGCCACAAAATTCAATTTATTCTTCAACCGATATTCTAATCCGCCACTAAATAAAAAGGTAAGGAAATTTGCATTTTTTATCACAGGAATATTATTAATGCTAAATCCCGACCTGGTAATTATACCCAGACCGGTCTCACCATAAATTGAAACCCTTTTTTTAATCTGTGACCGGTATTTTAATGTAATTCCAGCCACATTCGTGGGCATTGAATGACTGGTTTGATCGCCATTGATATTTTTATATTGAACCCAAAAAACGGGGCGCAAATAACTGATTTGCCCTGATAATTTCTTATTAAACCGATAGCCATATAACATTAAACGCACTCCTGGTTGGGGGATATATATTGATTCTGCGGTGAATCCCTTTTCCATTTGCAAGTTGGAGAAACGATAGTTAATATAACTGACACTTCCCTCAAAGTATGTGTTATTGGATAAAAAAAATGGATACTGGGTCCGCTCATGCTGGGCTTCGATGCGTAAACTATACAATGATAATAACAGGCTAAAAAAAATGAGTTGTGTTATTCTTATCATGAAATATTTATTTTATTTTTAATACCCCTCTTGCAAGGAATGTTTTGATTTATGCTTAAACAATTTATTTTCAATAAAGGGATAAAGCCAGTACGCAATTTTGGTTGATAAAATTCCAAAACCGGCGCCAGCGATCACGTCACTAAACCAGTGCTTGTTATTGTAGATACGCAAAATACCTGTGGCTGTAGCAACCGTGTATCCGGCTACACCAAACCACGGAGAAACATTTTTATATTCCTGGCGCAGAAACTCTGCTCCGGCAAAAGAAGTTGCTGTATGTCCTGAAGGGAAAGAATTGGAACCAGTTTCATCAGGGCGTCTGACCTTTGAAATTGCTTTAACGGACTGGTTTAATATACCCGTAATAACAGTGGATAAAATATACGTAAGTGTCAGGTCTTTAAAGTTGTGTTTGCCTTTAATACCCAGAGCATTCAAAGCATACACGGAAAGCCCGGGTGCATACTGAATGTAATCATCAATTTGAATACGGAAATCGGTTTTATTTTTTCTGATTGCTGATTTAATGTTTGAGTCTAATTTCCTTAATTCCGGAGTTAATTTTGCAATAATACCATAAGATATCAATGACATTGAAGCTATCAATGTTATTACTGTTGGTTTCAGTTCAGGCGTTATTTTTTTAACCGGTACAAATTCCGGTTTCTCTTTCGGGTACGTATGAGAAACCGTATCAATACTATCCTTTGACTGAGCATTGAGATGGGCCATGCCTGTTAACAGCAATAAAAAAAATATTAATCGCAAAGTATTATTTTACATGAACAAAAAATTCAACTGATACATATAAATAAATATAGCGAAATATAAAAGAATAGTCTCGTCTTAGACGAGACTATTTATTTTTCTCCGTAAGAGTCCTGTGGACATGGCTATGAACCAGGGGACATTTTGTACCAAACACAAATCTTAATCCATATCTATATTAAAATCATCATTGTTTTTTTCAATCGTAAATTTTTTATGTTTTTCTAAAAAATTCCGGTATTTGCTATAGGTCTGTTGGGTAGTTTTTTTACCATTAATGAACAGCTCTCCATCTTTATGTTTAAGTGAATAGCCTTCTTTTTTGTTGATCAAACCATCGTTGTCGAGGCCATCTACAAAATTTTTATACTCTTTCATCTCCACTTTTGCTTTTTCAATTTCCACTTTTGCCTTTTGCATTTCCTTTTCCATTTTTGGCCCCATTTCTTTCATTTCTTCTCCTAATTTTTTCATATCTGCATCGAATTTCTTCATATCTATATTTTTCACCTTTTCCATTTCCAGTTTTATTTTATCGAAATCAACGTTGGCCAGTGATTCCTTTATTTCCTGCTGAATTTTGGACATATCCACTTCTTTCATAGCATCGGCTATTTCAGCTTTTAGTTTGCTGAAATCAACTTTGGCTAATGATTCCTGTATTTCTTTTTGAATTTTGTCCATATCCACTTCTTTCATTGCTTTTTCTATTTCCAGCTTTATTTTATCACCATCAATACTCTTCATGGCTTCGGTAATCTCCTTTTTTATTTTTTCCATATCTACTTTCCATTCAGCTTTATCCAGTTCATTCAACACATCATCGAGGTCACGTACTTTTTTGTTGGTGGAATTATTTTTTGGTGTTGTATCGTTCACTATTTGGCCGTATTGGCCGGGTGCTTGTTTTTGATCCCATGATACAAGACCAACGGTTAAAATAATTGCGGAAAGGGCTAATAAAAATGGGGCGGCTTTGGGGTTTGTTGATTTCATACTTGTTGTTTTTAAAATGGCAGATTTCTTTGTTTCACGAAATATTTCGTATCAAATATACGATTGATTTCGTATAATGTTACAGCTTTTGCCAGATAAAGAAAATTTTAACAGTTGGCGCACCAGATTACTCAGATTAACACAGATTAATTTAATTGACCCAAACTGATTAGTAACTGAACAGCGAGATATTCATAGCCCATACTGAAGAGCCTGCCCCTTTTTTCGGAAAAAGGGGGTGAATGTTCTCAGGTATTGGAGAAAAGAGTGGATCGGGATAAAAATACCGTCATCTTATATAATGAAAAAAGAGTACTCGCTTTCTATTACAGGAAAATTATTCGTATTTCACCCGCTTAACTCTTCCTGAAAGCCCAACGTAACATTTCTTTCCAGCTTGGCTTTTTGCCATACATTAAAATACCGGTACGGTATATTTTGGCAGCAAACCAAACGGTGAGTATAAAACCGAGAATCAGCAGACCTGCCGATAATCCCAATTGCCACCATGGCACTGTATTCGGTACGCCAAAAGGAATTCTCGCCATCATCACAATTGGCGAGCTGAAAGGAATGATACTGGCCCAAATTGCAATCTGACTGGTAGGATTTGCTACCGCACTGCTCATCATTGCAATAGATATTATAACCAGCATAGTGATGGGGAAACTCAACGACTGTGCTTCCCGCATATCTTCATTTACAGCACTTCCTATTGCACCATATAAAGAAGCATAGAAAAAGAATCCACCCAGAAAGTAGAATGCAAAACAGAATAATATAAGTGGCAGATTAACACTGGTAAACATATTTTGCATACCACCTACTAATTGATTGGCCATTCCACCACTGCCGGAAGTATATTTACTAACATTATAAATAATAAATACAAAAGCTATCCAAAGAAAAAATTGTGTTAAGGCAACCATCCCAATACCCAAAATTTTTCCCAACATCATCTGGAATGGTTTTACCGATGAAACAATGATCTCGGCAATTCGGTTTGTCTTTTCTTCCATTACACCCATCATTACCTGTGAGCCATAAATAAGGAGTATTAAATAAATAAGGAAACCACATACATAGCCTATTCCTTCCGCTGTTTTTACATCTGCCTTTTCATCTTTAATATTCTTAGCTGTTAACCCTAAATGACTTCCGGAGAGAATTACTTGTTTGGAAACATCGATTTGCAGGCTATCATTTTTAATTTCATCCCAGATACGGTTCAATTTCATTTCTACCGGTGCAGAAGTAGAACTACCGTATGATTTATTTGCTTTTAGTATCAGATCTTTTGTACCGGTTTGCCAATTAATGGCTGGAATTACTATATACCCGTCATATCCTTCCCCTTTATGATCCGCTATAACTTTTGCTGAATTTTCTTTTATTAAAGTTAGCGTTGAACTATTATCCAGTTTGTTTTGCTTTTCTATCAGGGCTTGTGAAAAATAACCCGATGAATCGATTACCGCCAGGTTAAGATTCTGTTTGCTTTTTTCAGCAATAAAACCCATACCAAAGATGAGGGCTAAATACAGTAGTGGAAACAAAAGGGTAGTAATAATAAACGATTTTTTCCGAACCCTGGTCAGGTATTCTCTTTTTATGATGAGCCATATTTTGTGCATGAGAAATAATTTAGTTGATTATAATTGGGTTATACTTTTTATCCGAAGGACTCTTTTTGGAGGAACTGGCGGGCACTGGGTGTACCTTCTACCAGTTTAATAAAAATATCATTCAGGGAAGGAAGTATTTCATTAAAAGAATGTATAGCGGCGCCTTCCTTCAGCAGGTATTGCAATACATCATTCGGCCGGCTGCCATCTTTTATTCTTACGATCTGCGTTTGTCCTTTTTTTCCGGCCTCTTCATACGGCGCATTTCCATTTAAAGAAGGCATCTGATCAACACCAATGCTAAATAGATTTTCTTTAAAATCCTGTTTTATATCTTTTACCGTTCCGTCAAGTATCTTTTTACCTTTATTTACCAGCACTATGTGGTCACAAATCTCTTCTACCTGTTCCATACGGTGTGTACTAAATATAATGGTAGCTCCATTTTTGGCCAGGTTAAATATTTCATCTTTAATCAGGTTAGTATTAACCGGATCGAGACCACTGAATGGCTCGTCTAAAATGATGAGTTTGGGATTATGTAAAACAGTGGTGACGAACTGAAGTTTTTGGCTCATCCCTTTTGAAAGATCTTCCACTTTCTTATTCCACCAGCTTTCCATTTCAAATTTGATAAACCACTGTTTGATTTTGGCTAATGCATCACTCTTGCTCAACCCTTTTAATTGTGCCAGGTACATTGTTTGCTCACCTATCTTCATTTTCTTGTATAAGCCCCTTTCTTCCGGCATATAACCAATTTGCGATACGTCATTGATAGGATCAAATTTTTTGCCATCAAAGATTATCTGCCCTTCATCCGGATAAAATATCCCGGTTATCATCCGGATCAAGGTTGTTTTACCGGCACCATTGGGACCCAGCAATCCGAAAATTTGCCCTTTTTCTACTGAGAGGCTGATATCATCAACAGCCTTTTGTGTAGCAAAATATTTTTTTAAATTTTGAAGCTCCAGGATGGACATATGCATTGGTTTTGAGTTGTAAAATTAGTAGTCATTAACGATTTTGGCCTACAATTCGGTAAAATGGCTTTAATATGGGGTCATCTGCATAAAATAACGGTTAAACTGATGATAGTTTTATCGCAATTTGTTTTGCGACTCTTTCTCCATCCATTGCTGCACTTACAATACCACCTGCATAACCAGCACCTTCACCACAGGGATACAGGTTGTTGATTTGTGGATGTTGTCCTGTTTCTGCATTTCTGGGAATGCGTACAGGGGAGGAAGTTCTTGATTCAGTGGCCACCACAACCGCCTCATTAGTGAAATAGCCCCGCATTTTTTTGCTATAATCTTTAAATGCCTGTTGCAAAGCTTTATGAACAAAACCGGGTAAAACTTCTTTTAATGAAAAAGAATGTAAGCCTGGTAAATAAGAACAACCAGGCAGATCAGCTGAAAGTTTGTTTTCTGCAAAATCAACTAATCGTTGTGCTGGTGCTACAAACTTTCCTCCGCCAGCATGAAATGCTTTTCTTTCAACGGATTGTTGAAATGCCATCATCAGTAGTGAACTATCAGCCTTATTAATTATTATTTCTTCCCCGAAAAAACCGGAATCTGACACTTTTTTAATTGATGTTAAAACATCTTTTTCTTCAACCGTTACAACAATACCACTGTTGGCAAATGGATTATTGCGTTTGGAAGGGCTCCAGCCATTTACTACCAGTTCACCCGGCGAAGTGGCGGCCGGTGCAATGATACCACCGGGGCACATACAAAAAGAGAAAACTCCTTTGCTGTTTACTTGTTGCACCCAACTATAAGAGGCCGGAGGTAAAAATTCTCCCCGGGTAGTACAATGGTATTGGGCACTGTCAATAATTGATTGCGGATGTTCTACTCTAACGCCTAAAGCAAAAGGTTTGGATTCAATCAATATCTTTTTAGTATGGAGTAACTCAAAAATATCCCTGGCTGAATGACCTGTTGCAAGCAGAAATGCAGCAGCATCAAATGTAGTACCATCTGCTGTTTTTACTCCTTTTATTTCATTGTCTTTTACTATGAAATCAGTCACTTTTTTTTCAAATAAAAACTCGCCACCGCAATCTATTATTGTTTTTCGCATGGAGGTTATAATCTGTGGCAACTTATTTGTTCCGATATGGGGATGAGCTTCGTACAATATTTTTTCATCGGCACCGAAATGGACGAATAAGTTGAGAATACGGTTTATATCGCCCCGCTTGGAACTACGGGTATATAGTTTTCCATCGCTATAAGTACCGGCTCCGCCTTCTCCAAAACAATAATTGCTTTCGGGATTTACTTCGCCTTCTTTATTCAGAATTGCCAGGTCCCTTCGCCGGGCTTTTACATCTTTCCCTCTTTCCAGCAGTATGGGTTTGATTCCCAATTCAATTAATTGGAGAGCGGCAAATAAACCAGCTGGTCCTGCGCCTATAATAATAACCCGGTGAGGAACATTTTTTACGTCCTGAAAACTGAATGACATACGCTCCCTTAGTTGAAACGGTTCATCGATAAAGGCTTTTACCGAAAGATTTATCCAGGCTTGCCTGCCCCTTGCATCAATGGATTGCTTTAAAATATGATAACCGGAAACAGCTGAAACCTTTAGTGCAACTGCATTGGCGATGTATTGCTGTACAACTGATTCGTTGGCTGCTTCGGAAGGAAGCAGTTTGAGAGAAATGATCTTTTGCATACTGTCAGGTTTTTATCCTGAAATGAGCTATAAAATTTACCGGCTAACTTTTTTGTTCCTGAATAAACTTTATGGCGGGTTTGGTGAGCGTCAATCTGTCTAACAAAGATTGGGCGTATAAAATGTTACCGCAAAGATGCAAATAAAAAACCGGGAATAATTTTTATAAATCCTTGTTACGGCCATAAAATGTTTATACCTTCAAACAAGTCTGAAGGTGAGGTATAAAAAGAAAAGAAGGGATGATTGTTTAGTGAAACAGGTTGGTTTTAGCGGTATTATTTTGGACAGGTTATATTTCGGATTTTCCAAATTTTTCCGGTAAAAAATTGTCAAAAATAAATATTATTTCTATTTCACGAAAATGAGTTGGAGAAAAATTTTTTTTTATAAAAGAAATGATGATATTCGCCTTCCTGTCCAAGTTTATTTATGAACATTGTGTAAAGGTTTTTTTGGACATTTTGAAGAACAACTATAGTTAACCCGATATAAACTGCTTACTACACAGATGGATAATAATGCTGAAAAAATCTGGACCAATTGTTTAAAAATCATTAAAGACATCGTAGAATGGCAGCATTACAAAACCTGGTTTGAGCCTATCCACCCGGTATCCATAAAAAATAATGTGTTGGTTATCCAGGTACCCAGCCAATTCTTTTTCGAATATCTTGAAGAACATTACGTAAATTTATTAGCGAAAACATTAAAAAGAGAATTAGGCAAAGATGCCCGCCTTGAATATCGGATCATGGTGGATAGTGGTAACAGTAAGAACAAACCTGTTACGATGGATGTAAGTGGTCAGGGTTTTAAAACTTTTTCAAATAACGAAATGGATTTTCCATTAGTCATAAATAATCCGGTTAAGAATCCTTTTGTAATACCGGGTCTTAAGAAGATGCAGATTGACCCGCAGTTAAATCACATCTATACATTTGAAGCATTTATAGAAGGTGACTGCAACAGGGTAGCCCGTCGTGCCGGTAAAACAGTTGCCGAAAAACCCGGAACAAATTCTTTTAATCCATTGGTTATTTATGGTGGGGTAGGTTTAGGTAAAACGCACCTGGCACAGGCAATAGGAAATGAAGTAAAAAGATTGCATCCGAATAAAGTAGTGTTGTATGTAAGCTCGGAGAAATTTATTAACCAGTTTATGGATCATAGCCGCAACAATGCGATCAACGACTTTATCCATTTTTACCAGTTGATTGATGTATTGATCATCGATGATGTACAGTTTTTTGCCAAAGCAGAAAAATCACAGGATGCATTTTTTGCCATTTTCAATCATTTGCACCAGTCACACAAACAGTTGATCCTTACTTCTGATAAATCACCAAAAGACCTTGATGGTGTACAGGAACGATTATTAAGTCGTTTCCGCTGGGGATTAAGTGCCGATCTGCAGGTACCTGAATATGATACACGTATTGAAATTCTGGAAAAAAAGATGAAAAACGACGGATTGGAAATGCCGAAAGAAGTCGTTAGATATATTGCTTATAATATCAGTAATAACGTAAGAGAGCTGGAAGGAGCATTAATATCATTGTTGGCACAATCTTCCTTAAACAGGAGAGAAATTGACCTGGACCTTGCGAAAAAAGTATTACGCAATTTTGTAAAATCATCCAGTAAAGAAATTACGATTGAGACCATTCAAAAGATGGTTTGCGAATATTTTGATGTTGCTTACGATAAGCTGCTGCAAAAGACCCGCAAGAGAGAAATTGTACAGGCAAGACAAATTTCGATGTATTTGGCAAAGGCGTTTACAAAAAATTCATTGAAGACAATTGGCGAGCATTTTGGGGGCCGGGATCATACGACGGTTATCCATTCCTGCCAAACGGTGAAGGATCTGATGGATACAGATGGTGTTTTCCGGGAAAATGTATTAGAACTGCAGCAGAAAGTGCAATTGGCGGCTATGTAATAATTGATAATATTTAATTCCCTGATTTCATAATTTTATATGGAATCAGGGATTTGTTTTTTGGGATTTGAAGGCATTAATCTTTATTTTTGCCTCCCCCTGAATAAAGGGTGTTGGAGAGGTGCCTGAGTGGCCGAAAGGAACGGTTTGCTAAATCGTCGTACGGGTTAAACTGTACCGTGGGTTCGAATCCCACCCTCTCCGCCTTCGCCAGCCGAAGCTTTAAGCGTAGGCTGGTTTTTTTATGCATATATTTTAATTCCTGCTGGCTTCGGCGGACAAAGTCCGCCTAATAAATTAGATAATTTGTAGTTGATCTTCTATGTATTATGTCTAAATTTTGAAATGCAATGATGAGGCTAATTATACTGGATGTACTGATGATTTAAAGGCCAGACTTGAAAGACATAGTAAAGG
This sequence comes from Chitinophagaceae bacterium, assembly GCA_031372465.1. GTDB lineage: Bacteria > Bacteroidota > Bacteroidia > Chitinophagales > Chitinophagaceae > JJ008. The sequence continues at coordinate 4,985 of JANMLJ010000134.1, read as the reverse complement.
GTACGTGCCTGCTACAAAATCAAGATTACCTGTAGAATTAATCTTTTATTGCGCTTTTAAGGATAAGTATAAAGCCTTTGAATTCGAAAAATATCTTAAGTCGGGATCAGGCAGGGCTTTTATGAAAAAAAGATTTATTTGAGGAATTTATGCGTATAAATGATCTGATAAAATACGAGGGAAATTGTTATAAACCCGGAAACAAAAGGTTACAATAATGGATTTGAAATAAAAATTTAATGAATATGAAAAAATTGCTACTTGTTCTTTTTGGATTAATGTATTTTGGCATTTTTGTTAATGCACAGAAATTTCCCAAACCCAGCTGTACTACATTGGTGGGAGATGCAATGCTGAAAGAAGTGGATACCACCAAAGCAAGAGGTGTAAGTGATAATTATAGTACCTGGACAAATGGACAAGTTTTGCTGGTAAAATTTATGCCGGGTGGAAGTAAAATTATCAGGGATAAAGTCATTCTTTACGCCAGGGAATGGGAGAAATATGCCAATATCACTTTCCGGTTTGTTGCAGATACTACCCGAATTACCAATATCCGGATAAAATTGGGAAATGGATCCGGGCATAATTCTACCGTAGGAACCGGAGCTAATTTCCGGCCACAGACAACTCAAACAATAAATTTTGATACAGTTTTTTTTACTGATCAGGATTATTATGCAGCAAAACTTGAAAAGAGAAAAATAGCATCTCCCTATTCAATAGAGCAGTTAATGGGAGAGATCCGGAAGGATCCCAATCATTGGAGCAATCCGGAAGTGAAGCGGGTCGTTATACATGAATTTGGTCATGCGCTTGGTTTGTTGCATGAGCAGAGTTTTCCCGGTGCCGTAAAATGGAATAAAAGTGATTCGGTGTATAATTATTACGAAGAAACGCAGGGTTGGAACAGGGATCAGGTTGATTTCAATGTTTTTGAAGTGGCTAATCAGTTTTATACCAATGGAACGAAGTATGATCCCCAGTCAATTATGCACTATTCAATAAATTCATGGGAAACAACCAATGGATATTCAGTGATACAGAATGATGAGTTATCAGCAGGGGATAAGATATTAATTGCCGCATTGTATCCAAAAAACCAGAAGGAATCAAGCTTTTTAGTACCAAAAGTTGAAATAACCAATTTTAAAAAACTTACAGTGGTCACTAATTCTGCTAAAGATGGATTGTCCATTTACCCGGAGTTTGATTTAAAAACGAATTCAAAACTTGGCCATGTGTATGTGGTGGCAAGACTGGCAGATGAAAAAGGATTTTATCTTAAAACAGATAATGAATATTATAATTGGGGTGGTACAGCTGCCACTTATATTAAAATGAATCTATTGCCGAATTCAAGCCTTAGTTATAATAAACAGGTTAAAAAAAATCTCGAATTATTTTTCCCTTTTTCAAAGATGCCAGAATTGAATGGTAAAAAAGTTATGATTGTTTTTGAAGTATACCTGGATGATGTATTAAATGGGCAAATGGATAAACTGATGTATTTTTCGAAAACATCGCCTCTCAGTATTAACCAATAAAATATTTTGAAATAATAGACCCAAATATTGCCAATATGCAGTTTTTGGGTCTTTTTCACTATTTATGTTTCTTCTTAAAAAATAAGCTATAAATAGGGCAGAAGCCTTTATATTTGCAGTCCAAATTCTGCTGGCAATAAAGCAGATAAATCGGAAGTAGCTCCGCTGTCAGCGGAGCACCTGGAAAAAAATATTCGGGAAGTAGCGCAGGCCGGTAGCGCACCTGGTTTGGGACCAGGGGGTCGCAGGTTCGAATCCTGTCTTCCCGACTAAGCCTGTAAGTAATTGACTTACAGGCTTTTATATTTTAATTTTGCCCTCAAGTCCGTATTTTTCCCATCTTATACTGAGTTATTCACTGAGTAGCTCACTGAGTATAAATCATTCAATATTAACTAGTTATTGAATTTTTATAACTCCCTTTTATAGCCCTATTTTCTCATTTTTACCACTTCTGGTGAGTCCGCCGGTGAGTAATTTTTTTTTGAAGCAATCATAATTAATTAAAAATCAATGCGATAACTGGAAGGTTCGAATCCTGTCACCCCGACGTGTAACTAGACCCTTAACTCACAGAATTTTAAGGCTTTAACTATCTTAAAATTTTACCACAATGAAAAGCTTCCATTCATTTTTTGTGAGTTTTTACATCCGTAAAAATCGAAACAAACTTAAAAACTATAGTGTCTTTTGTTGCATCAAACTCGCTGAACGTTCAACTGAAATATGTATTTCAGGAAGCATTCAAAAGACGGAATGGGATACAGGAAAAGCAAGACCTAAACAGGACACCGACTTCTTAATAAAGCTTTCTATTTACCTGGATACGATCAAAGCCGAACTTTTCAATATCTATCTTGATTTAAAGCTTAATCGGGAAGAATGTACTGCCCAGAGAATAAAAACTGTTTTCTTGAATAAGGATTTACGTCAGTTTACATTTCTACAATTAATAGATAAGGCCATTGAAAAATATAAGTATGAACTTGCAAAAGGAAGTCTAAAGAATTATCATGCAACGAGATCGTATGTAGAGAAGTTTTGCAAGTCAAAGTATAAATCGGGGGATATTTCACTGAAGTATATCAACTACTCTTTTATTGATGAGTTAAAGACGTTTATTCTGAGCAATCCGCTGAAAGTAAATGACCGTTGTAATAATAATGGTTGCATGAAGCATATGGAACGTATTAAAAAAATAATTACTTGGGCTTATGCCATGCGTTTTATTGACAGAAATGTTTTTGCATCATTTAAAATCAGAAAAACCCGGTATGAAAGTAAAAGGTTGAATTTAGAACAATTAAGAAGAATTCAGACTAAAAAATTACACCAGCCCATGATAAGTTTAGTAAGAGATCTTTTTGTGTTCTGTTGTTACACTGGCATGGCTCCAATTGACATGCAGATATTAAAACCATATCAAATATATTCTGGAGGCGATAAATTGACTTGGATGACATATACCAGAACTAAAAGCAAAATCTCAGCAAATGTTCCATTGCTTACCCATGCATTAGAGATAGTAAGAAAGTATGAATTGAAGCACGGAGATCTATCCCTCAATACAGTTTTTCCTTCTGTTACAAATAAGGATTTGAATAGTAATTTAAAGATCATTAGTGAAATTTGTGAATTAGGTTTAGCCCTTAATTTTTATATTGCCCGTCACACTTTTGCCACGACAGTCGCATTAAACCATGGTGTCCCAATTACTTCGGTAAAGGAAATGATGGGCCATGATAGAATTGAAACTACGATGAGATACGCAAAAACTAATAATTCAATAATTGGAAAAGATATGATGGTTGCTCAAGAAAAGATGATTGATTAGCTATTGAGGCAGCTAAATCCCAAACTTTCAAAACCTGCTTTACACATTACGCTTAGTTTGGTCTATGGAGAGCAGTTATCTAATGAAAAAATGATTGAACTGTGCCGGGATTGTGCAAAGGATATGGGGTTTGAAAATAACCAGTATGCAGCCATTCACCATAAAAATACCAGCCACCTGCATTTGCATATTGTTGCAAACAGAATTGGTTTTGATAAACGAACGGCTAGTGATAGTAGCAACTTTCAAAAAATTGCTGCTTATTGCCGCAAATTGAAACTGAAATTTAGCCTTACACAAGTCCGTAGTCCGAGAAAATTTTTGTCTAAAGAACAGCAGCAAATTCCACGGCATGATGAGCGAAAAGAGAAGCTAAAAAATAGTCTTCAAAAGATATTAAAACAACAATAATTACAAAATGAAAAAATAAAAAAGGTATGGGATTATCTTTATTCTCAGGAAAGGAAAGGCATAATACGACTAATGAACAGTGCATACAATGAAAGTAAGGATTACAACCAATAAAATTAATTATTGCTCAGCTAAAACATAAAGAAGTATTTTTTCTTTACGTATTTAATGTTTACGGTATTCTTTAACTTTTCTTTTAAAGAGAAGTTATAGTGAATGTCGTTAACACGACCAACTATACCCATCGGGGCAGTTTATCTTTGCCAAAATTTATTACATGAAAAAATATCTCCTATTGCTTACATTATTAGTTATTGCTTTTATCATCAATGCACAGGACGGGCCAAAAGGCTTAAATGTTAATGTTGCTGCGCCTTCATTTTCTGCCAAAGACCAGAACGGTAAAACTGTTTCGCTAAATGAAGAATTAAAGAAAGGCCAGGTTGTACTGGTATTTTATCGTGGACAGTGGTGCCCTTATTGCAATAAGCATTTGAAGAAATTGGAAGATTCGCTTTCGCTTATTACCGCTAAAGGAGCCATTTTGATTACGATAACCCCGGAGAAGCCGGAAAATATTTCCAAAACAATAGAAAAGACCAAAGCATCTTATTCTATTTTATTTGATGATGGCCTTAAAATAATGAAGAGCTATGATGTTGCCTTTGCAGTGGATGAAAAAACGGTGGAGAAATATAAAGGCTATGGCATTGACTTTACAAAAGCGAATGGCGAAAATGGAGCCAACTTGCCTGTACCTGCTTTGTATATAATTGGCATGGATGGTAAAATTGCTTATCGTTATTTTGATACAGATTATTCCAAAAGGGCTTCTGTTGCAGAAATATTAGCTCATTTATGATAAATACATTAATGTAAGACTAAACATTGCCGGGTAGTTTAACCCGGTAATGTTATTGTAATAAAGGAGGAACCCTTTTAAAAAGGCTTGCCATGTGTTTGCCTTACCAGGAATTTTATAAATCCGGGAAATGGTTTTACAATTTTTATAAATAAATTAGTAACCCACCGCTTTCCGAATAATTGCTGAATGATTCTGCCCATAGCCAGCCGTTTAGAGAATTGAGTTTTCCACTCCCGGCTATATTGTGTTTCCATTTCATGACGGTTTATTTTATTATGCAGAAATTTTTCAATGGCCTGAAATGCCAGCTTGCTTCCATGCAGGGCCA
>JANMLJ010000357.1:0-1804 GCA_031372465.1 Chitinophagaceae bacterium | reverse complement strand
AACATTGGAGAATTCCCTTTTTATTTTGTACAGATTGCACCTTATAATTATGAAGGAGCTGATAGCACTTCTGCTGCAAGGTTGCGTGAAGTGCAATTGCAGAATATGCGTGACATTCCCAATTCTGGCATGGTATCAACAATGGATATAGGACATCCTGCATTTATTCATCCTGTAAATAAAGAAACGGTAGGCGAAAGGCTGGCTTTATGGGCACTAGGCGCAACCTATGGCAGAAAAGGTTTTGGTTATGCTTCACCTGTTTATAAAACTATGGAGAAAAAAGAGAAGAAAATATATATTGATTTTAAGAATGCAGAAAAGGGAATTTATCCCATGTGGACAGCCCTGAAAGGATTTGAAATTGCCGGAGAAGATAAAGTGTTCTATCCTGCAAAAGCTGAAATTGAAACAACTACCGCCCGTCTGGTTATTTGGAATGAAAAAATTGCAAATCCGGTTGCAGTCAGGTATGCATATAAAAATTATGTGGAAGCAAGTATTTTTAGTATATCCGGTATACCTGTAGCACCATTCAGAACTGATAACTGGTGAGAAATATCAAAAGGGTAGAAGTATCAAATAGTGTTAACAATAATAATTTGAAAAACTTAAAATGAACGAAATGTTGATTCAAAAAATAAAAAATTATAGGAAGTTGATAATACTGGCTGCTGTTTTATTATCAGTAGAAAATCTTTCGGCACAGGAGCATAAAAAAACCAATTTGCTTTTTATTATTACCGACCAACAACGGTATGATGCGTTAAGTCTGGCAGGTAATAAAATACTAAAAACTCCAAATTTAGACCGCCTTGCAAAACAGGGGGTATGGTTTCAAAATGCATATACACAATGTGCTGTATGTGCTCCCACCAGGGCATCCATCTTAACGGGTGCTACAGTAGAAAATCACCAGATAATTACCAATGAGATTGCTACATCAAAAAAAGAAACGGGGAGGATGCCAATGCCCACTTTTGATGAATTGTTAAGCAAAAAAGGATATCACTGCGAATATTATGGAAAATGGCATAGCCCCGAGTTTCATGCAGAGGTATACCAGAATCCTCAATTAAAGTCAACCAATGGAAAATCTGTTTTTGCTCCGGGGCAATTAACAGCTTTATACATGGATTATTTAAAACCAATTTCTTCAAAAGCAAAATTAAAGCAAGGAGAATTATATGACAGCTTTACAGATCAGCCATACAGGATGAACCCATTAGATAAAAGATATGGCATGTCTGATGAACAGGTTAAATTATTAAACAAAAAATATAGCCAACCAGATCTTCATGGCGAATTGCAAACTCCGGCAGAAAATTCATTCACTGCATTTCAGGCCAAACAAATAATTGAAGCATTGGAAAGAAATAAAGACAAAACATTCAGTATTACCTGCTCTTTTCATTTTCCACATGCACCTATGTTGCCAGTAAAACCTTACTCAGAAATGTATCCTGTAAAAAAAATGCCGGTGCCGGTAAGTATTTCCGACCCAATGTTGAACTCTCCATACCGGAGTCAGAATGGCCGGTTAACTCATACAGAATATGCAGATCCGGAAAAGATAAAATATATGATTGCTGATTACTATGGGTTGGTCAAAGAAATTGACGATTGGGTTGGAAAAATTTTACAAAAATTAGATGATCTTGGATTGTCGGAAAATACCCTGGTTATTTTTACAAGCGATCATGGAGATATGCTTGGTGCACATGGAATGCGGGAGAAGAATGTATTTTATGAAGAGTCTGCACACATTCCATTAATGATCCGGCTGCCAAAAAAAATTAAATCA
>JANMLJ010000129.1:0-4700 GCA_031372465.1 Chitinophagaceae bacterium | reverse complement strand
TATCCGTTTGGATTGTCAATGGCAGGGATAAGTTCGAAGGCACTCGGCTTCGGAGGCTCTGAAAACAAATACAAATACAACGGAAAAGAAGAACAAGCAAATGAGTTCTCAGATGGTTCTGGTCTTGAATGGTTGGATTACGGTGCCAGAATGAATGATAACCAGTTAGGAAGGTGGATGTGTATTGATCCGCTTGCTGACAAATACAGTAGATGGAGTCCTTATAACTATGCCGTTGATAACCCAATTCGATTTATTGATCCGGATGGGATGGCAGCAGCTTCCCCAATTTATGATACAGACGGTAATTTTTTAGGTACTGATGAAAATGGTTTAAAAGGTGGGGCCTATGTCATGAAGAAAGAAAATTTTGTTCAGGGCATGTCAAAAGAAGATGCAGAAAAGCATAACACATATGTAAAAGGTCATCCAAATTTTGGATTCGATAGTAAAGAATCCGCTCAAAAATACGGAGACCATTTTGCTAATTTAGAGAATAGACCAGATTATAATGGATTTGTAACAATAACAGAAGGTGTTGATTGGGCAAAATCTCATCCAGGCGCTTTAGACAAGCCGACTGCAGAAAATACATTATACATTGATGCTTCTAAGCTTGATTTTGGAAATACTGCTACAACAGATTTTGATGTTGTAGGTGCACCAACAGCGATAAATTTATTTAACACTGGAAATTTTGCTAAGTCTGTCACAAACGAAACATTAAGGGGAACTGTTTATGCTTTGGGAGCTGTAGATCTTACTCTGACAAACAGAGATAATAAAACTGTTACGGTAGTGAATAATTCTGCTACAGATTATGACTGGAACAGAGGCGGAGGCAAGGTAAGGGATGCGGCTATACGGTTGGAACGAGCAAGAGCAGGACTAAATGATAAACATGGATTTAAAACCTTTTATTACGGAACTGGTGTTTTAAGGAAATAGTTATGAATAATATAAATATTAAATATTGTTTGTATGCCTTTTGCATACTTATTGTAATGAGTAGTTTGTCGTCATGCAATACTTGCAAATCATTTGGCGAAACCGCATTAGGGAACAAGTTTGCATTGGTAGAAGCTGATGAAAACAACAAATCGATCCTTTATTGCACCTCTCCCAAATGTTGTTATGCGGGTATTACTATTGTTCCTACAAATGTTGTTTCTTATAAACGAAATAGCAAATGGGTAATAGCAAAGGCAGAAGATAAAGACCGGGTTAGCTATTGGATTATTGACAAAGGATTTACGATTGAATTTAAATATGACAGCGGCATGAGAGAGGAAATTATGTCTCATGTGATAGGACCTCTTGATTCTACTGCTTTTAATAAAGAGTTAGAAAACCGACAAATAAGATTAAGTCTCGACTAATTCATTTGGCAGTGGGCCATTTTTTCCTGTCCCGTTATCTGTAGAATGCTGAATAAATAAAAAAATGATAAGGGGTTGTCCATCGTCCCGACCCTTGGTACGGGATAAATATTGCAACGATGGACTGTAAACAGTAAAACTTAAATAAGGAAGCTTCCCCGTTCTTTGTAGTTTGTTTCCGTTGATGTGAGGCTACAGGTAAGTAAGATTCTGAATAAAATAGAAAAACTGAATGGTTATACTGAGACTTCGTCTCAGTATCGGCTCGGCAGAGCCGGTAAAAAAACATTTTTTTTGGTGTTTTCCTGATTTGTTTAAGGATCAGTGGTTTTACTTTTACGGAAATAAAAACTTCAATGTTACAAGGTGGGTACAAGATCCGAAACCAGGCGGCTATACATTTTCTGACCTTTGCTGTAGTAGAATGGGTAGATGTTTTTACCCAAAAAGGTTACCGTGATATTGTGTTGGATAGTATCAGGTTTTGTCAGGCAGAAAAGGGTTTGTTATTGCATTGCTGGTGTATTATGAGCAATCATGTACATTTAATTGCATCTGCAAAACAGGAAAATCTGAGTGATGTGCTTGGGGACTTTAAAAAATTTACCAGTAAAAAAGTTATTGAAGCAATAAAGCAGAACAAATCGGAAAGCCGGAGGGACTGGATGGTCCGGATATTTGAAGAGCAGGGTCAGAAGAACAGCCGGAATACCAATTGGCAATTCTGGAGGCAAGATAACCATCCGGAGGAATTATACAGTTCCGCTTTTATTGTACAGAAAATGAATTATATTCATAATAATCCGGTGGAGGCAGGTATTGTAGAAAAGCCGGAGCATTATTTATATAGCAGTGCAAAAGATTATTTTCATACAAAGAAATGTGGGTTGTTGGATCTGATTTTTTTATAAATATGTTTTCAGTCATGAGTTGCAAACTCATGACAACAACCCTATAGTTTTAGAGTTGCTGTCTGGAATGAAGACTAAGGAGAACGGGTTTTTTCAACGCCTACAAAAATTCAACCTACAAAAACAATGTCTGGAGGAGGACTTGAAAGGACGGCTACCGGCAATATTCCGGCAAAAGTTGTTACAGTTAAAAAATTAAAAAACGGCACCGAGTAATATGACATATAAACTAAACATAATAGAGCCTTGGGAGTCTGGAACTGATTCGGCAATTGATACTACTATTATTAATGAAAGTGGCATGCAATTTTTACTTTTTGTTGAAACGGTAATTAAAGTAAGAGGCGAAAATGCACAATACTTTGTTTGTGAACTAAAAAATAAAGAAGATCAAGACTCCTTTAAAATTCGTATAAAAAAAAACTATCCTATTCACATGGTATATGATAAGGACATTCACAGCAAGAACCATATGCTCCCAGATTTGAAAAGTTATCGATCTAACTTTCTTTCAGGTGAAATAATAATTTAAATCCTCCGTTGTTCGAAAAATGTTGAATAAATAAATGGAAGTTGAAGGGTTATCTATCGTTTGCAACGAAGGCTTGAAAAGATTGTTTTTGTTTGTTCTTTGATAATTTGCAGGTGGTGCATACCAGGAGCCCCGATATTCTTAGTTTGCTCTTCTTCAAAAAATAGACTGTAAGTACTGAAATCCCGATTTTCGTAATTAAGATATATTATCCCTGATGTCTTTGTAATTTGTATTCCAGAAAACATCATTCCTGATATTGTGCGGTTCTGCTTTTATTGTGCCTTCCATAAAAGCCAACAACAACAAAATAGCAGCAGTAAAATATTTATTTACACTTTTACACGCAGGGCAAACTTTACAACTGAAATCACCGATATTCTACTAATAATTAATCTGCTGACCTAAAATGGACAAGTCGGTAAAAATTAATACCAAAAAACCTTCTGCCTGAATCAGAAGGTTTTTTTTATGCCCTGTTAAACCAACCACAATATTATTTGTCAAATATTCGTTGTAGAGTTGAAAATTCAATTCTTATTTGCTGAAACATTAATCCATCCCTTTTTCATATAGAAAAACCCGTCTCTATTAATACGAGACGGGTTTCATTTTTACAAAATATTTTATTAGCTACTAAACTAATAAAAATTAATCGATACCTTTTAGTTCAGATAATATAATATAAGCTACCAACCCAGCACCCAGGCAAAAATGAGCGGAACAACAATTGTTGCATCGCTCTCTACAATAAATTTGGGTGTTTTAATATCCAACTTACCCCAGGTAATTTTTTCATTGGGCACCGCACCTGAATAGGAACCATAGGAAGTGGTAGAATCACTGATCTGGCAGAAATAGCTCCAGAATGGAACATCATGCCATTCTAAATCCTGGTACATCATCGGTACTACGCAAATAGGAAAGTCACCGGCAATACCACCACCAACCTGAAAAAATCCAACTCCTTTACCGGAAGAATTATTCCTATACCAGTCAGTCAGCCATACCATGTATTCAATTCCGTTTTTTACTGTACTGGCTTTTAGTTCCCCTTTCACTACATAACTGGCAAAAATATTACCGGTCGTACTGTCTTCCCAACCCGGAACCACGATAGGAATATTTTGTTTCGCAGCTGCCACAATCCAGCTGTCTTTCGGATCTATTTCATAATACTGCTCCAGTTCACCACTTAACACAGTCTTATATAAGAATTCATGCGGAAAATATCTTTCTCCTTTTGCTTCTGCATCCTTCCATTGTTTTACCAGATGCTTTTGCAAGCGGCGAAATGCTTCTTCTTCCGGAATACAGGTATCGGTTACCCGGTTATAATGATTTTCTAATAATTCCCATTCCTGCTCCGGTGTTAAATCGCGGTAGTTGGGAATTCTTTTATATTTGGAATGTGCAACAAGGTTCATTACATCTTCTTCCAGGTTGGCACCGGTACAACTGATAATATCTACTTTTCCCTGGCGGATCATTTCGGCCAGTGAGATACCTAATTCACCGGTACTCATTGCACCGGCAAGGGTAATCATCATTTTACCACCTTCGAGTAAATGTTGTTCATAGCCTTTGGCTGCATCCATTAAAGCGGCGGCATTAAAGTGGCGGTAATGATGCTCAATAAATTGTGAAACGGGGCCTTTGTTCATATACTTGATTTTGATCCGCCTTCAGATCACAAAAGGGTGAGACAATGCGGCATTATCCGCCTTAGCAGAAGCTTTGGAGGACAATAGGCGCAAATTTACAGGATGTATAAATAAAAAGAGGCTTTCTTAAAAGCTAAATATTGCCGGGAAGACGGAAAGTCGGGAAGAAAATAGGAGTTGAATTTCAATACTTACCGTCTTATCGCCTTACCGG
>JANMLJ010000342.1:0-14120 GCA_031372465.1 Chitinophagaceae bacterium | reverse complement strand
CCACTAAATGTTCCGCTTTTTGAAAAAGCTTTTTCAATTTTAATATAAAACCAACCATTAAAACCTGCAGGTTCTCCAATGCCCTGGTAAATGCGATGCACCTGGTTGTATCCCCAAATGGTTCCTCTTGCTTTATCTACTTGTATGCCTCCTTTTGATTTATCGCTGTTGGGAGTGATCAATAAATAGATACTATCATCCTGTTGCAATGTAAACTGCATTATTCCGCAACGCAAGGTGGAAGTAATTTCTGTAGTAAGATGCTGATTGGGTAAATCGAGTTTGTAGTAAACCGGTGTGGTTGTTTCATTTTTATGCGAAAATGGAACAGCATACTCTTTCACCGAAGTTTTCAATTTCCCTGTAACCGGCATAATGGTAAAACTGCCATAATCCTGTGTACAGGAACCGTTGATCCAGTGGGTGCCCCTGAAGCCACTCAGTAAAGTATCTTTATAAAAATAAGGTGGGATACATTTATTCTCAGTCAGCCTTGTTTGCGGAGTCCATTGCGTCATAGCAAATGGCAAACCGACAGAAGGTATGGTGTTGGCATTTTTTTCGGATCCTGCATCACTGTGTTTTAAAGCCGCAGAAGTTGTTGCGGACGCCGTACCTGCTAGAGGCTGAACATATTGAATTAAATTTTGTGCTGCTAAATTAACAGAGAGAATGAAAGTGATCAACAAACTAAAAATTCTTTTTGACAGCAAATCAGCTATTTGAAAAAGTAATGACCGGTATGCTAACAACAAACTATACATTTTACTTTTTCTTCTTTTAAATTGTCAATAAGGCGCAATAGTACATGAAAGCTGATTCCAACAAATACTATTTTCCCTTTGTATCATATTGGTTGATTTATTGCGCAGGAAGAATTTTCAGTATCTTTCTTTCATGCTGCTGTAAACTTAACTTAATAAAGGGAATCTGCTTTCAATTATTCTCTTTCATAGTCAGTTGCCTACACCCAAAACACTATTAATCTTTTTTTATAAATTCAATAGAAATTATAAATTTCATCTGCCTCCCCGATGAAATACAGACCGCTGCGCCAGCCAGGAGAATAAATAAATTAAAGTACGCTGTTCACACGCTGATACAATCAATGGTTCCGGCTATTTTATTTAGCAGCAATTATAAAACTAAATTGATCTTTTGTCATTGGCGCCATAATAGCAAAATTGATCCTGTATATATTATCTCCCCATTTTTCTTTAATGCCTTTATCTTCCATAGCCAATAATGGAACTTTTTCTACAGTTGCCACCATTTTTTTTGAGTTGTACCTGATTACAAAATCCTTTGGTTCTTTATTGATAGAAGTATAGTGAATGATCAGCTCGCCTGGTTTAATAACCTCTGATGTATAACAGGTCATCAAATGTTCCGTTATTGCAGTTGCCTTTTGTAAAGAGAAGATTTCATTGACTTCCACGTTTTTTTCTCTGTTCAGCCGGATCGTACGTTTCCAGCTATTTATTCCTGCTATGTTTGGATAGGCCTTTGCAATATCAAGCGACAATTCAGTAAATGTGTTATCCTGCTTATACATAACATTGGTTGCTTTAAAGCCGGCACCAGGGGATTGCGTCTCCCCGTTGATGGTAGGTAAATTGTGATAATTGGAACAATTAGACCAGATATCATATCGCTGATCACTGAATGTTTTTCGGGTATAGGTTCCCCGGCCTACATCAATCAAAACCGGTAATCCGTTATAGTAAACCACATAATTTCCCACATCATTATGGTTGTGGCTTTCATCATTATGTCCACCCTTGGCTGCTATAAAAAATCCATCGGTACTATCTTCCTTATCCCTTGCTATCATCACCTGTAAATCGGGTAACCATACATTTGCAGGAAGCGGTAATCCCTGGGGAGCATTTCTAAATTCATCCTGAATAAATAGTGCATATAAGTTCCTGAAATACTGGAATCTGCCAATGGAGCCGTTCTCGTTCTTTCGATAGTAAGCACCAAATTTTACCATATCCGGATCATTGATATCCTTGCCAAAACGATAGATCATATTGGCTGCCATATCAGGTTTGGGATCGGCATCCGCAAAATTTAGAAAATAATCTTTACCTATCTGAGCCCGGTAAATGAAGCGTCCCATATTTTTAAACTTTTCATCATCATATACATATTTGAATGAATTGTTACTGGCAAGATTTAGCATAGCAATATTATCATACAAGGATGCCGCAGCAGCACCCCAATAACCTGGTCCCTCATCACAACCACCATCCTGTGGGTAAGGATTAACAAATTCATCGAGTACCAAAAGTATTTTAGCAACCATACTGATACGCTTTGTTTCATCCTTTTCTAATAGTAACGCAGCATTCAGCCAATTAGAACAGATCCATGGGTTCCAGTTATTTGGCGGACGGCCATTGGCATTTTTAGTCATCCATCCATGTTGTTTGAACATCAGTGGTTGAAACATCCGGTTATTCACTTCAATGTATATGCGCTTCCTGATCTGAGGGGATACAGCATTTAGTTTGTCGCCCAAAAAATAATCCACCCATGAAAGAAAAGTGGCTGTTTCCGCACAAAACAAATCAACGAACGGTGCTGAAACATCCATCAGTCCTGAAAATTCCTTTGTTTTTGGAAGATGTGCAGGTACACCCCAGAAGGATTCCTCGCAGATAGACCAAACACCGTTTATGATCGGATCAATAAAGCGGCCTTTATTTTCATATACCTCTGCTAATAATAAGGTTCCCAATACTTCCCTTTTTTTAAAACTGATGGCCTGGTATTCGTCCCGGTCACCTGTACGTTCTATCAATAGCGATTTGGTGGCGGGTATGGATGGCCAGTCGTAATTGATATAAGTTTCTGCTTTTTGCAAAATAGCCTTCATCATCGGTTCATCTGCTTTTGACCATCCACTTCTGTCGGTAAGTTTTGGAAAAGGGGTCCATTGTCTCTGGGGAATAATGATTGAGGAAAGCTTTTCAGTTGAATATTTTTCACTTAGCAGGTTTTGTGGCTGCTGCGCATTCTGTTGCATACACAGGATGATCAAGAGGCAGAGAAATACAATTTTTTTCATGTGTTTATTTGTTATTCTCAATGCCAGCAGTATTTGTAGCTGAAATTTCCGGTATGTCGACTGAAACTTTTTCCATAATAATAATGTTGCAACAATTCTGGCCATATTAGTATTGTCCTTATTCTTACAACTATAATACCACGCAAGAAATAAATCGTTGAATGGCTAATTCAATATATTATTAATCCTTTTAAGTTCATCGCTGGTAAAGGAATAATTCTTCAGGCAACGGATAGAATCTGTTATCTGCTCAGGCCTGCTTACGCCGATCAGCACTGAACTGATCCGCTTGTCTTTTAATATCCAGGCAAGTGCCATTTGTGCCAGGTTTTGCCCACGTTCTTCCGCCAATACATTTAATTGCCGCACTTTATTTATTTTTTCATCAGATACCTGCTCCTCTTCTATTGCTCCGTTACCCCGATGGCTTGCTGCTCTTGAACCCTCAGGAATACCTTTTAAATATTTGTTGGTTAACATGCCTTGTGCCAACGGAGAAAACGGTATACATCCAACCTGCTTTTCTCCCAACAGATCCAGTAAACCGTTTTCCACCCAACGTTCGAACATAGAATATTTTGGTTGATGAATCAGGCAGGGTGTTCCCAATTGCTTTAATAACTCAATAGCTTTTGCAGCTTCTTCCGGATGATAACTTGATATACCCACATAAAGTGCTTTACCCTGCCGCACCATCAGGTCAAGTGTGCCCATCGTTTCTTCCAATGGAGTAATTGGGTCAGGACGGTGATGATAAAAAATATCTACATATTCAAGCCCCATCCTTTTTAAACTCTGGTCAAGACTTGCCACTAAATATTTTTTTGAGCCCCAGTCACCATAAGGACCGGGCCACATACCCCATCCGGCTTTTGAAGAAATAATCAATTCATCCCGGTAAGAACTAAAATCTTCCTTGAATATTTTTCCAAAATTTTCTTCTGCTGAACCAGGAGGTGGTCCATAATTATTGGCCAGATCAAAATGGGTAATGCCGTTATCAAAAGCTACCCGCAACATGTTGCGTGCATTTTCCAGGGAATCAATATGCCCAAAGTTGTGCCACAGGCCAAGTGATATAGCCGGTAAAAGTAATCCACTGTTTCCACATCTGCGATACTCCATTTGCTGATACCGTTGTGGATTTGCTATGTATTGCATGCTAACTATATTTTTATAAATTAATCTGATTCAACTTTTATAAATAAACAACTATTTCAATAATGCTTTATCCATAATCTGCATAGTAACAAGTGCTTCCTGCAAGGTACAAGGGTTGGCAGTTTCTCCCCGAAAATATTTTACTACCGCATGAATATGTGGTTGCTGAATGTTTACCGGATATTCCAATTCCAGCACCTGGCTACCTTCATCATTAACCAATTCAATAGCGCTATTACGAAAAAAACTAAAACTGATATGGCCTTTCTCTCCGATAATTTTACCCGAATCTTCGGAAGCTGTTGCGGCAATATTAAAATTCCAAACCCCATCAAAATAAATATCATTGGCAAAGGCCAACTGTACAAATGTAAGATCAGTAGCATTATATTGCTTTCCCTGGTTAGCAGCCAATACCTGTACCAGTTGTGGTGCACCAAATATCCAGTACAGTATATCCAATTGGTGTGGTGATAAATCATGAAACAAACCACCTCCTGATATTTCTGGATTGATACGCCAGTTATCTTCCGTTTGAATAATGATCTTGCTTGTTGACGGCTGCAATGTTCTCAACAATATCAATTTCACTTTTCCTATAGCACCTTCCTGAACCAATTGTTTTATTTTTTTAAATAAAGGAAGCCCCCGGCGGTAATGGGCCACACTTATTTTGCCGTTGTACTTTTCTTCCAAGGCTATCATTCTGGATACGGATGCAGCATTGATAGAAACAGGTTTTTCCACATATACTGGCTTACCCGCTTTTAATGCCATTTCGAGATATAATTCATGCGAAGAGGGAGGAGTAGCAATATAAATTGCATTCACCTCTTTATCTTCTATCAATTCAAGCGCATCGGTGTAAAAGTTTGGCACACCATGACGCATTGCAAAATCTTTTGCCTTATCCCTATTGCGGCGCATCACCGCCACTAATTTTGAATCCGGGACTTTGCTGAAAGCAGGACCGCTTTTTATTTCACAAACATCGCCACAACCAATGATGCCCCAATTTACTGTTCCGGATATGTTACTCATTTGTAATTATTAGCGTAACGAATTAGTATATAATTAAATTTTGTTTTTCCCGTTTATAGCCTTTTGTTTATCTAAACATTACAACTGCTCTAAAATTAAACGGATATAATTTATGTAATTTATACTAATTACCAGACGTTTAAAAATCAGCATCAGGTAGCAAACTTTTCTTTGCAATAATAAAGCCTTTACTTCTAAGGGTAAATTGTCAATTGCCACGGCCTTAAGGCCGTGGCAATTGAATACAATCTTCAATCGGCTTTAGCCGAAATTATTATTCCAGGATTTTTCATTGGCGAAACCTGTAATAAAAATAATGATTCACTTTTTCAACAAATATCAACCATTTTTAATTATAACAGGAAGCTTTGCGCTATTCGTATCAATCAGCAGGGAGATGTAATGAAATTAGAGACAGCTAAATTTATCAGCCGATTAGCTTTTTAGCTGTGGGCATATCAATTTCGTTTTCCCATTTAGCCACAACAATAGTAGCCACCGTATTTCCAATAATATTGGTTAATGCCCTGCCTTCGCTCATAAAACGATCGATACCAAAAATCAAGGCAATAGCTGCAACGGGTATATGACCTACTGTTGGCAAAGTAGCTGCCAATACGATAAAACCGCTACCGGTAACACCAGCTGCTCCTTTTGAGGTGAGCAATAATACCAGCAGTAAAGTGATCTGATGACCAATATCGAGCGGTGTATTGGTGGCCTGTGCCAAAAAGATAGCAGCCATGGTTAAATAAATAGACGTACCATCGAGGTTGAATGAATAACCGGTGGGAACAACAAGGCCAACTACCGGTTCAGAGCAACCGACTTTTTCCAGTTTATTGATCAGGCTGGGCAACGCAGCTTCAGAGGAAGAAGTACCCAGTACTATCAGCAATTCTTCTTTTATATATGCAATAACCCGGAATAAATTGAAACCGGCATATTTTAATATCCCCCCCAGCACTATCACAATAAATAAAATACAGGTAAGATAAAAAGATCCCATTAACTGCCCCAGTTGAGCAAGCGAACCAACTCCATATTTACCAATGGTAAATGCCATAGCACCCAATGCACCCAATGGTGCTACTTTCATAATTATTTTTATGATGGCAAATAATCCATGTTCCAATGATTGAATACCCTTTAAAAGTGGTGCGGCTTTTTCACCAATTTTAGATAAGGCCAGGCCAAGGAGTACAGAAAAAAACAATACCTGCAGAATATTACTGGTAGATAATGCATTTACAATATTTTCAGGAATAACGTGAAGTAAAAAATCCCCGACAGACTGGCTCTTGCTTTCTGAAATAAAATTTTCAACGGCTTTAGTATCCAGTAAAGTAACGTCCACATTCATACCCACACCCGGCTTCAACACGTTTACTACAATAATTCCGATTATCAACGCAAGTGTAGTCACCACTTCAAAATAAAGAATGGCTTTCAATCCTACGCGTCCTACTTTTTTGGTGTTTTGCATTCCCGAAATACCGGTAACTATGGTACAAAAAATGATGGGGGCAATCATCATTTTAATGAGTTTGATAAAACCATCACCCAACGGTTTTAACTGAACCGCAAAGGAAGGATAATAGTTACCAAGCAAAATACCGATGGCAATGGCTATGAGTACCTGTATGTATAGAATTTTAAAATACTTCACGGATTAGTTTTTAGTTCTTGGTTCCTGGTTTTTAGCTCTTGGTTTTGGGGTAATCGCTCTTACTACTTAGAACTCATTACTTACTACTCACCTCATTCACAATCTTTACGCACAAACTGATCTCTTCCTGGCTCAACTGCATGATTCTAAAAGTTTCACCGTCTTTATCAAAATAATTATAAACTGTAGCATATTTTTCAGGTAATGTTCCCGTGATTTTTTTGATAAAGCTGAGTGCGATCAGAAATGTACCCAAAGCTGAAGGATGCGACCCATCGGTATGAAACAAATTCATATTGGGCATTGTTTGTCTTGCCAATGCCCAACTTTCTCCAACAGGTACTACAGTAGCACCTTCTAAACTTCCTAACTCTTTATAAGCCTCGTTAATTGCAGCTTGTGTTTCCGGAGTTTTCTCTCTTGCCCAGGTATTGTACAAATAAGGCTTTGCACCATTTGCTTTGATATAATCGCAAAATAAATGGCCGAAAAACAACAAACTATCTTTGTGTTCCAATGGCCACATACTATTGTCTTGAATGACTACAATATTAAATTTATTCGTAGCAATAATTTGCTTAGACTTCAGCCCTCTTGATCCATTCCAATGTTGCTCCAATGTAGCTGCCCCTATTGTAGATTTTTTGCAGATAATCTTGGTATCCATACTATCTGTAATCAAGCCGATCATCTGAGCCAGATTATTGTAATACACATAACTATTACCAACAAATAAAACCTTAACTGTATCTATTATTTGGGCATTAACTGTAGATAAGCCTACAAATAGAAATAATATTACAAAACTTTTTTTCATACTTGTTACAGGCTTGTCTTCATCCACATTATCTATTAATAGGTGTTGGATCAAAAGTAGTTGGCAAAACAGCAGGAATTGATTTATTGATGTCAATCTCAACCTGAGGATATATGAAACGTTGTGGAAATACAGTTCCAAAGTTTAAAGGAACATTCACTCTTATATCATTTTCTTTAAACGTTCTGCGTAAATCATTGAAACCCTCAATTTGCCCGATAAAAGTAACATAACGTTCTTCTAAAATTTCTCTTAAAAGTGCCCGGTCTTGTGCTATTGGTGATGTGCCAGCATTCTCCATGCCACCAGCAGAAAAGTCGGCAGCCACATAAGGGTCGTATCTAAAATTACCTGCTGTTAAATAGGTGGTATTAATATAAGCACCCGTATTCATATATGCTCTATAAGTATTTAATCTGGCCAGGCCAGCAGTAAAACCATTTAATCGTGCATCTGCCTCAGCCAATATCAGTAAATTTTCTGCAAAACCAGCCAATGGAAAAAAAGTATTCTGACCAAAAAAACCATTCACCGTAAAATTTAAATTGGTGGCTGAATTATAAAAATAACTCCATCTGGCTCTTTCAACTGTTTTAGCATTACTTCTATTGCCTGTACCTGTTGGGTTAATCAGGTTTGCACCATAACGTCCGGTTGCATCTATCCAATTAGGGCGATCTAATGATAAGAATTGAAAATATAAATTAAAAGCACCTCTACTAGTTGCATAATGTGGAGCCATAAAGTTATTGGCCTGGGCATTGATACCATTTTGGGCAGCAGTTAATGCTCTTGCATAATCTCTGGTTTGTAAAAAATATCTGGCTTTAAGTGTGTTGGCAGTTTGTATCCAACGAGGCATATTGCCGGCAAAATGAATATCCTGAGCTGCAAAATCAATAAATGCAGTTGAATTTAAATTTACAATAGCACTATCTAACAAAGTTTGTACTGCAGCATAAACACCAGCCTGGGCATCGAATGCAGGATTTGGAAATTGATCATTAGCTGCTTGACTGTAAGGAATATCTCCCCAAAGAGAAGTAGCGGTACCCATTAAATTGGCTTCAAGTACCTGAACCACTCCTAACATTCTTCTATTGTTTACAGCTATGGCTTTTTGTTTTAAAATTTTGATGTTCTTGTAATTGCCCGAATAAACTATTTGCCAGGTATCATCAAAATTTCTGGCAATTACCGAGTACTGCTGATAGCTTTGGTACTGTTGTGTAAAGCCTCTAAAATAGCCCGACCACATACCTGCAAACCTTGCTAAATCCCCTTCTTGAATATTCATGTTACCAACCATAATACTGGTGAGCATCGTGTTGGGGTCTGAGTCGGTAGGGTTATTAGGGTCGTCATTGATTCCTTCAACCATTTTGCTACATGAAACGAACAATGTAGCTATCATTAAAATTCCGAAAATATACTTTTTCATAAAAATCATTTTTGTATGAATTAGAAATTCAATTTAATTGAAAATAAATATGAACGTGTTGGTGGGTTTACAAAGTAAATAACACCTCTTCCGGATCCAGATCCGGAAACATTGGCATCGGGGTCGTAGCCACTTACGTTGCTTATAATAAATAAATTTCTACCACTTAATTCTAAGCCAATAGAACTTAAACCTACTACACGTTTTAAGTAATTACTGGTTATGTTATAACCTATATTTATTTCTCTAAATCTGCTCCAGGTTGCATCTTCTAAAAATTGTTCTCCTACATTTCCAAACCAACCACCAGGGCCAGTATACCAACTTTGATCAAGTGCAACTTCGCCATTGCCAAAGTTGCCGATATTACCTCTGAATGGTGTACCCGCGATAATGGTAGTTCCATTATATCTTTTTAAATCTTTTGTAGCTGTTCTTTCAAAACCAGTTACAGCACTTGTGCCATAATCTAACAATACGGCTTCGGTACCATTAATTACCTGGCCGCCTTGTGAGTGTTCTAACAATGCGTTTAAATAGAATTTTTTATACTTAAGTGTAAATCCAAAAGCTGCTCTCCAATCCGGATTAGGATCTCCAATTGGCACTGCTGTAGGATCTACAGTAGGAAAACCATTTGCATCTAAAACTCTTTTACCAGTTGCATCTTTTTGAAATACATTGGAGAAAAGAATGCCTAGAGGGTAGCCTTCTACTGCACGGGACGAAACACCTGCACTACCACCTAATGTGATTGAACCTGCACCACTTAAATCGGTAACCAGATTTCTATTTCTTGTCCAGTTTAGGTTTACATCTAAATTCCAATCTTTTTTAGCCAAAATATTATAGCCTAAATCTATTTCAATACCCTTGTTTTCAATAGTTCCGGCATTTGTATAAAAAGTATTGAATCCGCTTGCAGGAGATTGTGTTACGGAAATTAGCGCATCGGTTGTTTCATTTTGATATGCCGAAATACTGAATGAAAGTTTATTTTTAAAGAACCTTAAATCTAAACCACCCTCAATTTCTTGCTTACGCTCCGGACGTAAAAATGGGTTTCCCTTATTTACACTTTCTATGTAAGAACCGGTACCATATAATGCAGGGTCAAGCGCACCACCTAAACCATCTTGCCATGTTCTGGTAACAAAATTTGTTTGTGTTTGATAAGCCAGTGGTTGCACACCTACAATACCAAACGAACTTCTGATTTTTCCGAAGGAAAGCCATTTTACATTTTGCAAGGCTTTTAATTGGGTAAACTGCCAGGCTATATCGGTAGAAGGATAAAAGAAAGATTTTTGTGCCAATTGGCCAAAAGTAGAAGCTGCTTCTAATCGACCAGTTGCATTTACAAACAATTGATTATCCCAGGATAAACCAATGCTTGTATATCCCGCATTTGTAAGCCTGTTTAAATATCTGTCTGTAGCAGTAAAATTTGATGGTGTTGCGTTATTAAAATCCAGTGGGCCATTCGGCAAAATAAAATTTAGGGTTTGCCCGCCAATGGTTGTTGTTTTAAGGCTGTTATAGTTAAAACCTAAAACCATATTACCAGAAAACTTATCAGAAAAATCCCGTGTGGCTCTGGCAATTACATCGAGATTAAACTGAAACTCGCTATATTCTTCTCTGTTGTATTGACCCGTGATTGCATTGGCGGTGAAATAAGGAAAATAGTTGGTTTGTCTATCGGTAAAATAATCAACACCAGCCCTGGTAGTTAGTGTAAACCATTTTGTAGGTTTAATATTTATTTCGGCAGAATTAATAAACCTATTTACTACCGATTTATTTTTTAATGAATTAATTACCCATAAAGGATTATTGAAACCAGGATTGGTACTTGAACCAGTGCCATTTCTGTAAGATCGTTGACGATCAGCAACAAATGCACCACCGGACCCGGAAAATGCTTTACCAGTATAATCTCCATTATCAAAATCGGCTGGAGTACGTAATAAACCAATTAATAAACCAGCATTGTTAATACCCGATTGTAATCTGTTAGATGAGGTTAAAACATAGGATGATTTATTTGAAATGCTTAACCACTTATTCATTTCTCTACTTGCATTTACCCTAAAACTTGTTCTACGATAATCACTACTATTTCTAACTACACCTTTTTGGGTTAAATCGGCAAAACTGATAAAATAATTAGATTTACTGTCTCCACCACTCACACTTAAAGAGTTATCTAAAAAGTAACCGGTTCTAAAAATGTCGTTGTAGTTTTTATCGTTAAATGTTTCTTTAGAATTTTTTGCAGTAATTGGATAAATTGTATTACCTGTATTTCCAACAAAATAAGCACCAGCCGTATTTAGCACATCAGCAGCACCCGAACGATTGGCAATTTTATCGCCCCAGGTTCTTATAGCATTGCCTGCCCAAACCCCATTGTTACCCTGACCATACGTATCTTGCAAATCGTAGTATGCACTTACCTGGTCGAAAGATGTAGTAGACTTAAAAGAAATGGCTGGTTTTGAACCACTACTACCTTTTTTAGTGGTAATAATCAATACACCATTTGCAGCTCTGGTACCCCAAAGTGCAGCAGCAGATGCACCTTTTAATATTTGCATACTGGCAATATCATCGGGATTGATATCGTTTAAACGACTTTGTTGAACAATTTGTCCTCCAGAACTTTCATTTCTTGCATCACCACTTATTGGCACACCATCTAATACAATTAATGGATCGGTACTACGGGTAATGGTACTTTGACCTCTAATAAGTATTTGAGAACCACTACCTGGGTCGCCGGATGAACGAGAAACTCTAACACCTGAAGATTTTCCTGCTAAAGCATTCATTAATCCTGCTTCGGAAGAAGTAGCTATTGCCTCTCCGGTAATTTTGGTAGTTGCATAGCCTAATTTATCCCTTTGCGCTTCAAAACCTAATGCCGTTACTACAACTGACTGCATCATAACGGTGGAATCCTCCAAAGAAATATCAAGGGTAGTTCTTCCTTTAAGAGACTGTTCAATAGACTTATAGCCAACCAGGCTAAAAACCAAAATTGCTTTTTGTGGGTTATCCACTTTAATCAGGTACCTTCCTACACTATTGGTTGTGGTGCCGGTTTTTTCATCTTTTACTGTAATACTAACTCCTTCCAGCGGTCTGCCCGTTCCTTTTTCTGTCACTGATCCACTGGTTTGGGCTGATAACTGATTATTGGAGAAACCCAAAAAACCAATAAAGAAGGTTATTCCAACAAACACTTTTCTGAAGATGAAAGTGTACATAGTTGAACCTACTAATTTTTTCATACGCATAAGTTTTGGCAATCATTAAAGAAAAAAATTCGAAAGCAATATAATGTAGTGAGCAACTCTTTTGCCGATATAGGACTTCTGAATTATTACAAAATGATTAACTTAGTTTCCGAAATTGATTTGACAATTTCCGAAACATCATAATAGACTTATTGCCAATAGATTATGCAAAATATAAAAACAGGCAAAGAGGAAATAATTTATTTGCTTAGCAAGGCAATTGATAAATATAAATTAGAAACCGGCCAGGAAATTGTTCAAAACACCAATAGAAAAAAATTACGAATCGCTGGCAATTTTATTAAGTGAGATCAGCAATCAGCTTCCTTTAAAATATACTGAATTTGGAACGGAGAGTTATAGCCAGGAATTAAATCCCAAAAATCTGGAATACCCTCACCGTAAATATGATATCACCGGAGGCCAGATTAAAGATGCTCTCATTGGTATCGTTTCCAACCCCAGGCCATTTCTTGTTGATGCCTGTTATATTTATTTGTATGGCATGGGTAGAAAAGCTTTTAAGCTTCATCCGGTAGATGACAACTTGCTGGAAATATCAGCACAGGATAAAAAAGAAGGTAATCTGCTAACTGAAAAAAAGCAGGATGACGTTAAAAAGCAGCTCTTCTTTTTAGAACATCAACATCAGCAAAAGAAAAAAGCAATAAAAATAATTTCGGCAATTATGGCAGTCCTATGCCTGGCGATGATTGCTATGTTCTTCAATTTTTTGAGTGAAAAGAAAGAATGGGAAACCATCAGGAAGGATATGAATATTCTTCCCTATCAACCAACTAAAATGGAAATAGATAGCCTGGAAGGAATTTGGTTATGTTACACCGGATCACCACAGGCAAGAATCTCCGACCAGGCAAGATATCATAAAGTAGTATCTAACCTGATAGATGTAAAATATAAAGATGGCTACTTTACGTTTAACCGTTTTGGTGCCAGTTTTAATCATATCGGCTATATGCAATTTGAATCACCGGGTATCGTTTCTGTTTATTCCCGGATAAAGAATAATTCCGCAACTACTGAGTCGCCCAGGCATTCCTTATTAAACTTAACCGGTAATAAATATTTATCGGCTATTTCTGCATCCTGGAACTTTGATATTGGCGACAAAAATAAAATTATTGGCATAAGGGAAATATATATCAAACTGGGCAAAGGGGGAACTATTGAAGAAGTGATCAATGAAATTGAAAATGCCAGTTGCAATTGCAAAGTTATCCGATGGCATCAGGCGAATAAAGAGGTGAAATCGTTTTATTTAAAAAATGAATTCTTAGACTCTTTAAAAGTAAACGATATAAAACTTCTTATTAACGAAAACAGTATTATACTCAGCATTCCACAGGAAGGACTTATTATAGCTAAAGACAGTACCAGGTAGTTTTATTAAATGAACAGTCTAAAAATAATTTTCCTCATAAATACGTCAGAGAAAAACACCTCCTTATTTTTTCAATCTTTGCAACGCTATCAGGAAATAATAATCTCCATAAATAATGGGTACATCAACATCATTATCAGAAGGTTTATTGCCCGTAGCGTTTTAAAGGAAAGCAGGATTTTATACCAATTGCCAAGAGTTTAAAAATCAG
>JANMLJ010000318.1:0-9891 GCA_031372465.1 Chitinophagaceae bacterium | reverse complement strand
CGGGTACAGCAACTGGCTTATCCGGGTGCCTGCACTAAAAGAATATGCTGATAAATACAAATTGATAATAGTTTGTCCAGATGGCGGATTTAGCAGCTGGTACTTTGATAGCCCGGTTGATTCATCCATGAAATATGAAACGTATATCGGCAAAGAAGTTCCGGAATATATTGATGCCCATTACCCTACCATCAAAAACAGAACAGGCAGGGCCATTACCGGTTTAAGTATGGGCGGACATGGTGGGTTATTCCTCGGCTTTCGGCATCCCGATTTTTTTGGTGCCTGTGGAAGTATGAGTGGCGGTGTTGACCTTAATTATTCACGCAATAAGTTTGATGTGATAAAACGTATTGGTGATACCATTACCAATGCTGATAACTGGAAAAAATATTCCGTTATGAATGTGGTCGATAATTATCCCGGCAACTTATCCGCAGGGGCTGATTCATTGACTATCATTTTTGACTGCGGTACCGAAGATTTTTTTTATATGAATAATCATGCATTGCATGAGAAGATGGTGCAATTAAAAATACCACATGAGTACATTGAAAGGCCCGGAAAACACGAATGGGCTTATTGGAGAAATGCTGTGCAATACCAGTTATTGTTTTTTAGTAACTATTTTCGTAAAGAAACAATTAAATAATTGAGTTCGAACCTTAGGGCAGCCACAATGCCACAACAATTATCACTGGCTATTCTCTATTGAAAGTCAATGGAATTGTAGATGGTCCCCTGATCTGTACGATATTTTTTTCATGCCCTGGTTTCCACTTTACAGAAGGAGAGGCCAGTTCTTTCCATGTACTTGTAATATTATTTCCTTTTATCTGCATATCCACTTCGCCTTTCGCTTTCATGGTCTTTTCTTCATCGTCATAAGTAACGATAAAATCGCAATGCATTTTATCAGGTCCCATCTCTAAACAGCCTTTCACATCAAAAATAGTTGTTAGTTCATCTATTTTCGATTGAACAATACCTGTCATAAACACTCCCGTTCCATTAAGATTCATTTTAAAAAACAACTCCTGATCAATAGTAGCTATCCAAGGTCCTTCCCAAGCTGTATTATTATAAAGGACCATGTCAGGCTCTTTGCAGCCGAGCAGGCTGAGGTTTTTCTTATGAGTCGCAATCTGGCTTTCGATAGTTTGCTTTTGTTTAGTTAAATCCGGATATTCTTTCTGATCAATGAGAGCTTTATCAATTCGCTTGCCGATGGATAACTCAAGACTATTGAGGCAGGCTTTTACATTTGCCAATGTACCCGGCGAATTATGCAAACAATCTGCAAAATCAAATTGATAATCTTTTGTTTTGACCATCTTAGTGATACGTGGACTAATGTTCTTTGACCAGTCTGCTTCCGATTTTACGTTTTTAATACTTTTTACCCATATCATATCATTCCGGGCATTTTCAATTTCCTTGTTAACCCAAATCTTGCCAATCTCTTCATTGACTGTCACAAGTTGTTTTTCCAATTCCGCGATCCTGGCTTTATTATTCTTACAAAGATCTTGTTTCTCTGCATCTGCCTTGTTCTGAGAATACAGAACAACTGTGAATAAAAACGATGTGCTCATCAGCATAAACCGGGATAGAAGTAAAATTTTCATAAAATCATTTTTTAGGTGAATGACTAAACTAAATTGGATATCAAAAGATAAGAATAATAATTAAATCCCAGAAAACTATATTCTCTTTATTAAAAAGAGCACCAGAAAGAAACCCATTAAAAAACGCTTTTTATTACCTTATAAATTCATAAAGCCATTTAATCACCACGAAAACGAATGAATTCAACCCTTCATGGCCGGGCATTCATCTGATTCCGGGCTCTTCCATATCTTTACAGATACTGCTGATACATATGGCTGTCATTATTGATTATGTCGCTGAAGATTTTACTATATGAATAATCATTACTTGAGATGATGGTACAATTTAAAATACCTCATGAATATATTGAACGTCCGGGCAAACTTGAATGGGCTTACTGGAGAAATGCGGTACAATACGAGCTGTTGTTTTTTAATAATTATTTTGAACGAAGAATAAAATAAAAGTACTGATTAAGGCTTCGGCAAATTTCCCGTATTACCATCCCGGACTTTTATTTTCTTCTTTCCGGAATTCTTTTTTTCGTAGTCAAGTATTTCCTGCGGCTTTTTTATGGCCGTTTTACCCGCTGTATCTGTTTTTGATTTACCCGGACTGACACTGATCGGTTTTATATCATCATCAGCAATCATTTCATCACTTTCCGTCCGTAGTTTATTCATTACATAAAACTCGGTGGCTTCTATCGTTCCTTCTCTTGGATCATAATAAGTCCATTTACCATGCTTTAAAGCCATCCCTTCATTTTTTACTACCAGCATGGTTACTACTTTGGAAGGATCCTTCAGGTCATACAGCGGTACCGTATCAAATGCAACTTTAGGGTCCATTGTCCGCCAACTTTCTACCCGCAACAATCCGCCATTATAAGTAAAGTACTCAGATCGGCCATTCAATTTCCCCCAGCTAAAACTCTCTTCTGCAATCTTTACCCCTTCCAATGAAAATTTTCTCCAGGTGCCTGTTTTCATGTCATTATCATAATAACCTTCTTCCTCATAGCCCCTTTCGCCCCGTAGTTCATCTACATGTACCGACCAGGGACCCTGCTTTTTACCTTTCAGATCAACCCGGTTAAGCGTATCCCCTTTTGGAGTAAGTGTAAAGCTTTTCCACTGACCAACACCAGTCAGAGAAATAAATAAGAATAGAACAACAATCAATCGCATAGTTTAGTATGTTTGAAACGGAAGATTAGAGCCCGGCTTTTTCCGATGTAACAGCTGCGGCTACCAACCAAAAACTTCTGCAATTTACTAACGAAAATTAACTGCTTTTATGTTCTATTTGTTAAAAAAAACTGCTTGCTTTAAGCAGATTGCACCAAAAGCCATTTTCACCCTTGTATTTTTACAACTATTCACATTTGCCTTCTCCCAGGTATCCCCCACTCCTGCTGAAGAAAGAATGAAATCAGTACAGCAACGTAAAGAGTTGGAAAAAAAATCAGTAGTGAATGATATAAAATTCAGGAATATTGGCCCTGTTACCATGAGCGGCCGTGTATCTGATATAGAAGTAAATCCTGATGACCCTACCGAGTTTTATGTTGCCTATTCTTCTGGTGGATTATGGCACACAAAAAATAATGGCCTTTCATTTAAACCCATTTTTGATTCCGTAGATATCATATCGCTTGGTGATATTGCAGTAAACTGGTCCGCCAGTGCCCGGACTCCTTCGGAGAAAAACAAAACTATCTGGGTAGGAACAGGTGAAGTAAACAGCAGCCGTTCTTCCTATTCCGGAATTGGTGTTTATAAATCTACCAACAATGGTAAAACATGGGAATGGCTTGGTTTACCCGAGTCGCAGCATATTGGAAAAATACAATTGCATCCTACTGATGAAAATACTGCCTGGGTAGCTGTATTAGGCCATCTTTATTCTCCCAATAAAGAAAGAGGAGTTTATAAAACAACGGATGGTGGTAAAACCTGGAAACAAACTTTATTTATTGATGAGAATACCGGTGCTGTTGAAATGGATATCAATCCGCAAAACCCCAATGAATTATATGCTGCGGCCTGGTATCGTACCAGAACTGCCTGGAACCTGGAAGAAAGCGGAGAGACCAGTGGTATTTATAAGAGTACTGATGGCGGCGACACCTGGAAATTACTCACCGTAGAAGGTTCAGGATTTCCAACAGGAAATGGTGTGGGCAGGATTGGTTTATGCGTTTATCCAAAAAATCCGCAAATAATTTATGCTGTTCTTGATAACCAAAATAATAAACCGGATACAGCTAAAAAAGAAACTTCTGCATTAAAACTGGAAGATTTAAAAAATCTTACCAAGGAACAATTTGCACAATTAGATGAAAAAAAGTTAGACAGTTTTCTTACCCGCAACCGTTTATCGGGAAGCTACAAAGCAAAACAATTGAAAGAATGGGTGGCTGCGGATAAATATAAACCAACTGTATTACATGATTATTTAAATGTGACAACAGGTTTTGAAGGAAACCCGATCGGATGTGAAATTTACAGAAGCGATAATGGAGGGCAAAGCTGGAAAAAAGTAAATGAAAAAGATATTCCTTTATTTTCTACCTATGGCTACTATTTTGCCAAAATCTATGTGTCGCCCTATAATGAAAATAAAGTGTACACTTTCGGTGTGGGCCTTTCAGTGTCAACAGATGGAGGTAAAACCTGGAAGGGGATTGATAAAAACAATGTTCACTCTGATCATCATGCGCTTTGGATAAACCCAAAAAAGGATTCGCACCTTATTAATGGTAATGATGGTGGAATAAATATTACTTACGATGATGGTGAAGTTTGGTTTAAAGCTAATACACCGGCAGTGGGACAGTTTTATGCAATTACTACCGATAATGCAAAACCCTATAATGTATATGGTGGTTTACAGGATAACGGGGTGTGGTACCTGCCATCCCAAACTGCCCGACCGGGATTTGGTGGTGGGCTTGGACAAACAACCGGCACCGAAACAAATATTGGTGGTGGCGATGGTATGCAGGTACAGATAGATACAAGAGACAATGCCACCGTTTATTTTGGTTCGCAGTTTGGCAGTTATTCCAGGGGTAACCGGATTACCAGGGAAGGCACCAAAAGAATAACGCCAAGGCATTTAATTGGTGAATTTCCATATCGTTTCAATTGGCAATCACCCATTCTACTGAGTAGTCATAATCCTGATATTGTTTATTTCGGCAGTAATCATTTTCATCGCAGCTTTAATAAAGCTGATACGATGTTTACCATGACCGGCGACATGAGTAATGGTAAAAAAGAAGGTGATGTGCCTTATGGAACCCTGACGACTATTTCCGAATCACCCACCCGTTTTGGATTGATCTATATTGGCACAGATGATGGGAATATTCAAATAACAAAAGATGGCGGATATACCTGGACGCAATTAAATCAGACAGAACCTGTTGCACCACCTAAGAAAGGCGCCAAACTACTAACTACTAACAACAAACTACAAACTAACAAACTATGGGTCAGCCGTGTACTTGCCTCACAACACAAAGAAGGTCGGGTGTACGTAACGCTGAATGGTTATCGCCAGGATCATTTTGCTCCGTATTTATATATGAGTGATGATTACGGAATGAACTGGAAGCAATTAGGCAAAGACCTGCCGAATGAGCCGGTGAATGTTGTAAAAGAAGATCCAAAAAGTGATAGCATAATTTATGTGGGCACCGATGGCGGCTTATATGTAAGTTTTGACCAGGGCAATAGTTTTATGACCTGGAATGGTGGTTTACCCAAATCAGTTCCGGTTCATGATATTGCGATACAGGTAAGAGAAAATGAAATTATCTTAGGTACACATGGCCGCAGTTTGTATGTAAGCAAACTGGATGGTGTACAAAAGTTAAAGAAATAGATACGGGGTGGATGAAGAAAAATTATTGGAAGGCCTGAAGAAAATAGTCGACCAATTTTTGGTGATAGTAAAATAGAATTTTTTAAAAGACTAATGATAAAAGCCGGGAGAGTTTTCTTCTGGCTTTTTTTATAAATAATACGTTTGAAAAGAGATTAACTTCATTGAGTATTCTTCCTTAATACATCATCTTATTTTTAACCTTTGTGTGTGTTGATGGGCATTGGTAACCGGGAGCCTGGCAGACTTGCCTTGTGATTTTTTGGATTTGTATTTTACGAATTGTATAGACATAATCGGGAATGCTGAAAATTATTTAATTAATGCAATCAAAGATTAAAAAGAAGTTCATTCTATTTTTACTCCTTCCGGGTATTTTTTCCTGCAAACAACAGCAAGCAGAAAATCGTCTGGGTACTTTTGCTCCAAATATGGTAGCAGCTAAAGGCTATATGGTTCCTAAAGACAGCATGGCTGTTCCGAAGAATAATCCTGTCGATGAAAGCAAACTGAAAAAGATTGCTGCAGGAAACCCATTTATAGTTCCGTTCAATAATAACATACATATTGCAGGAGTACCCAAAGTTGTTACTGTGGGCAAACCAAAAGTAATTACACCCGGCACTGATACTTTTCTTTTACCAAAAGTTATTCCTGCTATTGAAATACCCTTTCCTGCCGGCATACCTGAAGTATTTATTGCCAAAGAAATGACCTTTAAATCCAGTTTCAGTATGTTTGGAAAACAACATGGACTAAAGCATCATATTGTAACTTGTTTGTTAGAAGATAAATCCGGAAATCTTTGGTTTGGTACTGCAGGTGGAGTTTCAAAATACGATGGCAGATCTTTTACAAATTATACGGAGAAAGAAGGATTAATCAATAATGATGTAAGGAGTATCATGGAAGATAGATCCGGAAATATATGGTTCGGAACCCTGGGCGGCGGTATTTCGAAATTCGATGGCAGTACATTCACAAATATTACTGAAAAAGAAGGCATATTAAATAATAATGTCAGGAGTATCCATGAAGACAAATCCGGAAATATTTGGTTCGGTACAGCAGGTGGGGTATCGAAATACAATGGAAAATCGTTTACACAATTTACCGCGAAGGAAGGATTAATTAATAATGATGTTAACACCATACTGGAAGATAGGACAGGCAATCTGTGGTTTGGTACTGCAGGTGGAGTTGCAGAATATGATGGAGTGAAGTTTATGAATATTACCGAACATGAAGGTTTAATCAATAATGTTGTCTACTCAATCCTGGAAGATAAATCCGGAAATATCTGGTTAGGCACAGAAGCAGGGGTTTCTAAATTCAACGGCCCGTCACTGCCAGCAGGACAGGAATGTTTTACAAATTTTACCGACAAGGAAGGATTAATCAATAATAGAGTTTTCAGTATTCTGGAAGACAGATCCGGAAATATTTGGTTCGGAACATTTAACGGAGTTTCGAAATATGATAGCCGGTCCCTGACTGACGGGCAGCCAGGTTTTTCAAATTTTACTGAACAGGAAGGCTTAAGTAATAATGATGTTTATACTATGCTCGAAGATAAATCCGGCAATATTTGGTTCGGAACAGCAGGCGGAGGAGTTTCAAAATATGACCGACAACCATTTACACATTACACAGAAATGGAAGGTTTGAGTAAAAATTATGTTTATAGTCTGCTGAAAGATAAATCAGAAAATATTTGGTTTGGTACCTGGGGCGGTGGCGTTTCGAAATTCGATGGTAAGTCATTTACACAGTTTGGAGAAAAGGAAGGGCTGAATAACCATATCAGGAGTATCCTGCAGGATAAATCAGGAAATATCTGGTTTGCTACGTATAAGGGAGTTGTCAGGTACGATAAACACTCATTTGTGTATTTTACAGAGAAGGACGGATTAATCAACAATGATGTGAATAGTATTATTGAAGATAAATCAGGAAACCTCTGGATTGGAACCGCTGGCGGTATTTCGAAATACAATGGTCAATCATTTCTAAATTTTACCAAAAAAGAAGGATTAACTCATAACAATATTTTCTGTTTACAGGAAGATCGGTCAGGAAATATATGGTTTGGTACTGCAGGCGGTGTTACGAAATACGATGGTGTTTCTTTTATTCATTTTACAGAGAAGGGAGGCTTAAGTAATAATGCAGTTAATAGTATACTGGAAGATAAATCGGGAAATTTTTGGTTCGGTACCGTTGGCGGAGGTATTTCTAAATATAATGGCTATACTATGACGAATTTTACAGAGAAGGAGGGCTTGA
This sequence comes from Chitinophagaceae bacterium, assembly GCA_031372465.1. GTDB lineage: Bacteria > Bacteroidota > Bacteroidia > Chitinophagales > Chitinophagaceae > JJ008. Next base: position 2,100 of record JANMLJ010000318.1, on the reverse strand, counting down.
TCAGTAATTTTATTGCAAGTATCCTGGAAGATAAATACGGAAATATATGGCTCGGTACCCGTTTTGGATTAAGTGAATTTACACCTGAAAAGCAGGCGTTGTTTTCAGAGAAAGCAAAAACCAATATTATAAATGAAAATGACATTTTCTTTAAAAACTATTCCTACGCCGATGGCTTTTTAGGTATCGGTTGTAATAGCAATGCTATAATAGAATCTACCGACGGCACTATCTGGATCGGCACAAATACTGGAGTAACTGTATTTAATCCAAGAGAAAGATCAGGAGACACTATTCCGCCCAACATTCAACTCACCGCCATCAAATTATTTAATGAAAATATTTCCTGGCCGGAGTTGCACCAAAAAGAAGACAGTAGTTTTTTATTGGGCAATGGGATAAGGGTTAGTAATTTTCATTTTGATGGACTGAGCAAATGGTATAATCTACCTGAACATTTAAGTTTATCATATAAAAATAATTTTGTCACTTTTGATTTCATTGGTATTATCATGAGTCAATCGCAAAATGTAAAGTATCAATATAAACTCGAGGGCATTGATAAATACTGGAGTGCATTAACCTCCAATACCAGTGCTCCTTATGGCAACCTTCCGCAGGGTACTTATACTTTCAAAGTTAAGGCCATGAATGATGAAGGTTATTGGAGCACGGAATCAAATTACACATTCACCATTAGGCCACCCTGGTGGAAAACATGGTGGTTCAGGATACTGGCCATAGCTTCTTTATCGGCATTTGTTTTTTCCATTGGCCGTTTCATTGTCATTTACCAGTTGCGTAAGCAAAGAGTTGCTATGGAAAAACAACTTGCCGTGCAGTATGAACGACAGCGTATATCTTCTGATCTGCATGATGAAATAGGCTCAACATTAAGCAGTATTAATATTTATGCCGGGTTAGCAAAAAAAGAAACTAACAAAGACAGCTATCTTGATGCTATTAATCAAAATGTAAGTGAGGTAATCAACAAACTTGATGAGATGGTCTGGAGCATCAATCCAAAAAATGAAACAACCACAAGCATTGTAAACCGACTGCGGTCCTATGCTGAACCCATCACACAAGCCCGGGAAATTTCATTTGAAATTGAAAATGAACTGCCGGATGCTGATATAAAGCTAACTGCAGAAACTACACATGATATCTATTTAGTTGCCAAAGAACTAATCAATAATGCTATTAAACATTCGCAATGCAAACATATCCGGGTACAATTTTCCCGGCAACAAAAAAAACTATTACTTATCGTGGAAGATGATGGTATTGGATTTGACGAAACCAGTATCCCTAAAGAACGTCATGGACTTGGTAATATAAAACAAAGAGTGACCGCTATGAAAGGAAATATTCATTCAGATAATGAGAACGGAACCAGGGTCACTATCAGCATTCCGGTTTAATACCAGAAAACTGGTAGGCTGATTTATTAATTTTAGATTTACTTTTAGTACTATGATAAGAGTGGCCATTGTGGAAGACAATCTTTCCTACTTAAAAGCTATGCAGGTGCTGATCAGCAGCCAGCCAGATTTGTTATTGGTTTACACGGCAGAAAACCTTTCGATGATGGATGCCCTTTATGAAGCGGAGCCAGACGTAATAATTCTTGACATAGATCTACCGTTACGAAGCGGCATTGAAGGTGTAAAATTGATTAAAGAACATTTACCCGGGACCGGTGTTTTCATGCTTACTGTTTTTGAAGATGAAGAAAAAATTTTTAACTCCATCAAAGCAGGTGCTCTAGGGTATTTACTTAAAAAAGATCCCCCGGAAAAAATCATTGAAGCCATTAAAGCAATACACCATGGTGAAAGCATCATGAATGGAAAGATTGCCCGGAAGATGCTGGAATTTTTCAGCCGCAAAGAAAATGACCGCCAGGAAGAACTGGAACAATATAAGCTCACCAAAAGGGAAAAAGAGATTTTACAATTGTTGATTGATGGAAAATCATATAAGCATATAGCCGATATCTGTTCTATCAGTTTGCAAACCCTGTTTACACATACCCGGAATATCTATAATAAACTTAACATCCACTCAAGAGCCGAAATAGCGGCACGGTTTCATTGA
>JANMLJ010000309.1:0-4340 GCA_031372465.1 Chitinophagaceae bacterium | reverse complement strand
CTCACCAAAATAACTCATCAATATCTTACGGCGACAAACACCTGTTTCTGCAAAAGCAACGGTTTCATTGATCAACTGAGCACCCACTTCTCTTTCACTAAGCGGCTTATCCCGCATCAGGTGTTCGAGTTTGCTTACATCTTTGTGCGAATAGTAAAGCAAACATTTTCCTTCCAGTCCATCGCGGCCGGCACGACCTGTTTCCTGGTAATAATTTTCTATTGATTTGGGAATATTATAATGGATCACAAACCGGATATCGGGTTTGTCAATGCCCATGCCAAAGGCAATGGTAGCACAGATCACCTGTACATCTTCTCCGAGAAATTGGTCCTGCCTTTCTGCCCGCAGTTTACTATCCAGGCCCGCATGATAAGCCACAGCTTTAATACCATTAGCATTTAATATATCAGCCAATTCTTCCGTTGTCTTTCTGTTAAGCGTATAAATAATACCGCTTTTCGTCTTCATACTTTTTATAAAACGGACAATATTTTCATCGGCTTGTGCCTTTTTTATTTTCGGTAATACTTCATAATAAAGATTAGCCCGGTTAAAAGAGGAAATAAAAATATTCGGCTTCCGTAAATCAAGATTCTTTACAATATCACTTTGTACTTTAGGAGTAGCTGTTGCCGTAAGGGCAATTACAGGTGCGTTGGGGTTTATCTGAATCATCATTTCCCTGAGACGACGATATTCCGGACGAAAATCATGTCCCCATTCTGAAATACAATGGGCTTCATCTACTGCAAAGAAGGAGATTTTTAAATCAGCGAAGAATTCAATATTATCCTGCTTCGTCATTGTTTCCGGGGCTACAAAAAGCATTTTTGTTTTGCCGGAAATCAAATCATCATGCACTTCTTTTGTCTCTCTTTTATTTAACGTTGAATTTAAAAAGTGAGCCACTTCATCATTACTGCTGTAGCCCCGAACAAGGTCTACCTGGTTCTTCATTAAGGCTATCAATGGAGAAACGATAAGGGCAACCCCTTCACTTACCATCGCCGGAAGCTGATAACATAAACTTTTACCCCCTCCTGTTGGCATAATCACAAAAGTATCATGACCGGCCAGCAATGATTCAATTGCCTTTTCCTGGGTTCCTATAAATTTAGTAAAACCAAAATGCTCTTTCAGGGCTTTATGAAGATCAAACCTTTTATTAGCGGACACAATTTTTTTTGCCTTGGCAGATACCTTGGTCAATAAATCATCCGGTTGATTTTCTTCCTTAACTTTTACTGTCTTACTACCCGCTGACCGGGTTGATTTTTTTGCTGTTGATGTTCCCATTTCTCTTTTATTTCCACATCCCGATAATACCCGGGATTACTGCTGCTTAATCATTTAAGATACTCATTTTTGTCCTATCGCCACCTGTTGTGCAGGTATATTTTTTTTCAACCGTAATAGGCGTAAGATTATCAGGTGATTTTTCTATCTAATATTCGGGTTGTCAGTGGTTTGTTTTATTGCCCTGGAAAATCGAGGAAGATTATTTCCAGGAAATCATTTCGAATAACATCTACCACCGACCCTTTTCTGATTACAAATTGTATCAGTAAAAATCGAAATTACGTATGTTTTTTAGCCCGCACGGGCTCTAAAGCGTTAAAATTAACGAGCGGGGATTGCATAATGTAGACTTCGTGCCAAATCCTCTAAATTTGCGCCCGTTGTCCTCCGTAGCTTTAGCGGAGGCGGATTTTCAACCATGTCTATTTCTATCAAACAAGTTGCTTTAAAAACCATTGAGCTTCAAGCCAGCTCAATTGCCGGCCTTGCTGCATTTATCAATGATGATTTTGAAAAAGCTGTACACGCTATTGCCTCCGGAAAAGGCAGGGTAGTAGTAAGTGGTATCGGCAAAAGCGCTGTTATTGCTCAGAAAATTGTGGCAACTTTTAATTCTACCGGCACCCCTTCCTTATTTATGCATGCCGCCGATGCTATTCATGGTGATTTGGGAATGATACAAGAGACTGATGTGGTCATAATCATCAGTAAAAGCGGGGAGAGCCCGGAGATAAAATTTTTAGTGTCCCTGATAAAAACTTTTGGAAATATTTTGATTGGAATTGTTGGAAGTGCCAAATCATACCTGGCAAAAAATTGCACTTTTTTTTTAAATTCAACGGTTGAACAGGAAGCCTGCCCCAACAATCTTGCCCCAACTACCAGCACTACGGCGCAATTAGTACTGGGTGATGCTTTAGCAGTTTGTTTAATGGAAGTAAAGGGTTTTCAACCGGAAGATTTTGCAAAATATCATCCGGGTGGAATACTGGGAAAAAAATTATACCTGAAAGTTGCTGATATCTCTGCTAATAATGAAAAACCACGGGTTCTGGCCGGCCAATCAATAAAAGAAGTGATTGTAGAGATGACCGCCAGAAGATTGGGAATAACTGCTGTGGTTGATGCTGACAATAATTTATTAGGAATTATCACTGATGGCGATCTGAGAAGAATGCTGGAAAAAACAACTGCAATAGATTTGGTAAAAGCAGGTGATATTATGACAACAAACCCAAAAACTATTGGCCCTGGCGAATTGGCAGTTGTAGCACTGGATCTATTAAGGCAAAAAGAAATATCGCAATTGGTAGTAATTGATAATGGAAAATATACCGGTATTATACATTTGCATGATTTATTAAGAGAAGGCTTGATTTAATAATTCTTTCTAAAAAGAGAAAGAAATTTAACCACCTGTAAAATAACGTCTACACGGATTGGCGGATATTTAAGTATATGAACAAACATCATTACGTAGCAATAATGGCAGGAGGAATCGGAAGTCGTTTCTGGCCAATGAGCCGAACTGATTTTCCTAAACAATTCCTTGATATTCTAGGTACCGGTAAAACGCTGATTCAACAGACTTTTGAACGATACAATAAGCTGGTTGCAAAAGAAAATATTTATATTGTTACTTCCAGGGAGTATGTAAGTATTGTAAAAAAACAATTGCCGGATATTCCGGAAGAAAATATTCTGGCTGAACCTTCCCGCAAAAACACAGCTCCCTGTATTGCATATATCGCTTTTAAGCTGTTAAAAAAAGATCCGAAAGCATTGATGATCGCTGCACCTGCAGACAACCTGATTTTAGAAACGGAAGAATTTGTAAAGACAGCTAAAAAGGCCTTTGATTTTGTTGACCAGATTAATGCGCTTGTAACAATTGGTGTAAACCCAACTTATCCCAACACAGGTTATGGTTATATTCAGCATGAAACGGCTGAAGCTGCACCCGGAGTATATAAAGTAAAAACATTTACAGAAAAGCCTAACCTGGAGCTTGCAAAAACTTTTATTTCAAGCGGTGATTTTTTATGGAATGCCGGCATCTTTACCTGGAAAGTAAAAAATATTCTGGCCGCCATTGAGAAATATGAGCCGGAGCTATATGAACTTTTTGCCACCGAAAAAGATAAATTTAATACCCCCGAAGAAAAAGAAGCCATTGAGTCAATTTATCCGCAGTGCACCAATATTTCCATTGATTTTGCCATTATGGAAAAAGCGGAAAATGTTTATCTTATCCCCGCTACTTTTGGATGGAGTGACCTTGGAACCTGGAACAGCGCCTGGGAAAATAAAGACAAAGATTATTTTGGTAATGCGGTGGTTGGTAAAAAAGTAATGGCCGTTGATGCCAGAAATTGTATGGTGCATGTTCCGGATAATAAATTAGTATTGTTACAAGGGCTTGATGAGTTTATTATCGTTGATACTAAAGATGTCTTATTGATTTGTAAAAAAGAAAAGGAACAGGAGATAAAAGATTATGTGGCCGAAGTAAGGCGAAACATGGGAGATAGATATTTATAACCACTATATGCTTCAAAAACTCCGTACGGTTATTTATCATGTAGCCGATTTGCCTGCAGCAAAAGAATGGTACATTAAAGCGACGGGCATTCAGCCTTATTTTGATGAGCCTTTTTATGTTGGCTTTGACATTAATGGATCTGAATTAGGACTAGATCCGTCTATGGAAAATATTTCTGCGGGCAACCACACCGAATCCTACTGGGCAGTTGAAAGTGCAAAATTGGCTGTTGATAAATTTGTTTCGCTTGGGGCAGTTCTGGTACAAGATGTAACCAATGTGGGAGGAACTATTTTTACGGCTATTGTTGCTGATCCTTTTGCCAATCATATCGGATTTATTGAAGGGGCTTAATTTCAATAAATACTACATAGTGGTAATTGCTACTCTTCAATGGTTGTTTATTTTTACACCATCCTATAAATCCGGACAAAGCAATAAAACATAAATTTGTTGATGGCCAACTTTCCTGTAAATAATATTCTCTTTCTGGATA
>JANMLJ010000285.1:0-2353 GCA_031372465.1 Chitinophagaceae bacterium | reverse complement strand
CATTGGTGTATGGTGTTATCAGCAGGATGTAAATAAGATCAATGCTAAATTTCTGCAACGGGATTTTGATTATGAGAATGATGATAATTTCCAGGTTATTATTTCTCCTTTTAATGATAAAAGAAATGGGTACTTGTTTGTTATCAATCCACTTGGCGCAAGGGCCGACTTGTTGGTTTCAGGTGGTGAAGAAGGAAATAAAAACTGGAATGGTGTATGGGATGCCAAAACAACCAGGACGAAGGAGGGATGGTTTGCCGAAATACAAATTCCGTTTAACTCATTGCAATTTAAAAACCAGGAGGAACATACCTGGGCAATTAATTTTGAACGAAATATCCGCTCAAAAAATGAACAGGTATTATGGCAGGGCTGGACAAGAGACTGTTCTATCTTCTGTGTAGTAAATGCCGGTGTACTTACCGGTATTAAAAATATCGGTTATGCTAAACGGTTTGAACTAAAGCCGTACCTGTCGGGAGGATTTGAAAAAATAATTCCTGATAAAAGAAAATGGACGGTAAAACCCGGAGCTGATTTGAATGTAAATCTCACACCAACTTTAAAACTTAATCTTACTACTAATACAGATTTTGCCCAGGTAGAAGCTGACCGAATTGCGGTTAATCTTACCCGTTTTAATTTGTACTACCCGGAAAAAAGGGAATTCTTTTTAGAAGGCTATCAGAATTACCAGTTTGGGCTGGGAGCTAATAACCAGGTCTTTTATACCAGAAGAATAGGGATTGAATCATTTGAAACCGTGCCGGTAACGGCGGGAGCCAGGGTGTTTGGAAAAATTGGAAAAAATAATATCGGTTTTTTGAATATTGAGACAGGGAAGAAAAATAATGTGCGGGCTACCAATAATACTGTTTTTCGCTATAAACGGGATATTGGCAACCAGTCTTATATCGGAGCAATAATTACTTCAAAAAATAACAGCACTATCAGCAACCAGGTGGCCGGGATAGATGGGAGTTTTACCACTTCAAAATTTCTGAAAAATAAAAACCTGGTAGTAACGGGAGTAGCAACAAAAAGTTTTGATAAAGGAAAGACCGGCAATCAGGCAATTGCATACCTTTTTTTTATTGACTACCCAAATGACCTGATCGATAATTTTATTGGTATCAGCAGTGTACAGGCGAATTTTAATCCTGAGTTAGGTTTTTTGCAAAGGACCAACTTTGATAACCTGACCTGGAACTTCAGGTACACGCCACGGGTATTTACAAATTGGGGGGTACGAAAAATGCAATTCAAGCCCTGGTCATTTCAATATTACCGCACACATAGTACCGGAGAATTTGAATCGTTTAGTAATGAAACCAGGCCACTGGGCTTTATTTTAAAAAGTGGTGAAACTTTTGAATGGAATCTGCAACAATTCTATGACAGGCTGGATGCACCATTCGATCTCACTGATCAGATAAAAATCCCTACTGGTAAATACTGGATGCACCGGAATGAACTGCAGGTGGAAACGTTTACTGCCAAACCATTTTGGGTAGCTATGAAATATAAATGGGGAACTTTTTATACCGGCAGAATAAATACCTGGGAGGCGCAAATGGGAATTAATGCCAGCTTTCATTTATATTTTGAAACGGTATATACAAATAATAAAGTGAATTTACCACAGGGAAAGGTAATAACAAACGAACTGGCACAATACATCAATTACGCTTTTACCACAAAACTCGATCTATCTTTATTCGTTCAATGGAATTCACTGGAGGAAGTTTTGTTTGGCAACTTCAGGCTGCACTGGATACCTAAGATTGGTACTGATTTTTATTTTGTTTACAACCGTGGTTATGAACAAATAAAACAGATTGATTATTTAAAACCCGATGTTTCATCCGGAATCGGTAAATTGGTTTGGCGTTTTACTTTTTAAAACTATTCTAATATGGACAGAAATCAATTTATAAAAGGTGGTGCACTAACTGGCGCCGCTCTACTTTTTAACCGCAATGATATTTTTGCGCAGGGCATTGATAATAGTATCGATAAACTAACAGATGCAGACGGCAACTATGCATTGCAGACCTTGCCGTATGCCTATACTAATTTAGAGCCACATATGGATGCAGAAACACTGAACCTGCATTATAATTTTCATCATGGTGGTGCGGTAAAGGCAGCCAATAAGGATTTACAGATGATACAAAAAGCCATACAGGAAAATAATTTTGAAACGGTAGACTACTGGACAAAGAAATTATCGCTGCATTTCTCTTCTCACATCCTGCACAGTATTTTCTGGACGAATCTTTCCAATAAAAAGACAGATCCCAAAGGATTGCTGTTAAAAAGTATTGAAAAAGATTTTGGCAGTTACGACAAG
>JANMLJ010000284.1:0-1534 GCA_031372465.1 Chitinophagaceae bacterium | reverse complement strand
AATTGAGCTGGAAAATAATAAACTGGTTTTAAATTTTCGCAGTCAGCATTCGGTACTGGAGCATTTTCATTACGACCAGTTTGCCACCAATGAAAAAGGAACAGATACGCCAGATTTTACCTTGAATTTTTTAACCAATAGCAAAGGAGAAATTGACCGGATCAGCACCAAACCGTTTGGAGATCTTTTAACGGATTTTGTAAGGAAAAAAGAATAGGCAATCAATGTATGGCTGATAAACCTGAATTTAATTTATGGAAGTACATGCACACTCACACACGCCACGTAAAAAATGGACTCATTATTTCTGGGAGTTTTTAATGTTGTTTCTCGCTGTATTCTGTGGATTTTTGGCAGAGAACCAGCGGGAGCATTTTATGGAAAGTCAACGGGCAAAAAAATTTGCCGCTGCTCTTATTGAAGATCTTCGGGGTGATACCGCAGAAATACATCTGAATAAAAAAACTATTGAAGGCTTTTTTAAGTCTGCCAATATTGTACTTTCTGAATTAAAAAGGCCCCGTTCTTTTCAAAACGATACGGTTTTACAAACAATAGGTGTTGAAGGACTTTTTGAGTTCAATTTTTTTGACCCGCAAATGGGAAACTATGAACAGATGAAAAACTCCGGAGCTCTTCGTTATTTTAAATACGACCTTATTAGTATGCTGACCAGATATGAAGCCAATGCAAAAAGGCTGCTTCTGCAAAAAGATGAATATTTGGCTTTCTTTGATAATATTATCACACCCTTCATAATTAATACACTAAATACAGATTTTACAATTGCATTAAAGAAGAAAGAATCATTTAAAGAAGGATCTGTTTTTATTAGTGAACCAGATAGAGAGTCCATAAATAAATGGAAGAATATTATTTATGTGACGAGGAGAAGACAGGAAATTGAGATGGATGGAATCGAAATACATGAGAAATGGGCATTAGAACTGATTGATGAATTAAGAAAGACCTATCACCTGAAATAAATTTTATGGAAGTACATGCACATTCACATCCTTCGACAGGCTCTGGACACAGAAAAAAATGGACTCATTATCTCTGGGAGTTTTTAATGTTGTTCCTCGCGGTGTTCACCGGCTTTCTGGCAGAAAATCAACGGGAGCATATGGTAGAACATCAGCGGGCAAAAGTCTATGCGGCCACTCTGTATGAAGAATTAAAAAAAGATACTGCCGGCATTAACAGAACAATTCAGTATATTAATTACACGGTAGAAAAGCTGGATAGTTTTTGCCTGCTGGGCACTGAAAGAGTACAACGTAATATTTCCACCGGCATGCTCTATTATTATGCCTCTTATACTACTGGAATAAATTTATATGCCTCTGAAAATACGACTATTGAACAACTAAAAAGCTCGGGCAATCTCCGTTTAATGGGTAACAATATTGCGCAACTTATTAATGAATATGGTAAAAAATTAAACAAACTTAACAATGAATACGCTTTAACCAGGCCCGAGTTTATTAAAATTGAAGAACTTTATTTTAAACTATTTGACGGATACGCTACC
>JANMLJ010000278.1:0-7362 GCA_031372465.1 Chitinophagaceae bacterium | reverse complement strand
GCGCGCTCGTGCTCGCGGAAGAGGCTGTCGGTTGGGATTGGCTGGGAGTGTATTAATATAAATTCCGGTATAGAAACCTACTGCGATAGTCATTCCGTTAGTAGTACGCATATCTAATATATATCCGTCTCCAGTGTAGTTTTCCGGTTTTACCCAAAACTCAACCGTACCTTGTTTTGTATTTATATTTTGTGTAGTATCAAAATTTAATACTGTATTTGCATTGCATTGGAGAGCCTGCCCAAAACGGCCAGGTGCATATGTTAGCCCAGAAGCATTCAATGGTGTTTCGCCTGCCGCCCCATTTACAGTATTATTAAAATGCAATAGCAATAATGTATTTGCGTCAACAGGCAACTCCTGAGATGAACTCGCTATCGCCAGAATAAGAAAGAAAAGAGTGTATACTATTTTCATAAAAGCTTGTTTATGATTTTTGAAATACTGTTTTATACAACTACTATTTATTTACAAATTCGATTGGTTTTACAAAGTAAGGATAGTAAATAAAAATATTTTATTCTCCGTCATAAGCATTCCGCACACGATATGTTTTTACAACCTGATCAAAACAACGGGTGACTTTCAAAGGGGAAAAGATGGGAATTCAAAGGAGGAAAACACGGTCTGGTAATTCACAAAGTAAAAATTAGACTAATAGTACCAGTTTTCAATACAAATTATTTTTTTTATATAAAACCGGGTTGGTACTACTGTTGTTAACATAACCGCCGCTAAGAAAAGGAGCGGGGGTTATGTTGGATAGTTAAAAATTTAATGCTGGCCAATAATTTTTCCATTTACTATCTGCCTATCTATTTTTACTCTGTAATGCAATATAGCTTCCCTGACATTATTAAATTGTATTGAATTGCCTTTCCCTTTTGTTACTGCACTTTTTCTTTCAATTACTATTTGACCTATACTGTTAAACAATTCGATAGTTGCCATTCCATCTTCCGGCGATTCAATTTGCAAAGTAAAATTTCCCAGGTGAGGATTGGGGTATACTCTTGCTATTAAAATATCTGTTACGTGTAATGCTGGCTTGCTCTTTTCAGTATAGAGGTTTCCATTTCCTGTTCTTGACGCCACTACAGGATTGACTGAAAGCTGGTAACAGGTAAACGACAATCCGCCGGTGATACTGATATAATAAGTGGTACTGCCTGCTAACACATAGTCTTTTGAAATGGGAGTGGTACTCACAGGTACCAGCGCCGGTGTATTGTTGCCGGTTGCATACATATTAAATACGTAACTGACTGAAGGGTGATTAAAATATAATCGAAAATTGCCAACCCCTGCAGGAGTAGTGAACTTAAACCAGTCGGCTACATCAGTGACCAGGGCAATACGGGCATTGATCGCAGTTCCAATACTAATCACTTTAGATTGGTTTTTACTGTTGTTGCTTTCATACAGATCACTGCCGTTATCGGTAATGGATACCACTTTTGTAATAGTACAACCATTGGCATCTTTTACCCAAACAGTATAAGTACCGCCATTCAGTGAGGTGAATGATCCGGCAGCCTGGTAATCAACACCATTTATACTGTATTGGTATGGTGGAGTGCCTCCTGCACCGGTTGCTGTAATTGTTCCCATACTGTTACATCCTGTTGCATTTGTTTTAGTTGTTGTCAAACTCAGGTTAATTGCAGGTTGTGTTACAACATAAGATCTTGTTACCACACATCCGCTTCCGATATCTGTAATTGCCACATTATAATTATTGCCCGCAGCAAGATTGGATATATCCTCATTTGTGGAAGTAGTATTTCCAGTCCAACTGTATGTAAAGCCGCTGTTGCTTCCGCCGGAAACGGAGAGATTAATAGCACCGGTTAATGTTCCCCTGCACAACACATTGGTAACAGTTGCGTTTACTGTTATTTCATTGAATGAAGGCACTGCTGCATTCAGTATAGCTGTACATCCGTTGTTATCAGTAACAGTAATTGAGTAATTGCCAGCTGCCAGGTTAACAATGTTTTTCTGTGATGAAGTAAATCCATTCGGGCTAGTCCAGCTATAACTTAAACCGCCAGTGCCACCTGATGCAGTTACACTGATAGCGCCGGTGCTCTGGCCATAACAAGTGCTTTGTACATTATTTAAAACAACTGACAGCAATGGCGGCTGGTTAATTGTTTTTGAAACAAATCCTGTACAGCCATTTGCATCTTTTACAGAAACGGTATAAGTGCCGGCTGCCAGGTTACTGAAAGTGTATGGCAATACACCTGGTAAGAAATTTACTCCATTAATGCTAAACTGGAATGGAGCGGTTGCATTTACATTAGTTACCGTAATGCTTCCGTTTGATGCGCCATAACAACTAACATCTGTACCGGAAGCCGAAGGATTAAATGCTTCATTGGCGGTAACTGTGCAACCTGAACTTGTCATACATCCGTTTGCATCTGTCACAGTTACGGAATATGTACCGGCAAGTAAACTGCTAATAGATTGTGTGTTGGCACCATTACTCCATAGATAAGTATATGCACCTGTACCACCACTTGCAGTTACTGTTGCACTATTGGCACATGAGGTTGAAGTGCCTGTTGCAAGGGCTGTTAAAAGCGTTGGTTGAGTTACTTCATAATTGGCAATAACAGTACATCCATTAGCATCTGTTACTGTAACAGAATAAATTCCTGCTGCAAGACCAGTGATATCTTCTGTTGTTTCAGCATTACTCCAAAGGAAAGTATAAGGAGTTGTACCACCAGTTGGTGTAACGGTTGCTGTACCTATTGAGGCACTATAACATATATTGTTTGTGCCATTGGCAGTTGCTGTTAATAGATCTGGTTCGTTAATAGATACTGCGGATAATGAAACTGTTGAACCATTAGCATCCGTCACTGTTAAATTATAAGTACCGGGTGAAAGATTAGTTGGGTCTTCAACGGAGGAACTGAATCCGATATTTTCATCCATTGTCCATGCAAATGTGTAAGGTGCAAGACCATTAGTAACTGTTACATTGATAGATCCGTTATTAGCTCCGTTGCAGGTAACATTTGCTGATGCATTTAATGCAACAGTAACAGGTATTCCATTACATACATTTGTTAAGGGTTGAAAGCCAACGGTTGGAACATCACTGTCTAAGCCGTTTGTTAACCAGGGTGAATGATTGACTGTAGTGGGTGTTATTTTATTTAAAACGGCTTGTGATGAAGTGACACCATACCAGTTGCAGTTGGCATTGACAGTTTGGCTGGTGGTGCCGTTGTTGATGGAAAGTACATCACCGGTAAAACTGTTATTGTTGATAGTTGCATTTACACCTGCTGGCAGGTTGCCATAACCAACGTAGGTATTTGGAGCCAGATTACTATTGTCATAAAAAGCAATAGAATTTCTAAAGCCGTTTATTTTATTGCCAGCGATGTTTACTACAGCGTTGGCTGGGATAGTAAATGATCCGTTGTCAGATGAAATGCTAATACCAGATGACGATTGACCCGAAGGAGGAATTGCATTTGTGAGATTTGTTCCGTTGAATGCTATTTCGTTTTCTTCAACGTTTATGTTTTGCCAATTGCCATTAACGTTAATTCCAAAAACATTGGAACTTGTGAACAAACTATAATCGCCGGTAAAACTGATTTTGTTTCGGCGAATGGTTGTTGAAGCGTTTCCGCCAGTAAAGGAATTTACTATCGAAATCCCATCAGGAATGGAGGTTCTCCCTGTTGAGTTTTGAATGATCGTATTATTTTCTATTAAAAGGTTTGCCAAGGCACCTGGTAATGCAGTGCCACCACGTGTATATCGAATGGGCGAAATCTCTGCAAAATTATTTTCAATATAATTATTTCTGATCATTATATCAGAACTATTTGAATTACTACTAATTTGGATAAGTATCGACCGCTGACCATTTAATGAGATGTTATTTTCTATTCTTGCTGATGCAATGGGCCCAGCGGAGAACAACTCATTTCTTGCGGCATTTGATATATTATTCGAATAAATTAAATTTACAGTAAGGCCGCCGCTTCCAGGTATACAACCTGTAAGCATTCTTTGCACAGAAGTTGCAGGAGTAAAGAATGTATTATTATTAACTGATACATCATTTAAAGCGCCAATTGCAATACAAGTACTAACTGACGTAACCTGGCTTTCAAACCTGTTGTCTTCAATTAGATAATTTCCAAAAGCAGAAGGCTGGCCAAAAGTGATTGATGAAGGGCCATTGAGATTTAGGAAACCGCCGAAAGTAATTATTGAGAAGTTCCTTTTAAATGTAAAATTATTTACACCAGTGGGTGACATGGTTACCTGTGATTTTGATCCTGGTGTAAATTTTAATCCTTCAATGCGTACATCATTACTGGCGATTGTAAAGGTTGAACCAGTAATCATTGCATCAGTATTTCTTACTGGATTAATTGCTAACCTGTCAGCAGGATTATTGGGCGATGCATTGTAATTGGTACCTAAAATTGTAATTGATTTAGTAATACTGAGATTTGGTGTCAAATAAGTTCCCGCATCTACATAAATGATATCGCCGGGTTGTGCTACTGAAACTGCAAAATTAAGAGTTGCTAATGGACTTGAAGGAGTGCCGTCATTAGCATTATTACCAACAGCACTTGTAAACACATCACCAGTTAAAGTAATGTCATTATCATTCACATAAAGTAAATGTGGATAGACACCATTGCAACTTGCTGTTACGGGTTGAAATCCTGTTGTAATCAAATCATCATCAGTGCCATTAGTAAGCCAGGGAACAAAATTAACTGTTCCGGAAGTTATTTTTGATAGTATATAACTAGGCAATACTCCGCCATACCAGTTGCAGCTTGCATTTACAGATTGGCTGGTGGTTCCGTTGTTAATCGAAATGGAATCGCCGGTAAAACTATTGTTTTGGATATTGACAGTAGCACCTCCAGGTAAATTACCATAACCTACGAATGCATTGGGGGAAGAAGTAGCGTCATAAATCGAAACAGATTGTTTATAACCGCTTATTTTATTTTGCTGAATAGTTATTAAAGCATCAGCAGGAATTGTTCCAGAGGATCCACCATCAGTCATTAAAAAAATTCCAGAATAGACAAGTTGTGGATTAGGAGATACTAAAGGGGGCAATGGGTTTGTGCCAGTGAAGTTTATTTCATTTTTTTCAATGATTGCATTGGTAAGTTTTCCATTTACTCTTATCCCGTAAATATTTGAACTTGAGATAAGACTATAATCTCCTGTATGATTTATATGATTACCACGGATAATTACTGATGGATTTAGTATAGTGCTGGCATTGAAACCGACAATTATACCCTGCGCATTACCAGTAGCGTTTATGTTAATAGTATTATTCTCAAGTTTAACAACAGTTGAGCTGCATCCTGCAGTACCGCCAGTTCTGGTATATGTTATTACCCCTGATCCTACAAGGTTAGTCTCAATATAATTATTGAGAATTTCAATGTTTGATGATTCGGCAATAGTATTATTAAGCTGCATTCCGAATGTAGAGTTATAAAATTTATTACCAGAAATCGTCGCAATAGCAATTCTTAGCCCCAAAAGATTATACCAGCCTTTATCAACTATATTATTGGAGTATGTAACACTATCCACAAGTCCGTTAGTTCCTAAATATACCGGCAATTGTGTTCTGGGTGTTGTTCCAGCTACTACAAATGAGTTATTGTCGATATTGATTTTTTTTAAATAACTCAATTGTATCGTTTGCCCAAAACCTGCATCATTTTTTTCGAACCGGTTATCTGTAAATGTGTATCCAGAAGTAACAGGCATGGCAGGGCTTGTAACAAATTTTCCCACCAGTGAAAATTGCACACTTGTAGAATTAATTAGTAATTTATTTTTTTTGAAACTGAAGTTCCTGAAATCATTATTGGTTATGCTGGTATTACTCAATACAAAAATTGATTTATTACCAGGGTCAAAAGTCAATCCTTCAAAAGAGATATTATTGCCTGCAATTGTTATGGTTGCTCCACTGATGGTAGCTTCTGCATTTCTTGCAGGATTAGTCAATAATTTATCAAGAGGGTTGTTTGGAGAGATGTTGTAGTTCGGACCTAATACTGTAATCCCATTGCCTACTCCAAAATTACTTGCTGCATACGTTCCTGCATCTACAAAAATTGTATCGCCGGGTTGTGCTACTGAAACTGCAAAGTCAAGTGTTGATAATGGGGCAGAAGGATTACCTGTATTCAAATTATTTCCAATAGCAGTTGTATAAGTATCCCCTGTAAGGATATTATCATTTACATAAATTTTCTGATTAGAGCCATAAGTAAATGGTCCTGCCGGGCCGGGTGCCCATTTCCACAAATCACCCAGATATTGATTTGAAGTTGCAGACGTGTTATTAGCATAAGCACCTAAACCCCCAAATATGTAGGCATTTCCACCAGCGGCAGCAGCTGTACTTTGCCAACGTTGTGTTGGAAGATTGTTATGGTTGGCAATGCCCTGTAAACCATAATTACCCGGTGTCCCGCCTACATTTCCCTTTCCATGAATATATCTCCAATTGTTGGTAGCAGGATTATATTCCCATACATCATTATACTCAGGGCCAAAGGGTGTGCCGCTGAATACATAAAATTTATTATTCAGCGTCCAGCTTGTTTCATAGTACCGTGCTGAAGGATTGTTGGCAGCATTTTCAATTCCATATGAACCAGGCACTCCAGCACTACTACCTGTGTTAGGTCCTTTTATCCATGTCCATGTATTTGTTGTTGGATCATATTCCCACATATCATTCAAATTGCTGAATCCTCCGGATACAGGGAAACCTCTACCACCAAATAAGTATACTTTGTTATTAATAACCTGCATCTGACCGGATTCTCTTGCACCCGGTAAGTTGGTTGCTGAAGGCACCGCAATTGTACCATAGATACCTAAACTATTGATTGCATCATTGCCGCTTAGCCATGTCCAGTTATTGGTAGCAGGATCATACTCCCATAGGTCATTCAATTCTCCTCTTGTTGCTCCACTGTTATATCCATTTCCACCGTGTAGGTAAATTTTATTATTGTAAGTAAATGTAGAAGCAAGCCATCTTGCACCGGGTGTATTTGTTGCAGCAGAAACTCCTTTAGTTCCATAGTTGCCACTTTGATTCACAACATTTGATCCTTTCAGCCATGTCCAGTTATTAGTTGTAAGATCATATTCCCACAGGTCATTAAAATAGTCTAATGTCGTTCCACCGAACATATAAATTTTATTACCAATATTCCAGAGCATTAAACTCTGTCTTCCTGGAGGAAGATTAGTACTTAATGGAACTCCAATAGTGCCATATGTTCCATAATAGCCGCCGTCTTTTGAACC
>JANMLJ010000115.1:0-2014 GCA_031372465.1 Chitinophagaceae bacterium | reverse complement strand
ACCCCTGAAAATCTTATAGATAATAAACCTTTAATGAAATCGCTGGCATTATGATTCGTATTGAAAATATTAATAAACGTTTCCGGAAACTTCAGGTGCTGAATGACATTTCAGCGTCATTCTTACCGGGACAGGTAGTTTCACTGATCGGGCCAAATGGTTCCGGTAAAACCACCCTGATCAAATGTATTCTCGGCATGGTAAGGCCTGATAACGGAAAAATTTTAGTGGATAATCAACTGATAAATGGAGATCCATCTTACCGGGAAAAAATCGGTTATATGCCACAGATAGGCCGCTACCCGGATAATATGAAAATAGGGCAGTTATTTAAGATGCTGCAAAACATCCGCCATATCGGGGAAGAAAAGTTGGATAAAACTCTGGTCAACCAATTTGAGCTGGAAAAAATTTTTGAAAAACCAATGCGTACGCTAAGTGGAGGTACCCGGCAAAAAGTTAGTGCAGCTATAGCCTTTCTTTTTAATCCGGCTATCCTGATACTTGACGAACCAACAGCAGGTCTTGATCCCTTGTCAGCAGAAATTTTAAAAGAAAAAATTCTGGCAGAAAAGAAAAAAAATAAACTCATTCTTATTACGTCGCATATCCTCAGTGACCTTGATGAACTGACCACGCATATCATGTATATGCAGGAAGGCAGGATGCAGTTCTTCAAAGACATTGAAACCTTGCAGGAAGAAACCGGCGAATTGAGGCTTGGGAAAGCTATTGCAAGAATTATGAAAGGCGAACAATTCAGCAACGAGTGGATTGATAAAATGCTGGGAATAAAAAATGATAAAAAAATTTATTAACGTTAAAATCTCCCCTCTCTCCCGATAACTATCGGGACGGAGAAGGGGCAGGTCCGAAGGACTCCTTCGGAGGAGGTAATGTTATGATGAAGCTTTCAAAATATGTGTTGTATGATATACTGAGAAGTAAAATCATCCTTGCTTATACTTTATTTCTCTTTGTCGTTTCTATCAGCATGTTCCAGATGGAAGAAAACAGCAGTAAGGCGATGTTAAGCCTGTTGAATATTGTACTGATTGTTTTACCGTTGGTCAGCCTTGTGTTTACTACCATACATTATTATAATTCGTATGAGTTTATCGAACTCATGTCATCCCAACCAATGAGCCGGACAAGAATATTATTAAGTGAATTTGCAGGAGTTGCTATTTCATTACTTAGTGCATTTTTAATTGGAGTGGGTGTTCCGGTTCTTCTTTATGCAGCCAATGATACCGGATTTGCCTTATTGTTCACCGGTGTTTCGCTAACCCTGATTTTCGCTTCCATTGCTTTTCTTGCTGCAGTAGTGGCTAGAGATAAAGCAAGAGGAATTGGTTTTGCCTTACTCCTCTGGTTTTATTTTGCTTTGATCTATGACGGGCTTGTTTTACTGATATTATTCTCTTTTAGTGATTATCCGCTGGAGAAACTGACCCTTTTACTTTCCGCATTGAACCCGATTGATCTTGGCCGAATTTTCATCATGCTGAAAATGGATGTAAGTGCGCTGATGGGATATACCGGTGCTTTGTATAAAGATTTCTTTGGCAGCGGTACCGGAATTCTCTTTACCACCGGTATCATGTTGCTATGGATAATATTACCATTGTGGCTGGCCGTAAGAAAGTTCAGAAAAAAAGATTTGTAAATATTTTATCTCACTATAAAAAAAAAACATGAACGACTTAAAGACAAAAAGCCTGGCACAGATCGTCAACTCCAATCACCGGGCCGCTTCCGTATTTGAAAAATACCACCTGGATTTTTGCTGCAAAGGAAAACGTACCCTGCAACAAGCTTGTGTAGAAAGTGAATTACCTGTTGACGACATTCTTGCTGAACTTAATAAATCTGATCAACAAGGCACTGTTAAAGTAACTATCAATTTTGGCAAACTTTCGCTTTCGCAGTTGGTAGAACACATCATTTCAACTCACCATGAATATGTGAAAAAAGAAATGCCTGCCATAGCCATGTACTTACAAAAAGTGGC
>JANMLJ010000111.1:0-2896 GCA_031372465.1 Chitinophagaceae bacterium | reverse complement strand
ACGGTAAGTTACAAATAGTACATTACTAAAAGGTAAGTTTTCTTATTTGGGTGATTCTCCTTCCAGCTTTGCAATGGTTTTCCTTGCCGCCTCCAGTCTTATCTTTTTATTCTTCTCAATCATTATTTTGGTAATCCATTTTTCCAGTTTATGATGAAGCGGTATCAGCAGAGCACCGATTGCAATCAATATAATCAGCATTAGCACCGGTGAATTATTGGTTGCATGGGCCAGGTAGGGGTGAATAAACAGGTTGATAAATTCAAATACTGCCAGCAAGCCAAGAATAGCAAAGAACTCGATGAATTTTTGTTTTACAATAATGCTGCGGCTGAGGACAAGGAATAGAATTATAAATGTGATGAGAGCTACTGCAATGGCAGCATATTGAAGATTGTGGTTTCTTTCTTCCTTTGCTTTTAATGCTGCTGCTGCTATTTCCTGCTGCCTTAATTTTTCATCAAAGCCAAGACTTTGAAATTGTCTTTGTTTCTGCTGGCTGAACAAAGAATCGTTGGCAGCTTTGGTAATATCCTGATAAAAATAGGCGCTATCCTGAATTCTCATATTCCGATAATAAGAAGATAAAAACCTGCCTGCATCCCGAACTTGTTTAAGAAATCCATCTTTCTTAGCCAATAATAAAGACTGTCTTGCATAAAAAAGAATAGAGTCTTTTTGACTGATTTTTTCAAACAGTTTTGCGATGTCTAAAAATGTTTCACTTAATCTTAAATCATTTTTAGATTCTATAGCATAAGGAATGCTTAAACGATAATGTTCCAATGCCGAATTATTTTGACCTAACTCAAAATGGATGCGCCCCAATCTAAGTAAAGAACTGCCAATCAATCTAACGTAATTAATTTTATAAGCAATAACATTAGCTTGGTGTGCATACTGCGTTGCTGAATCGTAAATTTTTAAGCGATGATATGCTTCTCCTATATTTGTACAAGCGATGGAAAGACTACGCTGATTATTTAGCTGCTCTGCTAACGTTTTGGCTTCAAAATAATAATTCAAGGCCTGCCTGTAATCCTCCTGTTCATTATAAATTAAGCCAATATTACCAAGGTTCTTTTGTTTGCCATCTAGATTATTTACCTTTTCATTGATTTGTAAGGCTTGTAAGAAAACTTCCATTGCTTTGGGGTAATTACCTAAACTATGATAAGCATTTCCAACTCTATTTAGACTTACTGCTTCTCCCTTTAAAAAACCAATAAGACGTGAAAGCTCCAAAGCCTGCAAAGCCAATTTCATAGTTGTATCCGGTTTTGATTCGGTGTATTCAAAACTCAAATCGGCTAAGTGCAATACACGGCTTGTATCTTCTGTATCTTTTTGCAGTAATTGTTTAATGCTGTCCCGGTTACCTGTTTGGGCATTACTATAACTGATGCTAAGAATCAAATACAGGAGTAAAATTATTTTTTTCATACACAGTTAATTAGTTTGTTCCCCCTTGCCCACCAAAGTTTTAACGGAAGTGGGTTCAAATTTTGCAATATTTTTATTTGCCGGGACTATTCATCTCTCTAATTTAAAATTTGTTTCCAAAGCAGGTCGTTTATCAGCGATTGCCACTTTCCATCCGGTACGGTACATCCATTCGGTCATTCTTTTCAATTTTTGATAATTAATTCTGCTTGCCTCATCCATTGGTGTATGATAAATTGAATGAAGAACAGACGTATAGAATATTGAAGGTATCCCTGCACGGGCATAGGGAAGATGATCGCTTCGAAAATAAAATCCTTCTACATGATCTGTTTTATCCCATAAAGTATTCACGCTAAAACGTGGGCCTTCATTATTTGCATCAATAGCCATCTTTACAAGATCTCCGGAATTTTTATGTGGTAGTTGCGAACCAAGCAAAGCCGCACTGTCAGGATGATTCATGCCGATCATATCGCCATTCAAGACCGCAACAATAGACGATTTTGGAACTGTTGGGTTTGCTGAATACCATTTGGAACCCAGTAAGCCCCGTTCTTCTGCACCATGCCAGACAAACAAGGCAGAACGGCGACCTGGATTTTTTTTAAAGGCCCGGGCAATAGCAAGCAAAGCAACACTAACACTTGCATTATCATCAGCACCGTTATAGATGGAATCAGTTCCATATGCAAGTCTTACCCCATCATGATCCTGGTGTCCGCTGAACAACACATACTCTTTGGAGAGTTGGGGATCTGTGCCGTCTATTTTTCCAATAATATTTACGGAAGGATATTCAAAATGCTCAACATTGATAGTTGCATTTAATGTTGCTCCTTCTTTTTTTACCTGGTCACCATTGTTACCATGCAACCAAAAAACAGGGATTCTTGATATGGGAAAAGCGTTTACTCCGCCTTCAATATCGTACAATCCACGGCTCATGGCCGGCTCCACCTCTTTCCAGCTTTTCTCAGCAATATCATCTGTAATAAAAATAATGGCAACAGCACCCCTGTTGATGAGATCATTTCTGAATTTAGTTGCAACCAGGCCAGGGTAACGTCTTTCCCATAAAGATACATTGAGATTGAGGCCTTCGGGGGAAGCAAGTATAGCAACCGCCTTACCCTTTACATTCGTTTTATCAAGATCAGCTTTTGTTCCTTTGCCAACATAAACAATTGGAGCAGATACAGTAGCCATTGCTGTTTGTGCTACCAGAACGTCTTTCCATAATTGGAATGACTGATTGCCAATACTAACAGTTGAGGCAGGGGAAATACGGTTTCTCACCAAAGAAAAAAATTGAAAATAGGTTCCATCATCACCTGCAGGTTTTAAGCCCACGGCATGCAGTTGATTTGCCAGCCACATCGAGACTTTTAGTTCATCCAATGTCCCTGCTTCTCTTCCACGAAAATGATCACTTGCCATTTCATAAAGATCT
>JANMLJ010000217.1:0-18390 GCA_031372465.1 Chitinophagaceae bacterium | reverse complement strand
TTATTGCTGATTATCTTACAATCCTGCTCTCAGAACAATGTAAAACAGGATAAAAAACTTAAAAAATACTTTGAGGAGAATAAGGTGGAAGGCTGTTTTGCATTGATGGATAATGGCACCGGAAAGTTTACGGTACATAATCTTGGTCGCTATCGCGATAGCAATTACCTGCCTGCATCCACTTTTAAAATTGTGAATGCTCTAATAGGGTTGCAAACGGGAAAGATAAGTAGTGATAGTATGGTAATAAAATGGGATGGTATAAAAAGAAATGTGGATGAATGGAACCAGGACTTAAATATGTACAATGCATTCCGGGTGTCTGCTGTTCCTTATTTTCAGGAAGTGGCAAGAAGAATCGGTAAGGATACCATGCAACTATGGTTAGACAGCTTAAAATACGGATCACAAAAAATAAAAACAACAATTGATTCTTTCTGGTTGGATAATTCATTGAAAATAAAACCTGATGAAGAACTCGGGTTAATAAAAAGATTATATTTTCATCAACTCCCCTTCTTTAAATCATACCAGGAGACCGTTAAAAAAGCAATGCTTTTTGAAAACAACACCAATTACCGGTTAGGTTATAAAACCGGGTGGGGTTTTAGGGAAAACGGTCATGCTTTAGGATGGGTTGTTGGTTGGGTAGAAGAAAATAGTCATCCTTACTTTTTTGTGTTGAATATCGAATCGCCGGATAAAAATGTTGATATGAATCAGGTGAGTTTAAAAATGCTAAAGGATATACTAAAATATCTTGATTTTTTTAATGGAAAGATGTAAAGAATTTAACATTGGCTCAATGCTAAAATGAAGGAGTATTTGTTTAAGCAATTTATTTAAGCAGTAAAAGATATTTTATTCAAATTGAGTTTCCAGTTTCAACATAAAGAATATAGTTGGCTTTTTGCTGGTATTATTATATTGGTTTTACTTTTTCTTGGCCTTTTACAATGGAAGAAGAAAGTATCATTGAGAATTGGCGATGAAAACCTGGTTAAATCATTAATCAGTAATTATTCTTCTCATTTATTTTTTATTAAATTCCTGGTTATTTGTGGGGCATTTGCTTGCGGAATTATTGCTGTCATGAATCCCGGAAAACCTGATGAATCTGATTCAGTTAATAAAAAAGGGATTGATATTGCTATTGCACTGGATGTAAGTAAAAGCATGTTAGCAGCCGACCTTGCCCCAAACCGTCTTGAACGGGCAAAACAGTTTATAATCAAACTGATAAATGAAATGCCCAATGACAGGATTGCCCTGGTTCTTTTTGCAGGGAAAGCCTACCTGCAAATGCCCTTAACAACGGATCATGGTGCAGCCAGACTATATGTATCATCGGCCAATGCTGATGCTGTGCCACAGCAAGGGACAATCATTAGCAATGCACTTACCAGTAGTGTTAATGCTTTTGAGGCCCTGGATAATAAGTTTAAATCGGTGGTGCTTATTTCAGATGGCGAAGATCATGATGAAGACGCCGTAAAAACAGCAAAAAAATTATCGGAGCAGGGAGTAATGATCAATACAATTGGTATTGGTTCACCGGAAGGTGCCACTATTACAGACCCGGCAACAGGGGGTCTGAAAAAAGATGAAGCAGGGAATACGATTATTTCTAAATTAAATGAAGACGTGTTGCAACAAATAGCCACTGGTACAAATGGAGTTTATATCCGGCTTCAGAATAGTGATGATGCCGTACGTGTTTTGACGAAACAATTGGCGCAAATTGATAAAAAAACGTTTAGGGATGTTTCGCAGTTAAATTTCAAGACATTTTTTGTCTGGTTTGCAGCTGTCATGTTTATATTGTTGCTACTGGAAAATTTTATTCCTGAAAGAAAGAAAATGGCAACGGCATGAAGAAAATCCTAACCATATCCTGCCTTCTTATTTCCTTGTATTCATTTTCTCAGCAAAAGCAGGTGATGAAGATGATAGAAACAGGTAATGGGTATTATAAAAAAAATCAGTTTGCAAAAGCAGCAGAGGAATATACAAAAGCTATTACAGCTGACCCGTCAAATAGTACGGCAAAATTTAACCAGGCTAATGCTTTCTATCAATCTGATAAAAAGACGGATGCCGCAATCATCTTTGCCGAAATAGCAACCAGCAGTACGGATAAAGAAATAAGCTCTAAAGCTTTTTACAATAAAGGAGTAATACTAACGCAACAAAAAAACCTGGATCAGAGTATTGAAGCATACAAAAACGCCCTTCGTAATAATTCTGATGATAAAGAAGCCAGGGAAAATCTTCAAAAAGCCCTGCTTGAGTTAAAAAAGAAAAATGCTGAAAAGAAGAAAGAAGATGACCAGCAAAAGAAAAAAAGCGAAGACCAAAAAGAGCAGCCAGCATCTAAAATGAATCCTAAAGAGGTGGAACAACGGCTGAAATTACTTCAGCAAAAGGAGAAAGAAGTACAACAAAGAGTACAAAAGGAAAAGACAAAAAAAGAAGGTTCACCAGCCAAAGATTGGTAAACATAGCTGCCCGTTCTTTGTTAGTTTTGCAGCTATGTATTTGTACTGCGAATCATTGACAGCTTATAAACGTTTAATAACCCGGGAGGTTTCTATCGGCGATCTCCTGCTTGGTAATCCTGATAGCAACCGGTGTCACCCCATCCGGGTGCAGACAATGACAACTACCGATACGATGGATACTATCGCTACGGTTGAACAAAGTATCCGTTGTATTGAAGCCGGCTCTGAATTAATACGAATCACCGCCCCTTCTAAAAATGAAGCAGAGAATTTACTGAATATTAAGAACGAGCTTCGGAAAAGAGGCTACAACACACCTATTGTTGCAGATATTCACTTTACCCCCAATGCGGCCGAAATAGCAGCGCGGATTGTAGAGAAAGTACGGGTAAATCCGGGTAATTATGTTGACAAAAAGAAGTTTGAGCAGATTGAATATAACGATTCGGAATATGCGGAAGAAATCGACAGGATCCGGGAGCGGTTTACACCTTTAGTAAAAATTTGCCGGGAATATGGTACTGCCATGCGAATTGGTACCAATCATGGTTCATTAAGTGACAGGATCATGAGCCGTTATGGTGATACAGCCATTGGTATGGTTGAAAGTGCCATGGAGTTTTTACGAATTGCCAGAGCAGAGACCTATCACAATATTATTCTAAGTATGAAGAGCAGTAATCCGCAGGTAATGGTACAGGCCTACCGGTTGCTGATCAAAACAATGTTTGATGAATTTGGAGAAATATATCCCCTGCATCTTGGTGTAACAGAAGCGGGAGATGGTGAAGATGGAAGAATAAAATCTGCCGTTGGAATTGGTACATTATTGGAAGATGGTATTGGCGATACAATCAGAGTATCATTAACGGAAGACCCAGAGTTTGAAATACCGGTGTGTAAAGATCTGGTGAAACGTTACGGAAGCCGGAACTCTGTTCCGGCTAAAAATCAGGGTATCGTTCCTATAAATGAAAACCGGAACGGAGTTCCGGTAGCCTATTCTCCATTTCACTATCAAAGAAGAGAAACATTTGCAGTTGATAATATTGGCGGAAAGCAGGTGCCGGTTGTAATAGCAGATTTGAGTAAGATTGATAAGATAACCCCCACTCATTTGCAAAGCATTGGCTATTCGTATGATGAAGCAACAGATAAATGGACGATAGGTGATGCGGCAGCCGATTATATTTTTACTGGTAATCAATTATTGGAATTTGCATTGCCTGGAACACTGAAAGTGATTGTATATCCTGCTGCATGGGCAGAGTCTGTGAAGTCTCCCTCTCCACAAAGTGGAGAGGGTTGGGGTGAGGCATATTTTCCAATTTATAGTGACAGCGGTTATACAGAAACGGCTATAAAAAGTGATAAGCTGAATTTTGTAATGATTGATTGTTATATCGACGGTATTGATAGTACTGTTTATCTTGATAAACTGGCTAATGACCCATCAGTGGTAATCTGTCTTAGTTCAACGAACAACAATGCTATGCAATCAGTTCGTCGGATGTTTGCTGAATTAATGAGCAGAAATATTAAAAATCCGGTGGTATTAATTACCGATAGCAGTTGGCAAACACCGGATGAACACCTGATCCATTTTGCTACAGAAACCGGCGCTTTATTTTTAGAAGGAATGGGCGATGGTATATGCCTTGGATACAGCGGAGAATCACAACTGGAAAAAAGTAAAGCAACAGGCAGAACTTACCTGGAAGTAAAAGATATTTACCAGTTTACCAATAATACGGCATTCAGCATTTTGCAAGCTACCCGAACAAGAATTTCAAAAACAGAATATATCAGTTGCCCAAGCTGCGGAAGAACATTATTTGATTTGCAGGAAACAACGGCGAAAATAAGGGCAGTTACCAACCACCTGAAAGGAGTGAAGATTGCTATCATGGGTTGTATCGTAAATGGACCCGGAGAAATGGCTGATGCCGATTTTGGATATGTAGGCAGTGGACCGGGAAAGATTACATTATATAAAGGGAAAGAAGTGATGAAGAGAAATATTAATAGTGAAGGGGCAGTAGAAGAACTAATTGAACTGATTAAAGAAAGTGATGCCTGGGTGGAGGCGTAAAATGTACACATGAAAAAACAATACTGGATACTGCTCTTTTTTGTTATGCTGATCGGTGATATGACGGGTATTCTGTTACAGCATAAAGGACTGCAGTATATCTTTAAACCACTTATTATTCCTGTACTTTTCGGGTATTTTGATGCGCAATCAGCCAATATAACAACAGGGCTGCGTAAATGGATTGCTGCTGCATTACTCTTTTCGTTGTTGGGTGATACCCTGCTGCTATTTGATGAAAAGAACACTATATTCTTTTTACTTGGATTATCAGCATTTCTTCTTGCGCATATTTTTTACATCATTTTCTTTCACCAGGTAAGAATAAAAGAAAACATAAAAGGTAATCCATGGTTACTGGTGATTGTAGTAATTTATTATGTGGCATTAATTTCTCTCCTATCACCTTATTTACTGGCGATGCGGATACCGGTGCTCGTGTATGGTATTGTGATCAGTTTTATGTTTATGCTGGCTATGCACATGCTATTTATAAAAAATAAAATAGCCGGAATATGGATGATGACCGGAGCTTTATTATTTGTTATTTCTGATTCAATATTGGCGATTAATAAATTTTATCAACCGGTTGAAGTAGCCGGAGTTTTAATAATGCTGACATATGGTCTGGCTCAACTTTTTATTATCGAAGGTGCTTCCCGTTATTTAACTTCAATTGATAAGCGGTAATATTTATAAAAATAATTATGCAAGAAACAGATTTTTTAGTGATAGGTTCAGGTATTGCAGGGTTGACTTTTGCACTGAAAGTGGCCAATGAATTTCCTGATAAGAAAGTATTGGTAATGACAAAAGCTGCTGCTGATGAAACGAATACCAAGTATGCGCAGGGAGGAATAGCCGTAGTGAATGACCTGGAGAATGATAGTTTTGAAAAGCATATTGAAGACACATTAATTGCCGGTGATGGCTTATGCAAAAGAAATGTGGTGGAGATTGTAGTAAAGGAAGGCCCGGAAAGAGTACAGGAGATAATTGATTGGGGCGCCAAATTCGATAAAGAAAAAGATGGCGATTATAAAAGGGGAAAAGAAGGTGGCCATTCTGAATTCCGTATCCTGCATTATAAAGATGTAACAGGAAGGGAAATGGAGCGGGCACTGATAGATGCAGTAGCGCAACAAAAGAATATTGAATTTATCAAACATTGTTTTGTTATCGATATTATTACGCAGCATCATCTTGGTTACCTGGTTACAAAGTCAACACCGGACATTGAGTGTTATGGAGTCTATGTACTTAATCTTGAAAACAACCGGATTGAAAAAATAGCAGCAAAAATTACTTTGCTGGCAACTGGTGGTAACGGGCAGGTATATAGATCTACTACGAATCCTTCTATCGCTACTGGTGATGGAGTAGCCATGGTGTACAGGGCGAAAGGCCGAATTGAAAATATGGAGTTTATCCAGTTTCATCCAACCGCTCTATATGAACCTGGTGTGGGCGGGCAGGCATTTTTAATTACCGAAGCGGTAAGGGGTGATGGCGGTATTCTACGGAATAAAATGGGAGAAGCTTTTATGGAAAAATACGATTCCAGGAAAGATCTTGCGCCAAGAGATATAGTAGCAAGGGCGATTGATAGTGAGATGAAAAAAACGGGCACGGAACATGTGTGGTTGGATTGCCGTCACTTTAAAACAGAAGATTTTGTGGAGCATTTTCCGAATATCTATGAGAAATGTTTGTCCATTGGGATTGATATTTCTAAAAGCATGATACCCGTTGCCCCCGCTGCACATTACAGCTGTGGTGGTATTAAAACAGATGAATGGGGCAGAAGCTCAATAAGGAATTTATATGCCTGTGGTGAATGTGCCAGTACGGGGCTTCACGGGGCAAACCGGCTGGCCAGTAATTCACTGCTTGAAGCGATGGTGTTTGCACATCGTTGTTTTCTTGATGTAACAGAAAAAACTGGTTTAGTTGCCATCAATAAAAATTTACCGGACTGGAAGGCAGAAGGAACATCAGCGCCGAAAGAAATGATCCTTGTCACGCAGAGTTTAAAAGAGCTGCAATTAGTGATGAGTGACTATGTGGGTATTGTTCGAAATGATATCCGCTTACAAAGAGCCATGCGCCGGCTTGATCTTTTATGGGAAGAAACAGAACAATTATATGAAAGCAGTTCCGTTTCACCTCAATTACTTGAACTGCGTAATATGATAACTGTTGGTTATTTGATTGTAAAAGGAGCTGGTTTCCGGAAGGAAAGCCGAGGCCTTCATTTTAATACCGATTACCCGGGCAAGAGCAACCTTATTCAAAACATTGTGCTGTAGTTTTTATATTTGCAAACTATGTATTATGTTGTTTACGGATTTCTCTGGCTGCTATCTCTTCTTCCTTTAAGGGTATTATACATTCTGTCAGATGGATTTTATGGTCTTGTCTTTTATGTTTTAAAATACAGAAGAGATGTTGTGATGGATAATCTGCTGATTGCTTTTCCGGATAAAACAGAAAAGGAAAGAAAAGCCATTGCCAAAAAATTCTATCACAATCTTATTGACATGTTTATTGAGTTTATCAAAATGCTCTCTGTGTCTGAAAAAGAACTTGAAAAAAGATTTAAAGCCAATTGGGACATCTTCAATCAATTTCAATATAATGGTAAAAGTGTACAGATACATGTGGGGCACAATTTTAACTGGGAATGGGGCAACATGATTATGATGAAAAACACAGACTTAAAATTGATTTCAGTATACATGCCTTTAGGTAATAAAATAATGGAAAAGCTATTTTACAATACGCGGACACGCAATGGCGCCATTTTTTTACGAGCAACACATATGAAGGAAGATTTTCTTCCTCATCAGGATACACAATATATTCTTGGATTGGTGGCTGATCAAAGCCCGGGATATCCCGGTAATGCATGGTGGTTCAATTTTTTTGGTAAGCCTACTCCCTTTTTAAAGGGCCCGGCAAAAGCTGCCCTGCAAAATAACACAGCTGTTATCTTTGCTTTTATTCATAAGCCGCGTCGGGGTTATTATGAAGCCATCTTTTCGCCACCCGTTGATATAAATGATTCAATGACGGAACAGGAATTAACAAAAAAATTTGTAGTTTATCTTGAAGAGGTGATAAAAAAGTATCCCGATATGTGGCTTTGGAGTCATCGTCGCTGGAAATGGGAATGGAAGCCGGAATATGGTTCTATTATTGAATGAGGCTGTCTCTTATAGTTTAAATATTATTTTCTCGCAAAGTCGCAAGGACTGATTTTTAATTGTTATTTTCTTTGCGTCGTTGCGCTTTGCGCGATTTTTTTATTTATGAGACGGATTCTTTAATTGCACTTTTCATCAGTTTATTTTCTTTTTCTTTTTTAATTGCAGATAATCGAGAAAGTAAATAAATTTTAAAGAGATATTATTGTTCTGGTCTGCTTCCAATGTCTTGTCAAAATTTTTGAAATAATTTGTTTCTACCTGGTTGGTAAAATCAAAGGTGGAGTTTTTCCATACAATATTGATGAAGCTACCGGGTGCAAATTGCCAGGTGTATACCATGTCAATATTAAAAAAATTGACATTCTTGTTCATATTCCGGTTAAAAGAATTGTTAGGATCCAGTTTTCCGTCTTTACGTAATGTAAAAAATTCTTTATTGTCAACAATGCTTACATAGTGTCTTGACCGGAAAGTGATGCCCATCTTATTGGTAAAATTATATTTAGCACTGATGATATTTTCGATAGAATTCACTTTTCTTTTTGCAAAAATGATGACATTACTATTATCGGAGTAGGTGTACCCAATATTATTAAAAAGCGGATTAAAGCTCAATCGTTGTGAAAGAGAAAATTTGCTGTTGAACCGGTAATTCTGCCGCAGGCTTACCTGGTAACTAAACCCTTTGTAGAAGTTAAAGAAAGTTCTGGTGAAAATTTCAGGTGAGATAGAATATTTTTTAGCTCTATTGCTTTCAATAAACCCTCCAAACGTAAAACTGGCTCCTCTTTGAAAAAACCATCCTTCTTTTCTTGGTTCATAGAAGTCATTTTGTGGAAAATTTATTGAAGAAAAACTTCCGATCCACCAGAGTTTTTTTGATTGCATGTTGAAATTGAAATTGATATTCGATTGCTGGTACACCTCGTTAATATTTTTAATAGGGCTGAAAAGTTTGCTATACCGGGCATTGACATTTATATTAATCCTGTTATAGATCCCTTTTGGTTCAGTCCATTTATAACCCACCCAGATACCATGATCCAGAAAATTATTATTGGTGAAATAGCCGATGTCATTACTGTTGAATTTTGTATCGGTTAGCTCCTGCCATAAATTAAAATTAAACCGGCCACTGGTTTTACCCATATATAATCGCTGGCTGTACCCTGTTTTGGTTTCGCCATTTTTTTCATAACCAACCAGGTTACTTAAGGCGGCTTTAGCACCTATATTCCACATATTTTTTTTGTCATTAAAGTCAAATAGTCCTGCCGTAACATTAGCATCATAATCACGTCCACTGCGCCATACATTCGTATTAATAAGCGAAATACTGGAGTTATTTTTCAGGGTTTTGTCTATTACAAAAACATTGTAGTTAGTCAATGGATCTGTTTCTACTTTCCGCCGGTCATTGGTAACACTGTTTTCAATAGTGGCAAATTGTGGTTTAGTAATGGCATTGAGAAAACCAATACCAAATCCTTTTTGAGTTCTTCCGGAAATTTTTGAAGCATTAATTAGTTTTGATTCAGTGGGGTTATTTATTACAACTTCATTGTTTCCCAGTTTACTATATGCATCGCCATACCGAATAGGTGTAGAAGTACCTATCCGGCGGGAATAGAATAGATTTCCTTTACCAAAAAGTTCAGTGCCTTCTGTAAAAAAACTTCTGTTTTCGTTAAACTGAACTTCAAATGGGGAAAGATTGAGTACCTGGTTATCACTTTGAACCTGTCCAAAATCTGGAATCAACGTTACATCAAGTGTGAATGCCGGAGTGAGGCCATATTTTACATCCATCCCACCATTCATCTGACTTGTCCAGTTCTTTTTGTCTTTTTGTTTAGTAGGAAAATGGTTTGCATAAAAAGATAAGTAAGGTGAAAACTGTAAACGAAGAGGTGGTTTGATATTGGCGATACCATTCCAATAACCTTCCTGCGTAAGAAATCCATTTATATTCGGATCAATTGGGTTCCACATATATTGTTGCCCGGTCTTTTGACGACGACGGGTAATATTCAAACCCCAGTCCTGCACATTTTTATCGCCAAAACGAATGGCTGAATAAGGTATAAACATTTCAAAAGACCAACCATCTTCATGTATAACTGTCGCACTTTGCCAAACAGCATTCCAGCTAAAATCTTCACCGTTGCCATTTGTATTCAACGACTGTTTTGCATCCATCTGTTCATTCAACGGTGTAATAAAATATTCAAAACCATTCAAATGATCTTTATAAGTATCAAAGATGATTCCTATAAAATCATTATTGCCAAAACCATCCCGACCAGTAAGTTCTGATGCAATACTGTCTTTGGTACGCTCATACAGATAACCTCCAAAATAAATGCCTTCATTATCATACATCAGGTAGGTTACTGACTTGCTGGCCGGGTCTTCCAAAGCACCAATTTTAGGGCGAAATTCAATGAATTTGCTAGCGATCGTGGCGTCTTTCCAGGCAACATCGTCTATGTTACCATCAATTTTTACAGTTTGAGAAGTTCTTTTTGCCGGGAGTTGTTTTGGCTCCGGCATTTGTGCATTACTGTTCAGGCAAAGCAATAGCATTGACCCTACGGCTAAAATGGTTTTGATTTTCATGGCTATACTAAAATTTGTTATGACGCTGAAAAATGAAAATTTTTATGTTGGTGCGCGGCACAACTACTAACACTTTCGTAGATTAAAAGTAATGGAAGAACCGCTTAAAAAATTTGTTTTTGGCTGAATGGCAGCAAATACCTGACAAGTGGTGAAAAAAAGGGGGCGTTAACTTTTTGTTGGCAAAAGCATTGTTGATTTTCTTTATTGAAAAGTCATCTTTTGTTTATCTGATATTGCTTATTTTAGTGGTTGCTCGAATATTTTTTTTATTTTAATTCAATTAGATTAGATATGTCATCACCAACTCCCGCTATTTTCTGGCCACATAGTGAACATTGGTCAGTAAAAATCCCCTTACATACACCCCATTACCGGATGCCCAGTATGGGAGAAAAAGGATATGTTGTTCTCAAAACATTAAACCTGGATAACATCCCGGTTAGTGAGTGGGAAAACCTTACTTATATGGACTGGAAAAGCGGGGGCGATACCAATTTTGCGCCTTTGGCCTCCTGTGATGGAACAATTGAGTGTAAGGGCTTTTGGGAAAATGGTAAAACAGATAAAGATGCCATTTTTACACCGAATGCTGATCTGGCACCAACGCTGATGAAATATATCAAATCCATACCGGCCAACTTTGGACGGGTAAGAATTATACGTTTAGAACCGCAGACACATGAGCAGGCCATCCGATCTGTGCATCGGGATGACAATAATCGCCTTAATCCTGATGATGAAGGTTGGGTGGTAAGGATGTGGATAGAACTTACGGATAACCCAGACAGTTATATGTTATTGTATGATAGCGATGAAAATAATTTACCTATCAAAGATTCTGAAGCAAGAGTACCGATGCAAAAGGGTTCTCACTTTTTGGTGGATTCGCAACGATTGTGGCATGTAGGTGTACATAACGGCACCCAATCAAGGTATGCGGCAATCATAAGTGTAGAAAGTTCACCGGAATTAGAGGAATGGGTGAAGTCAAAAATATGATCATTAACCCGATTGCTATCGGGATAGTTGATTAAAATGATTAAATTGATTAGCTGCTAACGCAGCTATTTTTGTGTTTGGCCACAGATGAACACAAATAAACACAGATGAATATATTAGCCACGAATTTTCACACAACCATACGAAGGAAATCCTTAATCATGAATTGTATTTTCGTGTCAATTAGTGTGGGTTTGTGGCAAAAAGAAAAAACTGCGTAAGCAGTTTTACTATCTGAGTTTATTTGTGTTCATCTGTGGCTAAAAATCAATTCAACACACTTGTTTCTTTTACTATTTCCGCTTTTTCCTGTTCTTTAATTTTACCCCAGCCCCCTGCTACGTTTCTCAGGTTGTGGTAGCCTTGTCGTTTTAATAAGGAAGAAGCAATAACACTTCTATATCCACCAGCACAATGAACATATAAATTTTGCTCATCTTCCAGGTTGGCCATCGATAACGGGTCAGTCATTTCACTCAACGTAAGATTTACTGCATCTTTCAGATGACCATCAGCATATTCAGTCGGACGTCGAACATCTATAACCACTAAATTTTTATCATGTGGTATATCCATCATCAGCTCATCTGCTTCTATATCAATAATCATATCAATCTCCTGACCTGCATTTTTCCAGGTTTCATAACCACCATCGAGGTAGCCGGTTACGGTAGAAAACCCAACTCTTGCCATCCGGACAATCGTTTCTTTTTCTTGCCCGGTTTCTGTAATGAGCACTATTGGTGCGTCAAATGGTAACAAGCTGCCTGCCCATTCTGCAAAACGGCCTTCTAAACCTATCGAAATAGAACCTGGTACAAATCCCTGGGTAAATATATCGGCCCGCCTCGTATCTAAAATAATTATATCATCCATCTTCAGTTGCCTGAATTCATCTATTGATAGTGCTTTTAATCCCTGTACCAATACATCTTCCAATGAATCATATCCTTCTTTATTTATTTTGGCATTGATAGGAAAATAAGAAGGGGGGGCAAGAATACCATCCGTTACTTCTTTTATAAAATTTTCTTTAGAAGTAGCTTGCAACGCATAATTACTTTTTTTCTCTTCACCGATGGTACTATGCGTACTGGGTCCTAAATTTTTTCCGCAGGAGCTACCAGGGCCATGTGCAGGATAAACAATCACCTCATCCGCTAAAGGGACAAGTTTGCTATGAATACTATCATACATCATCCCGGCTAAATCTTTCATGGTGATCTCAGCTGTTTTCTGTGCCAGATCGGGACGGCCTACATCGCCTACAAATAATGTATCGCCGGTGAACACACAATAATTTTTTCCACTTCCATCTTTTAATAAATAGCAGGTAGATTCCAATGTATGTCCGGGTGTGTGCAATACTTCAATAGTCAGTTCACCCACATTGAATTTTTCTCCATCTTTTGCTACTATCACCGGAAAATTAGTGTTGGTGTCCGGACCATACACGATAGGAGCGCCGGTAGCTTTTTCCAGATCCAGGTGACCACTTACAAAATCAGCATGAAAATGTGTTTCAAATATATATTTGATCCGGGATTTTCTTTCATTCGCCATTTCCAGGTAAATAGCAATATCTCTAAGGGGATCAATAATGGCAGATTCGCCATTGCTTTCTATATAATAAGCAGCTTCACTCAGGCAGCCGGTATATAATTGTTTTATGTACATAGTTCAGTAATTTATTTTTGCTTTAACAGTGACATCCGGCAAAAATAAATTATTATAAACAAACTGTCTATTCAGATTCAGAAGGAATATTTATTAAAATGGTACGGGTTAATTCAGCAACTCTTCCAAAAATTTGTTTAACTCTTCCATTCTGCTAACATTCACTGAGTAATAAATGAATTTACCATCCCGGGTAGTTTTTACAAAACCGGCCTTACGTAAAATAGCCAGGTGCTGGGAAGCTACTGATTGTTCCAACCGGAGTTTTACATATAGATCTGTTACGGTCATTTTCTCATTTTCGTCAATCAGTTTAAGAATTTGCTGACGGAGCTTATGGTTGAGAGCCCTTAGTACCAATGCACCTTTTTTTATAAAATGCAGGTCTAATTTTACGGAAGTGCCATTTTCGGAAGGAGTATTCAGTTGCAGCGAATAGTTGTTCATTGATTACTAGTTAAAGTGATTAGCGAAAATACTCCGGTAAAATTGTTTTTTGCAATTTTAATTGTTAATAATCCGTCACATTAATTGAAAGTACAATTAAAGAAGGATATTTTAATCAACACTAACAGGTCATGAATTAAAATCTTTTACATAGAGAGGTTCTATGTATGCCAGGTCGGCAAATTCTTTTTTAATATAACAAATCTGTGACAATTCGGCAAGATGAGATGCGTTGCTGGTTGTATTGCTAAAACAAGCATTTGAATGAAGAATTAATGGTTGCAATTTATTGCTGCCGGTTCCACCAAAAAGTATTTTGTCATGAGAAAGTAAAAAATCAAAACTGGCACTGTTTACAATTAATGCATGTGCAGAAATTTTTTCCTGCAATGATTTATCGTAAACTGCTACAAACACTTCCATTCTGCGGGCATCTATCAACGGGCAAATAAGTGAAACGGCTTCATCTTTTAGTGCAAAGGCCATCATCCTGAGTGTACTGATAGCGATAAGAGGAATATGTAAAGCAAAACATAATCCTTTAGCAGCGGCTAAGCCTACACGTAAGCCCGTATAAGAACCAGGTCCAATACTAACGGCTACAGCACTTAGTTGATTGGGAGTAAAATTATTATTTTTCAGCATTTCATTTATTGCCTTATGCAACCAGGCGGCCTGATCTTTTTGATTTTTATTGATGTCCAATGCAATTATTTCTTTACCAGTTGCCAGGCAAACAGACGCAGATTCAAGCGCTGTATCTATATTTAAAATCAAACTCATTTATAATTGTGCTTCTTTTTGTAATAATGCGGATGGGGTATAGCGTGAATTTACAGGTGCCAGTGTTGTTAAAAGAGTATATACATTTTTCAAACCAATGATAGCGCCCCATTCAAAAGGGCCGTAAGGATAATTGGTACCCAATTTCATGGCTGTATCGATTTCTTCTTTTGTACTTACTTTTTCTTCCAATGTAAAATAAGCTTCATTAATGATCATACAGATTACTCTTGGGGTTATAAATCCGGGTACATCTGGCACCCACTCTATTTTTTTATTAAAACAGGAAAAAATATTCTCCGCCTTTTCTTTATCTGCAGCAGCACCTGCTGCTTCCAGTAATGTATTTTTTAAAAAACTATTCCAGCCATTAAAACGGATAAAGCCGGCCGGTAGTTCATCTAAAGTTGTATTAACAGCATTTACAATAATAGTAGCTGGGTGCCCAGCGGGTCCTGCGGGCAATTGTTTCAATTTGTCTATTCTTTCTGCAGAATTTGTAAATAGTAGATCAATATATACATCAGCCTCCTCCATATTTTTGATGTCCGATTGCCATTCTAGTTCAAAACCATTCCCGACGCCCTGCGTCAGCAGTTCTTTTTGTAATGCCTCCGTTGATAGTACCACCAGCTTCATAAACCTTTTTTTGCAAAGAAAACGTATAAAGCTAAATTCGTCTCATCGATTTTCATAAAAACAAATTATGGCTAAAACTATTATTACTACAGCAAACGCCCCGTCGCCTATCGGGCCTTATAACCAGGCAATATTAACGGGTAACCCCGAAAAACCAGGACAGGGTATGCTATTTATCTCCGGACAGGTTTGCCTGGATCCTGTTTCTGGTGAATTAAGGAATAAAGACATACAGGATGAAACGCACCAGGTTATGCATAATCTTAAAGCCATTTTGCAGGAAGCAGGTGCAGATTTCAGTCATGTTGTGAAAACCACCATCTTTTTAACGGATATGAAGCAGTTTGGGGAAGTTAATGCAGTGTACGGCAAGTACTTCGATAAGGAATTCCCCGCCAGGGAAACGGTACAGGTTTCAGCACTTCCCCGTATGGTGAATGTGGAAATCAGCATGATAGCGGTGATTTCCTGAAACATAGAATTAATTCTATGCTGAAAAATAAAAAGTAGCCTATTCTTGTAAAGTTTTAGCAGAGGATGAATGGTTTGGGTACTCTTTTCATTTTAATTACTTTACACTGTTCCATTCTTATAGCTCATGAAATATCGCAGCGGTATTTTTATTAGTGTTGATAGGTTTTTAATTCAAACGATTTTTAGTATGAAAAAAATTTTCTTTTGTACGTTTTCATTCCTTTTGGCAATTGCATCATGGGGGCAGAACGACAATAGTTTTAATAAGGCAGCAGCCTTTCAATTAGTAAAAGAAAACAAAGATATTATTGGACTTTCCGATAATGATCTTACTAATCTGTCTGTTTCAAGTTCCTATATGGTGTCTGGTACCGGAATGACCATGGTATATCTTCAGCAAACCTATAAGGGAATACCTGTTTTAAATAAGATGAAGGTGTTGGCTTTTAAAGGAGAAAAACTGGTGTCTAATGCAGGTGTACTTGTCAGCGATTTAGATAAAGCTTCCAAAGGGTATACATTTGTGCCTTCTGTTAATGCATACGATGCAGTACGTTTAGCTTTTGCTGAAGAAAAATTACCTGCTCCGCCCACCACTACAATGAGTAGTACGGAGAATGGAAGAATAATAAATTTTGGCAAACCAGTTGGAGTTTCGGAAAATATAACGGCTGAGTTATTGTGGTATCCTATTGAAAAAGATAGCCTGGTACTATTAAAATTAGGATGGCGGATACAGGTAGGGCCTTACGGAAAAGATGATATCTGGCATATTGGAATAGATGCATTGGATGGAAAGTTGATAGAAAAAATCAATATGGTGATTTTTGAAGATTTTACAGCACATCATAAAAAGGAAAATACCCAAACGAATAAACAACCGGTAATAGGAATAAACAACAACTTTACAGGGGTAGGCTTACAAAGCAGAAATAGTCTGGAAGTAAAAGCCGGAAGCCCCAATGCAATTGCAAATGCTAATTACAACGTAATTCCTTTTCCTATTGAAGCACCTACATTTGGTGCTGCTGCAATAAGAAGCAATCCATGGACAGCAGCTCCGGGAAATGCTACTTCACTAGGCTGGCATAGCAATGGCACAACTGATTACATTATTTCAAGGGGTAATAATGTGTATGCTACGGAAGATACGTTGGCAACAAATCTGAATACAGGGTTGCCGGCAACTTCTTCTACTTCACCGGATCCGTTGAATTTTAATTTTACACCCAACTATACTGTAGAGCCGAGCAAAAACCCCACGATGCAGCAATTTGCAATAACTAATCTTTTTTACTGGAATAATATTGTACATGATATAACTTATCAATATGGCTTTGATGAAGTGTCCGGTAATTTTCAGAATAATAACCAGGGTCGGGGTGGGGCAGGAAACGACCAGGTGATGGCATTGGCGCAAAGCGGAAATTCCGGGCAT
The DNA here is from genome assembly GCA_031372465.1 of Chitinophagaceae bacterium. Lineage (GTDB taxonomy): Bacteria > Bacteroidota > Bacteroidia > Chitinophagales > Chitinophagaceae > JJ008. The sequence continues at coordinate 1,509 of JANMLJ010000217.1, read as the reverse complement.
ATTGGCAATAATGCCAATTTTACAGTTGGCGCAGATGGCGGAACTGCCCGGATGAGGATGTATCTTTTCAACGCCGCATCACCTGCTAGTGCTATAGTTAATAGCCCGGCATCAATAGCGGGTAATTATGTTGCAACTGAAAGCATCTTTAGTATCAACAATAAATTAGAAAACCTCGGCCCAAGAACGGGGCAGTTGATTTATTATAATGATGATGCAGGAGGCACTACGCACGATGCTTGTGTGCTACCAGCTAATACATTAACAGGTAAGATTGTAATGATAAATAGAGGAACCTGTCCTTTCGCACAAAAAGTATTGACGGCACAAAATGCCGGTGCTATTGGAGTAATTATGGTAAATAATGTACCTGGTTATATCACAATGGCTGGAGATGATAATACAATCACTATTCCTGCGATATTGATTTCACAGGCAGATGGAGCTATTTTAGCTGCACAGCTAGCTAATAATGTTAATGTAACACTTCGATATAATCCACCGTTGGACGGAGATCTTGATAACGGCGTAGTTACGCATGAATATACACATGGTATTTCCAATCGTCTTACCGGAGGCCCGGCCACAGTAAGCTGTCTTTCGAATGTTGAAAAGGGCGGTGAAGGCTGGAGTGATTATTTTGCGTTGATGCTGACAACCAATTGGGCCACCACTGCCTTAACTGGTGGAACCATTCCAAGAACAGTTGGTACTTATGCAAATGCAGAAGCTCCAACCGGATTTGGTATCCGTAATTATCCTTATTCAACAAACATCGTAACAAACCCATTAACCTATGCTCATTTAGGAATTACAGGATCCCCCTGGTTATTTGGTGATGGAATTGAAGTGCATAATATCGGAGAGGTATGGTGTAATGCACTTTGGGAAATGACCTGGGGTATCATTGCTCAGGAAAATAGTATCAATACCAATCTTTATAATTTTTCTTTAGCCAATAACGGAGGAAATAGTATTTCCTTAAAACTGGTAATGGAGGGTATGCGTTTACAACCATGCAGCCCTGGTTATTTGGATGCCAGAAATGCTATACTAACTGCCGACATGAATTTGTATGGGGGTCGTCATCAATGCGCAATCTGGACGGCTTTTGCCAAGAGAGGCATGGGTTATAGTGCTATACAAGGAAGTTCGAACAGCTTAACAGATCAAACGGCTGCTTTTGATCTTCCACCAGCTGCGTTTATTATTACACAACCTTTAGATATAACAGTTAACCCGTCTACGAATGCAACTTTTTCTGTTGCAGCTACACCGGCAATTAATGGAGCCAACCTGGTGTATACCTGGCAGGTAAGTACGAATGGTGGGTCTACCTGGAATGATGTTGTTCCGGCAGCGACTACTGCATCACTAACACTTACTGCAGTAACTATACCGATGAGTGGAAATAAATACCGTTGCATTATAAAACAGGGATGTAATTCAACAACTTCATCTGTTGCTACTTTAACGGTAACCTCCCCCAGCGGATTTACTTTTGCCACC
>JANMLJ010000213.1:0-6245 GCA_031372465.1 Chitinophagaceae bacterium | reverse complement strand
CAACGGCCAACATTAAACGAAAATAAATTTAAGGATGATATGCCCTGCAATTTTTTTAAAGGAGAATTTAATCTGAGCGAAACAGGTGATACATTTTTTGATATGAGTAAATATGCTAAAGGAATGTTGTATATAAATGGTCATAACCTTGGTCGCTATTGGAATATCGGACCACAGCAGCGTTTGTTTTGCCCGGCATCCTGGTTAAAGAAGGGGAAGAATGAAATGGTGGTATTTGATTTCTTTGCAGGGAAAGCTGCAGCTGTTTCTGGATTTAAGACGATGGAGTAAATAGCTTTTATATATGAGGAGGAAATTGATTATTGTTGTTATTTTTTGTTTGCAAAGTTTTTTTAATTATGCGCAGGTAAAAACAGCCAAAGGAGAACTGCTTGCTCCAACACCACCCATGGGCTGGATGACCTGGAATTATTTTGGGTGTTCAGGCTTTTCCAAAAATAAAGAACGATACATTGAATGTGTTTGTAAAGCCATTGGCCAATGGAGATTTTGCAATTGCCATTTTAAACCGGAGTGATGTTACGCAATCATTCAACATCGATTTTAAGGATGTAGGATTGATAGCGAAATATGAAATAAAAGATTTGTGGCAACATAAAATAATTTGAAACGGGGTGGGATGGAAAGGGGATGTAAAAAGTCACGAAACAAAATTATTCAGGTTAAAACAAAAATGATCTTAGAAAATAAAAATATAGCTGATGCTAACCATTGTTGGCCACATTCTCCATTCAATTGGATATGGGGAATCGATATCTAAGGACTTCCGGGGTATTGTTTGAAAAGGAGGAAAGAATGATCTATTGCGCTAACGTATTAAAAGGAGAACACTTTATTCCTGGTGATTAAGCAGGCACCCAGTACACCGGTTTTTTCGCCCAGCTTTGAGGTTTTTAATTGTGTATCATTATTTACAAGGCTTAGTGAATATTTATTGACTGCACTACGTATTGGAAGGCGGAGATAATCTCCCGTTTCAGATAATGTGCCCCCCAGTATTAATAATTCAGGGTTAAAAATATTGATCAGTAAAGCAATCCCTTTGCCAATTTTTTCTCCGATCTCGGCAAGTATTTCGATACATAACATATCTTCATTTTTGGCAGCAGCAATTATATCTAATAAAGTAATTTCATTGATATCCTTTTTCTTTTTCATGGCAGAGGAAGTAAATCCCTGTTCAATCTTTTCTTTGAATTTTCGTATCAGGGATAAACCGGAAGCTTCTGTTTCAAGACAGCCTTTTTTACCACAATGACATAATATTTCATTGTCAAAAAACGGGATATGACCAAATTCACCACTAAAACCGGATTTGCCATAATATAATTTTCCATCAATTAAAATACCCAGTCCTATTCCATAATCAATATTGACAAATAAAACATTACGGGCATTGTTTATTTCGCCACAACAAAACTCACCATACGCCATTGCCCGGGAATCATTTTCTAAAAAAGTCCGGATGCCAATTTCTTTCTGAATAATGGCGGCCAGTGGCTCTTCGTGAAAATGAAAATAGCTGTAACTATAACCCGTTGTATTATTGATACGACCACTTAGGTTGATTCCAATACCCAGTATTTTATCTTTTGCTATTGTTTGTTCTTTAATAAATGCTTTAATAATGGTCATTAACTGTTGAAGCGATTCTGGTGAATTTTCAAGTTTATAGGGAATTTTCTCTTTTAATACTACGAGATGTTTTTTGAAATCAAGTAATCCTATGTTAATATAAAATCGTTTAACATCCACCCCTATAAAATAACAGGCACCAGCTACCAGGCCATAGAAACTTGCCCGCCTGCCCCCGGTAGAATCGAATTTGCCATTATCTTTTAATAATCCTTCGCCAATCAACTCATTTATCAGGCTGGTTATCTTAGGAACACTGGTATTTAATTCTTTACTCAGATCGGTTATTGTTGTGTTCCCTTTTATATCTATATAATTAATAATCAGCCGCTTAAGTGCTTTATTTTTATATACTACCCCCGATACATTTTCAATACTAAACAGGTTAAAAAGATGCTGGGCCTTTGGTAGTTTATTTTTCAATGTGTTGTTTTAATAATAGCTCCTAAGCTACAAATTTTCCTGAAATAAAGGGCGAATAGAAATATCTAAATAAAAAAAATTAATAAGTTATGGCTTTTTAATAATATTTATTATGATATTTACGCAAGATTAGTATTTTAATTTTAAACAATAAAAATACAGGTTAATGATTGCCGGTCAAACTGCTATTGAACACACCCTTGATATAAGACAGTATAGCGAGTTGTATAAAAACGAACTCATTCATAACATTCTTCCTTTCTGGCTGAAGCATAGCAAAGATGAAGTGAATGGTGGGTACTTCACCTGTCTTGACAGAACAGGAAAAATATATGATACGGATAAATTTATCTGGTTGCAAGGGAGAGAGGCTTGGTGTTTCAGTTATATGTACCAAAATGTAGAAGCAAGAGAGGAATGGGTGCAAATGGCCAAATTGGGAGCAAGCTTCCTGGAAAAATATGGCCGGGATGAAAAAGGTAACTGGTATTTTTCTTTAACAGCCGAAGGAAAACCTTTGGTACAGCCTTACAATATTTTCAGTGATTGCTTTGCTACAATGGCCTTTGCAGCCTTAGACAAAGCAAGCCCCAACGATCTTTATAAAAAAATAGCGCTCGATACATTTGAGAATATCCTTACAAGGCAACATAATTCAAAGAATATTTATAACAAGGCTTTTCCTGGTACACGTCCATTGAAGAATTTTGCTTTGCCAATGATTCTTTGCAATCTTTCCCTGGAACTGGAACATATCATTGGTACAGACAGGGTAAACAGTTTTATACCTACGGTTATTCATGAAGTAATGAATGTTTTTTATCAACCTCAGCTGGGGCTGATTCTGGAAAATGTAAACCAGGATGGAACTTTCTCTGACAGTTTTGAAGGACGTTTGCTGAATCCCGGACATGCTATTGAAGCCATGTGGTTTATTATGGATCTCGGGAACAGGATGCAGGACAAAGCCCTGATAAAAAAAGCCTGCAATATCATGCTCGATACCATAGAATATGGTTGGGACAAAGAATATGGTGGCATCTTTTATTTTCTTGATGGAAAAGGTCATCCAACCCAGCAGCTTGAATGGGACCAGAAACTATGGTGGGTTCATGTAGAAGCATTAGTAGCATTAGCAAAAGGATATTTATATACAGGGGACGAACGCTGTGCAAAATGGTTTGAAATAATACATAATTATACCTGGAATAATTTCAGAGATAAAGAATATGGTGAATGGTTTGGTTATTTAAACAGAAGGGGAGAAGTTCTTTTATCTCTTAAAGGCGGTAAATGGAAAGGATGTTTTCATATACCCCGTGCATTATACCAGGTATGGAAAACATTGGAAAAAAACGATTGATCAATTTTTTTAAAAAGTAGTGAAACCAAAACAACTGATGTTATTGTTTCTGTTGCTGATAACAAAAACTGTTATCACACAACCTGTATTATATACAGAAGTGTTGGTGGTAGGTGGGGGTACAGGTGGAACGGCAGCTGGTATTCAATGTGCAAGAATGGGTGTAAAAACTATTATAATGGAAGAAGGCCCCTGGTTAGGAGGTATGTTATCCGCTGCCGGTGTATCAGCCACTGATGGTAATCATAATCTTCCTTCCGGTATCTGGAATGAATTCAGAAATGCTATTTATAAAGTGTATGGCGGAGCAGACAAGGTAGCTACCGGCTGGATCAGTAACACACATTTTGAGCCTGCAGTTGCCAACAGTATTTTTAAATCAATGGCTGCAAAAGAGAAAAAATTATCGGTTTACTACCATCATCTTTTTTCATCAGTTATTAAAAAAGGGAATCAGGTTATCGGGGCCAGTTTCATCAATACCAATACCAAAAATAAGATCACTGTTTATGCAAAACAGGTGATAGAAGCTACAGAATTGGGGGATGTAATTGCATCAGCTGCAATTACTTTTAATAGTGGTATGGAAAGTGGTACTGAAACAGGGGAGAATGTGGGCGTAAAGGAAACGAATGATTTAATCCAGGATTTAACTTATGTAGCCATTCTCAAAAATTATGGAGTTGGTACCGACAAAACCATATCCCTGCCGGCAAATTATTCTCCACAGGAGTTCGATGGGGCCTGTACAAACTATTATAATGATAAATCAATTATAGCACCAACAGTTGATGCACAAAAAATGCTTGACTATGCAAAATTGCCCAATGGTAAATATATGATCAACTGGCCGGGAAGAGGTAATGATATTTATCTTAATATTATATCCCTCACTCCGGCACAAAGAGAAAAGGAACTGGAGAAAGCAAAGCAACAAACATTACGGTTTGTTTATTTTATACAAACACAACTAGGTTTTAAAAACCTTGGATTAGTGGAAGATGAATTTGGAACAAAAGATAAGCTGGCGCTTATGCCCTATTACCGGGAAAGCAGAAGGGTAAAAGGGATTACACGGTTTACCATCAATCATATTGCTAAGCCCTTTGAATATACTTATTATAGAACCGGTATTTCTGTGGGCGATTATCCTATAGACCATCATCACAAAAAAAATCCGGCGGCTCCACAGCATCTTGAATTTTATCCCATTCCATCTTATAATATTCCTGTTGGGAGTTTAATTCCGGAAACAACTGACGGATTAATTGTTTGCGACAAAAGTATCAGTGTAAGTAATGTGGTAAATGGTACCACCAGATTGCAGCCTGTTGTTTTACTTACCGGACAGGCTGCCGGAACCCTCGCAGCTCTTTGCATTCTAAAGAAAAAACAGGCAAGAGCTATAAACATAAGAAATATTCAGGACGAATTAGTAAAGTCCGGTGCACTCATTATGCCATATAGAGACGCCGGTATCACTCATCCATATTTTTCCTCTATTCAGCGGATTGGGGCAACAGGAATTCTAAAAGGCACAGGTATTCCTTTTAAATGGGCCAATCAAACCTGGTTTTATCCTGATTCTGCAGTGGTAACGGCTACTTTGATAGAGGACCTGAAACCATTTGGCGAAATAACAGGTTTGCAAAACCAATTCATCCGTATAAAAGATGCCCTGAAAATAATTTCGTTGATGGGTACCCGGTATAAAGATAAGCTGCGGAATATTTCGTTGACATTTGCTGACCCGGAGAAGTTAAACATCCAGATTAAGAATAACTGGAATAAGTGGGGCTTGAAAAATTATCGGGAAGAACGAAATATTACCAGGGCTGAATTTTCAGTACTGATAGATAAATCAATTGATCCATTTCATTTAAAACAAGTAGATTATTTGGGAAATTTTTATAACTAAGGCTTTTATTTTTTAAACATAAAACAACAAATATGAAAAGGCTATTGCTTATGCTTATGCTGCTTTTTTCCGCAAGCTCCTTTTTGCTTGCACAGCAAATTAAAATTACCGGTAAGGTAACAGACGCTTCAACAGGCGCCGGTGTGGAAGGCGTATCTGTTCAGGCAAAAAATTCAAAAAATGCTGTCACCACTTCTTCTGCAGGTGTATTCAGCATTTCTGTAAACAAAGGAGAGACATTGGTTTTTTCCAGTATAGGATATGCTGGAAAAGAAGTAGTGGTTGATGGTGGCGAATTGACTGTTTCATTGGAAGTACAGTCAAAATCACTGACCGATGTAGTAGTCGTTGGTTATGGTCGTCAAAAACGTACCACTATCACAGGTTCAGTTGCTGTATTAAAAAATGATGATATCACCAAAAGGCAGGTTGCTTCTTCCAGTAATCTTTTACAGGGATTGGTACCTGGAGTTACCGTTCAGCAACAATCTGGCCGCCCGGGTGCTGATGGTGCCAGTATCAGGATCAGAGGTTTAAGCTCTATCTATGCAGGACAAAGTCCATTAATTCTTGTAGATGGAGTGGTATCAAGTCTCGATGCTATTGATCCTAATGCTATTGAAACAATCAGTGTACTTAAAGATGCGGCTTCTACTGCTATTTATGGATCGCGTGCTGCTAACGGAGTTATATTGGTTTCAACGAAAAGAGGAAAAGAAAAAGGCTTAAAAATCGGGTATAACAATTTTATTACTAAACAGGATCCTACCGCTATTCCGAAAAGAGTATCTGCCGTTGACCATATGGAATTAAGCAATGCAGCCGAAAGAAACCGTACAGGCAATCCTGCTTCTTTTCTATACACACAGGCCCTGATTGATAAAT
>JANMLJ010000060.1:0-8126 GCA_031372465.1 Chitinophagaceae bacterium | reverse complement strand
TTATTTCTTTTAAAGAACGATCCTGATAATACAACATTCATACAGGCAGCGAAAGAAAAATTATTGCTGCTTGGTATGAGCAATCAACAGTTACAACAGGTTATACTATCAGGAAAGCCATCATTAACCATTGCCGTGTATAGTAATTACAGCGGCCATATCCACGATGCAGCAAAGGCTGGTAGTATGAACACGGCGCCAGGCACTATGAATGATATATCACTCATCACGGAAGAACTTTCGTTAAAAGAAGGAATGTATTTACAGAAAGGGCAGTCCATTTTCACTGTGTACAACCCGGACCAGGCCTGGGCTATTCTGAATATTTATGCCGGGAACCAGAGTTTGGTAAAAACTGGTAATGTGGTCAGGATAATCCCTGAAACTGCACCGGATAGAGATTTCAGAGCTTCTATTGATTTTATTGAACCTTTTTATCGCAAAGAAAGTAAAACACTGACGGCAAGGGTTTATTTCAACAACAGCGTTGCGAAAATTCCCATCGGCAGCCAGATCAGGGCAACCATATTTGGCAATGCCAGAGATGCTTTTTGGTTACCTAAAGAAGCAGTTGTATCGTTAGGTTTGGATAGAGTGGTTTTTCAACAAACAGGAAATGGCTTTAAAGCCCATAAAATAAATACTGGCATTACGCATAAAAATTATATTCAAATACTGAGTGGTATCCATGAAACAGATTCAGTTGCAGTGAATGCTCAATATTTAATGGACAGTGAAAGTTTTATCAAAATAAAAAACTGATGATGCGATACATACTTATTTTGTCAACTTCTTTTTTGTTCTTTTCATCCTGCAAAAACAAAAAAGAAACGCAAGACCCTGATATCTATTACACCTGCTCGATGGATCCCCAGGTAATTGAGTATAAACCGGGCAAATGTCCCATTTGTCACATGGAATTAACGCAAGTGAAAAAAAGCAGTGCTGAAAATAAAGATGAAATATTATTAAGTGAACAACAAATCCAGTTAGGAAATATCCGGACCGATACGATCCGCAACGGAACAATTGGTGATCAGTTGTTATTAACTGCAACATTGAATTTTGACCAGATGAAAGCATCTTCAGTCAGTTCAAGGGTAATGGGCAGGGTAGAAAAATTATATTTCAGGAACTTGGGCGACTATGTAAAAAAAGGTTCTGCATTGTACGAATTATACAGTGAAGAATTGAACAATGCTAAACAAGAATACTTACTAATGCTGGATAAGAAGAAAGTATTTGCCACCGAAACAATCATCGACTTTGATCAGCTTTTGCAAAGTGCGGAAAACAAATTGTTATTATGGGGCATGACGCAAGGTCAGATACAGGAACTTGCAAAAAATAAAAAGGCAACCCCAACAACAACATTCTACAGTACCGCGGCTGGTTACATTACCACATTGGATATCCGGGAAGGCGATTATGTAATGGAAGGTGGCACCATTGTTAAGCTGGCAGATTTATCAAGCCTTTGGGCAGAGGCACAGGTTTATACATCACAAATGGCAGCAATAGACAGGAACAGCATAGCTACCGTACAGCTTCCGGATTTTGATAGCAGGGAAATAAAGGGAAGGATCGAATTTGTTAATCCAGAGATCAACCCAGACACAAGGATCAACCTGATTCGTGTATCAATTCCCAATCCCGGTAACCAGTTAAAGCCAGGTATGCCTGCTTATGTATTACTGAAAAGTCCGCAACGCAAAACTTTGTCACTGCCAATTGATGCTGTGATCCGGGATGGAAAAGGGGCAACAGTCTGGATCCAGACAGCTGATAAAACGTTTAAATCAGTTATGGTACAAACAGGGTTGGAAAGCGATGACCGGATAGAAATCAAGGCAGGGTTAAGCATTGGTGATATTGTGGTAATTCGGGGAGCCTACCTGCTCAATAGTGAATATATATTTAAGAAAGGTGCAAACCCGATGGAGGGAATGAAAATGTAGGATATGTCAATGTGGTTTTATGAAAACGATTAAAAGAAGTGAAGTTTATAATTCTTCTCCAGATAAAATCTTTCATTATCTCGATGACCCTGGTGTTACCGGTATGCACATGACAAAATCTTCTGCAATGATGATGGGCAGCAAACTACACCTGGAATATTTAACGGCAAATCATACTGGCCCAGGTACTACGTATCGATGGACAGGAACAATGATGGGAATGAAAATGGACTTCACTGTTGAAGTAACCAAATGGATTGAAGGAGTTGTGAAGGTTTGGGAAACAATTGGCGAAGCAAAAATGATCATTTATTCCTGGTACAGGATGAATTTACTTCTTACTAAAAATGTGAATGAAACTGTAGCAGAATTATCCATTACTTACGAAAAACCGAAAGGTTGGTTCCTCCGGATTCTTTCTTTCCTTTTTGCAGACTGGTATTGTAACTGGTGTTTAAAAAATATGCTCACTGATACAAAGAAACAACTTGAATCAAATTCAAAAGTAAAAAACGATACACTGAAATTTAAGCCATCTGTGGTTGCGCTTACTTTAGCTGGGGTAATCATCATGATGACGGGGATATATTTTATTTTTCTTCGTCCACCATTATTACCTGAAGATGCCAGGTATATTGGCTCAACTATACCAGCTATCACAGATAGAACCCCGGGATTATCATTATGGCTTAAAAAGGTATTTTGGGTTTTAGGCGGCTATATTTTTTCTTCAGGTTTATTGGTGGCTTTTGTTGCCAATACATCTTTTAAAAACAGGGGGAAAGGCGCATTTAACATTGTTGCTATTGCCGGGTTCACATCAATAGGTTTTATGACGTATGTAAATTTTATTATCAACTCAAATTTCAAATGGCTGTTATTGGCTTTCACAGTACCCTGGTTAATTGCATTATTTCTTTACCGGATTTATAAATAATAAAATGGAGGCTGAAACAAAAAATAGTATCAACAATCCTGTGAAGCAGACAAATTGGTATGTCATCACAGGTGGACCAGGTTCTGGTAAAACCACTGTAGTAAACCAACTAAATATGTTAGGCTATCATACCACTATTGAACATGCAAGGCATTTTATTGATACGCAAATGATAACTGGAAAGACAGCAGAAGAAATAAGGAAAAACCGGAAAGAATTTCAGATGGGGATTTTGGATATGCAAATCTTACAGGAAGCGTCTCTTTCGCCAGATGAATTAGTGTTTCTGGATAGAGCAATACCTGATGCTTTGGCTTATTATCGTTTTCTCAACCTTCCGGTTGATGAGAAACTGGATAATGCTTTGAAAAATGTCTCTTATAAGAAAATATTTATTCTTGATTCTCTTCCCTTAGTGAACGATTATGCAAGAAGTGAGAATGCCGGGGCGCAAAAGGAAATTCAGGCATTAATTACCGGGGTTTATGAATCACTTCCCTTTCCGGTAATCCATGTACCTGTTCTTGCGCCTGGGGAACGGGTAGATTTTATTTTGAAGAATCTTTAGGAAGGTAAAAAATAAATATTGATAAAATGTTCAGGAATGGAAATTTACAAAGAACCTATTGAAGTTGTCGTTAAACAATTCAACAGTAATGTTCAAACTGGCATGGATGAAAACGGCATTCAGTCAGCCAGGCAAAAGTTTGGCAAAAATATTTTGAAGGCCGTCAATACCAGGAGTATTTACCGGATACTGTTTGCGCAGTTTACCAGTCCGCTTGTTCTCATTTTAATGGTGGCATCACTGGCATCCTTTTACCTGGGTCAACCAAGAGATGGTCTTATTCTTCTGATTATAGTTGTGCTGAATGCCCTGATTGGTTTTTACCAGGAGTGGAAATCAGAAAATATTCTTGCATCTATAAAAAAACTGGTAGTGGAAAAATGCACCGTTACCAGGGATGGAAAAGCTATTGAAATATTTTCGGAAGATATTGTGCCGGGCGATATTGTTTTACTATCCGAAGGTGTGGGTGTACCTGCTGATATCCGCCTGATTGAGTCCAACGGGTTTTCTGCGAACGAATTTATTCTTACAGGTGAGTCACTGCCTTCATCTAAAGACCATTTATTTATTGCGGAAAAGAATATTTCTGTTTCAGGGATAAAAAATTCTGTGTTCATGGGTACCACTGTTGCAAGAGGTGAAGCAAAGGGTATTGTTTATGCAACGGGTATGCTTACGGAGATTGGAAAAATCAGTTCGTCTTCGCAAAAAATAAAATCAACAGATGCACCGATTCAAACCGAAATAAAAGATGTTGCCAGGAAACTTACTTATGCAACATTACTAATTGGTGCTTTTCTGTTTGGCACACGGTTGTTGCTGAATGATACGATGGCAGTTGCTCTTGTATTTTCTATAAGCGTAGCTGCAGCAATGGTACCGGAAGGTTTGCCTGCACAAATTTCAATGGCACTGTCATTGGCTGTCGGCAGGCTCGCAAAAAGAAAAGCGATTGTAAAAAAAATTGCCTCTGCACAAACATTGGGTTCTGCTACGGTCATTGCTTCCGATAAAACCGGAACGATCACCAAAAATGAAATGACTATCACTGGTTGTCATTTAAATGGAATGACATTTTCTGTTTCCGGTTTGGGCTATAAGCCTGAAGGTGAAATTCTTGATGAAAAAGGGCAGGTTTTAAAAAAAGATTCATTGGGCGACCTGAAAGTTTTTTTCCTGTCTGGTTTTCTTTCGTCAACCGGTAAAATAAATCCACCGGATAAATATCATCCGGGCTGGTATTGTATTGGCGACCCCACAGAAGCATCCTTTGCTGCATTGGCTATGAAAGCCGGATATAGTCTGGAAGAAGTGAATAAAGATTATCCTGTTGTAAAATCTTTTTCATTTGATTCATTTCGCAAAAGGGCAGCTATCATCAGGAAACATAATAGCAAAGTCATTTCGTTCGTAAAAGGGTCATTAGAAACTGTATTAGATGCATCAACAAAAATTATTGTAAATGGAAATGTAAAAGAAATAGCTGACACCCAAAAAAAGGAAATCATTTCCATGTCGGCAGCATTTGCAGAAAACGCATTACGGATTATTGCCATAGCATATAAAGATCTTGACAGCAAAGCAGATTACACGATCGAGGATGCTGAACAGGATTTGACGTTTGCAGGATTTGTTACCATGCTCGACCCGCCGCATGAGGAAGTGAAAGAAGCCATTGAATCTGTTTTCAAAGCCCGTATGAAAGTGTTTATGATAACAGGCGATAATGAAGTAACCGCAAAATCCATTGCAAAAAATATCGGTTTGATGAATGAAAATAATGAATTCCCTGCTGTGATCAATGGCGCTTCATTAGAAAAAATGAATGATGAAGAAGTTTGTTCTACGTTCAGCAAAAGAGCAGTGATTTTTTCAAGAGTATCTCCAGATGATAAATTCCGTATTGTGGATTTATTAAAAAAGCAGGGAGAAATAGTAGCAGTAACAGGTGACGGAGTAAATGACACATTAAGTTTGAAGAGAGCTGATATCGGCGTAGCAATGGGATTAAACGGTTCTAAGGTTGCACAGGAAGCTGCCAATATTATTTTACTGGATGATAATTTTTCAACGATTGTGCTGGCTGTAAAAGAAGGAAGAACGATTTTCAGAAATCTTGAAAAAACGATTAAGACAAATTTGTCATCCAATATTGCCGAATTAACCTGTGTGCTGGCGGGTTTTGCCGGTGCTTTTGCGGGAATCGCAACACCAATATTTGCTGTACAGATTTTATTAATTGATATGATAGGCGAAATGTTTCCACTGATAATGCTAACCTATGATCCGCCGGAAAAAAGAATGATGGAAATGCCACCACGGGATCCAAAAGATAAAATACTTACCAAAGAAACGATGATGGGAATTCTTTTTAACGGCACCCTGATGGGGCTTGCATCTTATGGTGCTTTCCTTGCAGAATATTTTCACAATCATCATTTGGCCAACCACTATGAAAAAGCGATGACTGTCACTTTTGTTTCCATTGTGTTTTGTCAATATGCCAATCTCTTATCCCGACGTACTTACGGACCTGCTTTGGGCAAATATTTGTTTTCAAACAAAAAATTGTTGTATGCATTTGCCTTATCTGTTTCATTAATGCTGCTTCTTATTTATGTACCCGTTTTTAATCTTTATTTTCATACGTCATCCTTAATGCTGGTAGATTGGTTATACCCATTAACAGCCGGATCTCTTTGTCTCGCTGTTTATGAATATCGTAAAAAAAGAAAAAATAAAAGAATTGATATTGGATGATTATTATCTGACTGAAGAAAAATATTAGAGATGCTCAGATTTTGTAAATAAGACTTTCGACTATGTGCCATAATAATTAATCGTTTTGATTCTACGAATCCAAGAACATCAAAATCCCCATTTGGGGAAATCAATGCCCACCTGTGGTTTAGTGAAAGAAGAAATAAAATAGCAATGGGTCTGTTAATAAAAATTATGCTCTTATTACTGATTGCTTTCATTGCTATTCAGTTTATTCAACCAGCTCATAATATAAGTGGCCGGGTATTGGTAACTGTTATTTCAAAGTTGGTTAGTATGCCTGATAGTGTGCAGCTTGTATTGAAAAATGCCTGTTATGATTGCCATAGCAATAACACTAACTATCCCTGGTATTCAAATATTCAACCGATGGGCTGGTTACTGGCTAAGCATATAAAGCAAGGTAAAGCGGTATTAAATTTTAGTGAATTTGGGAGCTACTCGAAAAGGAAGCAATTAAGTAAACTAACCGGAATTGCTAATAGTCTTAAAGATAATACGATGCCTTTAGCTTCCTATAAGTGGATGCACAAAAATGCCCGATTCACGAAAAGTGAAAAAGAATTACTCATTAACTTGATCCAACAATTTAAAGACAGCCTTGCATTGAAAAACTAAAATGCATTAAAAATTAAACCCGTATAACTGGATAGTCATAGTGGACAGTAAAATTTTACAATCATTCAAATAAAAATTACAATCATGAAAAAAATTCAAAAAGTTACATTGGCTATTGCTTTGGTTACAGTGCTTGCATCTTGTAAACCCGGTACGGACACAAAACAAATTCTTTCAAAATCAGAAACGAGAAACGAGATAATGGATAAAATTGCCAATGATAGCAGTATGTCCAGAGAAATGATGGGAGCCATGATGGCCAGCCATACTGGCATGGCTATGATGCAAGACCACCAAAAGATGATGATGGGAAATCATGAAACGATGATGAAAATGATGAAAGATAACCCTGGCATGATGGAGGGCATGATGACTAATATGATGGAAGCATGCGGGAATGACACTGTTATGATGTCCGGGATGTGCAAAGCGATGATAGGAAATAAACAAATGATGGATATGATGCAGAAAATGAAAGGCAAAAATATGGATATGAGTAATATGAAGGGTATGGATACTACGAACGTAAAGGACCATACATCACATCATTAAACAATTGGTTTTAAAAACTTAGAAGTTAAGGTTATGATGAATAATAATGGTGGTTACTATTACTGGGGAATGCATATGGGTTGGTGGGTTGTTATACTTGTCGTTGTTATAGCAATAGTTGCATGGTTTAGCTGGTCCCGAAAAAAAAAATGATAGGTATCATTTCCAGTATTAAAAACTGTAGAAGAACAGGATCAAATGAAACTACAGAACATGATTAGTAATATTTATTATAGAGAACTGAAGTAATGATTAACGACACGGAAAAAAGCAGTATGTTGAAAGCGGCACCACGACTTTTGCAAATCATGCGTGTGCTGGCCCGGCATAAGTTTCTGCGTAATTTTCTTGGCAAAAAAAAATTACCTCCTCCAAAAGAAGTACGGGAAGCTTTTGAAGAACTTGGACTGGTCTTTATAAAATTCGGACAAGTGCTTGCTATGCGGCGGGACCTGCTACCGCCTGAATATATCAAAGAGTTGGAACTGCTGCACGATGACTTGCCGGCTATGAACATTAGCGTGGTAAAGTCAACAGTAAAAGACGAACTCGGCAGCTCATTAACGAAGCTGTTTTCATCGTTTGGCGAAAAGCCGATAGCCGCTGCCACCATCGCCCAGGTGCATGAAGCGACCTTGCATGACGGACGTCACGTAGCAGTGAAGGTGCAACGGCCAGGCCTTAAAGAAATAATCACAACGGATATTGC
>JANMLJ010000005.1:0-3617 GCA_031372465.1 Chitinophagaceae bacterium | reverse complement strand
ACAGGGAGCCATGGTTTGAAAAACATCGAGTTTTTTTTGATAATCTCTAATAAGTACATTGAATTGGGATGAATCGGTTACCAGGTCTTCGTAAAAGGATTGGATATACTGTTTACCTCTATCTTTCTCAATTTTATGTTCGAGCTGGTACTCTGCCAGAAAACCGCAGAACACAGCCAGGAACAACATTAGAAACTCCCAGAAATAGGATTTCCAGGTTTTTGTTCCGTGAGATGAATGTGCATGCGTATGAACTTCCATGTTGTTTGATTCTTTCTATTAAAAAATGAAGATAACAACAATTGTCTGTTATATTTTCTCCTGGTTGTTGGCCCTTTTTTCTTTTACCAGTTTCTTTAAAAGTGAAATTTGTCCGAGGTGGTAATGGGTATGTTCAATAATACCGTGTAAGTTTCTATAAAAGTTACCGTATTGGGGATCAGCAAAAATTTCGGATAGTTTTGCTTCGTCCAGTTTCTCCATTTCCTCTGCAAAAAGTGTTGCTTCTGTAAGGGCTTTTGTAATTAATTGTTGCCAGTCTTCTTCAGAACTTATCGGAGCCAGGTCAAAACTAAATTTATCGCTTGCAATTAATGATCCGCCCTGCAATACTTGTAAAACAGGATTTACATAATAATTAATGTGAAAAACTAAATCAGCTATGGTATTTAAGTTGTTAACTTTTGTTGTTGCCTCTTCCCAATCTATATCTGCCAACACTTCCTTTAGATTTACAGAGGTCCAGTTTCCTCCAACATAAACATCCCTGAAATGTTTTGCTATTTGTTTAACCGTGTTCATGTGTTTTAATTATCGTATAAAATAAGGCTTTGCTATAAACACTACACAACTGATTAAAGATACAAAATTGATTATTTTTTTCAAGCTCCGATTAATGCAAAATTACCTTTAAAATATTGTATCACCATTTTATACAAACGCAATACATTCAACAGAAACCAGTATTCCTGCCGGAAAAGGCATTACCTGTGGAGTGCTTCTGGCAGGAGGGTTTTCGGGGAATATTTCTCCATATACTTTGTTTAAAATACTAAAGTCATTTCCTGAAACCATAAATACTGTTGTCTTCACAATTTTTTCCAAACTACTTCCCATCTCTTCAAGAATAGTTTTAATGTTTAGAAAAGATTGTTTAGCCTGTTCCTCAAAACTATCACTCAATTTTCCGGTGCCGGGGTAAAAGCCTGCAGTCCCGGAAACAAAAATAAATTTGCCGGCTATAACAGCTTGTGGAAAAACTTCAGTCATTCGTGGAACCTTGGTGGTATTAAAATTTTTCCTGGTTTCCATACTATATGTTTTAAATGAATATTTATAAGCCCGCGGCTTTACTTATTTCCAGCATTCTATCTATCGGCTTTTTTGCAGCTAAGCGTAGTTCTTCATCCATCTCTATCGCAGGTATTTCATATTCCATACATAGATAAATTTTTTCCAGTGTATTTCGTTTCATATGCGGACAATCGTTGCAGGCGCAACTGTTATTCGGAGGGGCGGGTATAAATGTTTTATTGGGCGACGCCTTCATCATCTGGTGCAGTATTCCGGTCTCTGTTGCCACGATAAATTCCTGTGTTGAATCTGTTTGGGAGTATTTTAATAAGCCTGTAGTGGATCCTATATAGTCTGCTATACGAAGTATTGGTTCTTCACATTCAGGATGTGCAATCAGTTTTGCATTGGGGTGTCTGACTTTAAGTTTCGTAATTTTTTCCAAACTAAAAATTTCATGAACCATACAGGCTCCATTCCACAAAAGCATGTTTCTACCGGTAACTTTGTTGATATAAGCCCCCAGGTTTTTGTCGGGTGCAAAAATAATTTTCTGTTCTTTCGGAAAACTTTCAACGATTATTTTTGCATTACTGCTGGTGCAGATAACATCGCTAAGCGCTTTTATACCGGCACTGCAGTTGATATAACTCACCACCACATGATCCGGGTGTTGTTCTTTGAATTTTTTAAATAATGGCGGCGGGCAACTATCGCTAAGGGAGCAACCTGCTTTTAAGTCAGGAATTACCACTTTTTTTCCTGGATTTAAAATTTTTGCGGTCTCTGCCATGAAATGTACTCCGGCAAAAACAATCATATCGGCAGTTGTTTTTTCCGCCTGTTGGGCTAAGCCCAGGCTATCCCCGATATAATCCGCTACATCCTGGATATCTGGTTCCTGGTAGTAATGCGCCAGTACGACTGCATTTTTTTCTTTTTTCAACCGCTCAATTTCAGCAAAAAGATCGAGTGAGGCATCAAGGTCAATGTCGAGAAAACCGTTGATTTCAAGTTTGTTATTTGCCGTAGTGAATGTGTCGTTGTTCATCCGGATTATTTTTCGTCCCGATAACTATCGGGACAGCAATATTCGAACAGTTCGCACAACTTTTCAAAATATTTTTTCAAAGCCTGTATTAATACAATAATAGTAATAATATATTTTTATAAAAAAGAGTTTATTATTATTACAGCTGTGGATTCGTGGAAAAGATTTTTTATAAAATTAACTATTTAAAGTAATCCACATTATAACAAACGTAATCCACAACCAGATACATTGATTCTATTGGTTTTCAGGTAGTCTATCCACATCACTGTGAAATAAAAGAAAGGATAACTTTATTATATATTATAAAAATAAATTGGTGAATAAGGGTAGGATAATTGGTATACTATTTACCCGATTAACAACATTTATATAAAACCGTCTTTTTTCTTTCCAATCATCCTGTTTCATATTCACGTTTCACATAGGGATGTACACATAAAATGGCGACTATTAACAATTGTGTGTGGAGAAAAAGTTATTTCCGGGTACACAAATTAGTATGATTTTAAAGAGTTGAGCAGGTAAAATTTTAAGCTTACTGCCTGTTTTTTAAAATTACCTGAGAAATAGCTGATAAAATAGAAATCACTAATTTTAGTATCTCTAAAATTTGCTGTATGAAATATATTAAACACTTGTTAGTTGCCTTTGGTTTATTTACTGTATTTATGGTTAAGGCCGAGGAGGGAATGTGGCTTCCACAATTATTACAGGCACTGAATGAAAAGCAGATGAAAAGCCTGGGAATGAAAATAAGTGCTAAAGACATTTATAATATTAATGCCGGCAGCCTGAAAGATGCTATTGTAAGTTTTGGAGGCTTTTGCACCGGTGAAGTTATTTCTTCAAAAGGATTGGTGCTTACCAACCACCACTGTGGATTTGATGCCATACAAAATCACTCAACATTAGAACATAATTATATAAGAGATGGTTTTTGGGCGAAGAATAATGGTGAAGAATTAACTAATCCTGGTTTGTTCGTTACGTTTATAGTAAGGATAGAAGACGTAAGTAAGCAGGCGTTGACTGGAGTAAGCCCAACTATGACAGAAAGCGAAAGGCAGTCAGCGATTGATAAAAATATTAATGAGATCAGAAAGGGGGCAAAAAAAGAAAGCTACCAGGATGGTTTTGTCCGGGGGTTCTTTGAGGGAAATCAGTATTATATGTTTATAACAGAAACATATAGAGATATAAGATTGGTTGGTGCTCCTCCTTCCGCTATCGGCAATTTTGGAAAAGATACAGACAACTGGATGTGGCCGCG
>JANMLJ010000690.1:0-2306 GCA_031372465.1 Chitinophagaceae bacterium | reverse complement strand
TTATTGTCTAATAATTGCGAGGAAGGGTATAAGAAAAAATTAAGTCCCGTTGAAATTATTGAAGATTTTTTCAATAAACATACAACCTATGCCAAAGAGAATGAACGGAATGATCTGCTGTTCCGCTTTGTACAATATATCGAAAGACAGGTGGTTCTATTTGATGCGCTGGAAGATGCTTCATTCAGAGATGTACATGATCTGAATGGCTTAGGAACATTAAAGCATCTTGAATCGGAAGTGATACAAGGAAATAAAGAAGATGCATTGACAAATAAATTAAAAGATTTTTCGATCAGGTTAGTATTGACTGCCCATCCAACACAATTTTATCCCGGGCAGGTATTGGGAATAATCCATGACTTGTCAAAAGCATTAGCGGACAATAATACTAATCTAATCAATACCTACCTGCAGCAACTTGGTAAAACTCCTTTTTTAAAAAAGAAAAAGCCAACACCGTACGATGAAGCAGTAAGTCTGATCTGGTACCTGGAGAATGTTTTCTATGCTGCAGCTGGCAGAATTATATCATCATTGAAAAACCAATTCCCGGATGCAGTTGATAAAAACAACCCTGTAATACGTATGGGTTTTTGGCCGGGTGGAGACAGGGATGGTAATCCGTTTGTAACCAGTGATATTACGTTACAAGTGGCTGATGCCTTAAGAGGAAGTATTATCAAGTGTTATTATCTTGATGTGCGGAAATTAAGAAGAAGGCTGACTTTTGAAGGTGTTGATGTTCTTTTGCAGGAATTAGAGAATAAACTTTATAATAATCTTTTTATACCAGGCTATAAAACCAATTTGGGTAAAGAAGAGATTCTGCAAACATTGTTACAGATAAAAGATATTATTATTCACCAGCACAATGGTTTATTTCTTCACCTGGTGAATAATTTAATTAATAAGATTGAAATTTTTGGTTTGTATTTTACTACGTTGGATATTCGACAGGAAAGTACAGTGCATGGAAAATTACTGGAAGCAATTGCGGCGAAAGAACAGGTATTGCCGGCTCAATATGCCAGCCTTTCTGAGGAGAAAAAAATTCTTGCACTATCATCTATCAACGAATCAATAGATTCAGATTTGCCGGATGATCCGATTCACCGGGATACATTGAAGACAATTGCAGTGATAAAAACAATACAGCAATATAATGGGGTAGCAGGTTGCAACCGCTATATTATCAGTCAATGTAATAGTGCCCTGAATGCGATGGAAGTTTATGGACTGTTCCTCCTTAGCGGATGGAAGAAAGAAGAAATGAATATTGATATCGTTCCATTATTTGAAACCATTGATGACTTGCAACATGCTGCGGGGGTGATGCGGACATTATATACTAACCCGGTTTATAAGGAACACCTGAAGCGAAGAAATAACAGGCAGACTATCATGCTTGGTTTTTCTGATGGCACCAAAGACGGCGGCTACCTGATGGCTAACTGGAGTATTTATAAAGCAAAAGAAGAACTGACAGCCATCTCCAGGCAATATAATATGGATGTGATATTCTTTGATGGCCGTGGTGGCCCCCCTTCAAGAGGAGGTGGAAAGACACATAAGTTTTATGCTTCGATGGGTAATAATATTTCGAATAAAGAAATTCAATTGACTATACAGGGGCAAACGGTGAGCTCCAATTTCGGCATAGTAGATGCGGCGCAGTTTAATATTGAGCAACTATTAAATGCAGGCATTTCAAATGATTTATTTTCAAACAAGGATGTCACCCTTAGTGAAAAAGAGGAAGCCTTGTTACAGGAATTATCTGAAGCCAGTTATCGTTCGTATAAAACGCTGAAAGAACATCCCTACCTGGCAGATTATTTATTGCAGGTAAGCCCATTGCGGTTTTATAGTGAAACGAATATCGGCAGCAGACCGGCAAAGAGAGGCACTTCATCGGGGTTATCATTAAAAGATCTGCGGGCAATTCCATTTGCAGGATCCTGGAGCCAGTTGAAACAAAACGTAACTGGCTATTACGGAGTTGGTGCTGCACTAAAAGAAATGGAAAAGAAAGGGAAATTGCTGGAACTACAGAAACTATATCATCAGTCATTATTTTTTAAAACATTATTAGATAATTGTGAAATGGCTATGATGAAATCCTATTTTCCATTAACAGCTTTTCTGGCCAACCACAAACAGTTTGGTGAATTATGGCAAATGATCCAGGAGGAGTATGAACTGACGAAACAATATTTATCAAAGATAACCGGCCAGGCTGAGTTGATGGCTGATTACCCGGTGGAACAATTATCTATCCAGATGCGGGAAAGAATAGTGCTACC
>JANMLJ010000687.1:0-2848 GCA_031372465.1 Chitinophagaceae bacterium | reverse complement strand
AATTGCCAGAAAACCCGCCAGGCAAAACCAAGTTCATAGCTACGGCTTTTAGGCCCATCAAGATAAACAGGTTCTTTAGACGGGATAATAATAGGGTTTACTGTTTTTTCAGATGCTTCCATAGTAAAATGTAAATTGCTGTCCAATTTAAACAATATTAACCCCCAATCCGCCAGCTGGCGGAGAAAAAGAAAATTTATACAAATTTCACTTAACATTTAATGACTATCTGAATAAAGCAACCTTGAAATGGAACCACCCTTCCGTTGTCAGGGCAGACTACGAAACATAGACCACAATAGGTTTACACATAGAATTCTATGTTTTAATGTATGTTTCTTTGTAACTATGTGGTTCAAAAAAATTGCAGGTTTAGTTATCCCGATATTCACCTAAGATTTAAAAGGTACTTATTATGCGAATAATCTCTTACAATGTAAATGGCATCCGGGCTGCTATCAAAAAAGGATTTATTGACTGGTTAAAAACAGATCCGGCTGA
Organism: Chitinophagaceae bacterium; assembly: GCA_031372465.1. Taxonomy (GTDB): domain Bacteria; phylum Bacteroidota; class Bacteroidia; order Chitinophagales; family Chitinophagaceae; genus JJ008. The sequence goes on along the minus strand of JANMLJ010000687.1, from coordinate 2,347 downwards.
TGTGATTTGTATCCAGGAGACAAAAGCAACACAAGGTGATGTGGATGTAAAACAACTAGAGGCATTAGGTTTTCATCATTACTGGTATAGTGCCCAAAAAAAGGGGTATAGTGGCGTAGCAATATTTACTAAAATAAAACCCGATCATGTGCACTATGGCACCGGGCATAAAGTCAGTGATGATGAAGGGCGGGTAATTCAGTTAGATTTTAAAGATGTACGGCTTATCAATGCCTACTTTCCATCGGGTACCAGCGGCGATATCCGCCAATCTTTTAAATATGACTGGCTCAAAGAGTTGACCGACTATCTCAACAAGCTGAAAAAGAAACATCCCAAACTTATACTTTGTGGTGATTATAATATTGCGCATACTGAAATTGATATTCATGATCCAAAAGGAAATAAAAAATCATCCGGCTTTTTACCGGAAGAAAGAGAATGGATGACAAAATTCATTGACAATGATTGGGTGGATACGTTCAGGCAGTTTCACCCTGAGCCGCATCGCTACAGCTGGTGGAGTCAACGGTTCCCATCAGTTCGTTTACAAAACAAAGGATGGCGGATTGATTATATCAATGTCACCACTCCCTTAAAAAATAATTTAATAGATGCAGAGATTTATCCGGATGTTAAACATAGTGACCATTGTCCCGTCTACCTGGATATTAAATTATAATTCCATGATCATTTATAACGTAACCATTAAAGTAGAAAATACAATTGCACATCAATGGCTCACCTGGTTAAAAGAGGAACATATTCCGGATATTATTGCAACGGGTTGTTTTACACATGCCACTATCCTCCATTTACTGGAAGCGGATGACCCCGAAGGAATAACCTATGCCGTACAGTACCATGCAGAAAGTAAAGCCTTTTACAACCGATATATCGAAATATTTTCTGATGAGATGCGTAAGAAAGGAATGGACAAATGGGGGAATAAATTCATTGCTTTCCGCTCTTTAATGGAAGTTGTGCATTGAGTGTGCAAAAGAATAAATTAATATTGAAGTTGAAAAAACAGTTGTATATTCCTTTCAAAGCCGCTACTGGCAAGCATTTGCCGGGATATACTTGAAACACAGGACTGATAAGGGTTTTATCGAATAATAAAAAAATATTTTCCAACTTTTCTTTTCGTATTTTCCCGCAAATCCTTATCCCATGCGGCTTCGGGCTGATTTAAAAAAATTGAAAAAAATCAATAAAAATATTTTATCGGAATAAAAAAGCATATAAATTTGTCGCTGTTACAAAACATAAAAAATACATATCATGAACAAAGCTGAATTAATTGCAAAACTTTCCGATGATGCCGACATTACTAAAACACAGGCCAATGCTGCCCTTGATTCATTTATAGAAGCAGTTACAAAAACTTTGAAAGGCGGTGGTAAGGTTACACTGGTAGGTTTTGGTACTTTCTCCGTATCTAAAAGAGCAGCCCGTAACGGCCGCAACCCTCAAACTGGTGAAGTAATTAAAATCAAAGCAAGAAAAGTTGCTAAATTCAAAGCTGGAAAAGAACTTGCCGGCAAAATGTAATCCGCACATTGCGGAATGCAAATGAAATGGCAGTAGAAAAGCTCCATTCCGGAAAAGCGGGACGGAGTTTTTTTTGACTGGATAATTTTTTAAAAAATATTTTAAAATCAATAATTATGGGAAGAGGAGATAAAAAAACCGCAAAAGGCAAACGTTTCAAAGGCTCATTTGGAAAAAGCCGCCCGGTTACAAAAAGTCCGGCTAAAAAAGCAGCAGCAAAGAAGGCAGCTGCTAAGAAGAGTTAAAATAGATCTTAAATAAGGCATATTTATCAGGTTGAAAAACTCTATGCCTTATTTACTTTTAACCGTTGCAACCAGAGAGACAATCGATTAATATTTTATTTGCCGTTATTTTACAGCAACTATTATAATTTGTTATGCTTAGGGTGAAGCTATGAGAATTGAATTGCCACGCCTTAAGGCCGTGGCAATTCAATTCTATCTTCAATCGGCTTTAGCCGAAATTATTCTTACTCATTGCAGTGATAAATCAATTGCTGAATTGTCAATAAGCTAGGCCAAAGTCAGATAAATTGGACAAACAATATAGTCCAATATCGGATACGCCTTATTTGACTATTTGTTTGATGCTACACTGAAGTATCGGCACAGGTCGGTTTACTCCAATGTATAAACAAAAAACCAGGCACCTCAAATTGTACCTGGCCTATTAGTAGAAAATATATATTTTACCCTTTCGCCTGCTTTTTCGCCAATTCATCCCTTTCTTCAGCTATCACATTCAGCATGCTCTCCAGTTCGCTTACCTTTTTTAACTGGCCTTCCAGTTT
>JANMLJ010000659.1:0-2225 GCA_031372465.1 Chitinophagaceae bacterium | reverse complement strand
TATCCATCCTGCCATCCTTCGAAGGCAGGAAACTTGCCACTTTCTTTCATCCATAAATTGCTTGCCACTTTTATATCTTTTACATAATCACTAAGGCATATAGTTGGATGAATATCTGACATTATGTGGATATGGTCTTCAATACCATTAATACGGTAAAGATGGCTATTTTTATTTTTTATAATCCCACTTATATACCTGTATAATTCTTCATCATATGTTTTATTAATTGTTGGTTTACGGTTTTTTGTTCCAAAAATAATGTGATAAAAAATTTGACGATATGTACCCATATAAAGTTCTGTTTAACATGCAATTTAATATTTTATCTGCTTCTGTATACGAGAATAACGCCAGCTTCAAACCGCAATAAAAATTACTTTGCAAAAATCTTCCAATATTCAACCCCTATCAGGGTTGTTCCTAAATTCATTCATAACCACTGGTAAAACCAGTGGTTATTCACATCGAAGCCCTTCAGGCTTTTCCAGCACCTCGAATTATTAATTAGCCTGTAAATCCGGGTGCATTTGCAATGAAAAAAATAAGTGTAAATTGAAGAAAATTTATCATGGATTTTATAAAAGTTTGTACCAAAGATGAGTTGCCCGACAACTCACAGAAAGTAGTAAGTCTTGGTAAAAAGAAAATAGCCCTTTTCCATTTCAATAAAAAAATATCGGCTATTGCCAATGCCTGTTTGCACAAAGCAGGTCCATTGGGTTTGGGTACAGTCAGTGCAAAATATGATGGCATGTATGTAACCTGTCCCTGGCATGGATGGGAATACAATATTGAAACAGGCAGTGCACCTCCGGGTTTTCCCGATCAGCAGGCATTATATGAAGTAAAAACAGAAGGTGAATATATACTGGTTAGCGAAGAGCCAATTGTAAAAGCACATAGGGAACATCAAGCCAACCCCTTATTGGAAGACCTCATAAAATTAAAATACCAGACTTCTGAAAACAGTTTAAATATACTGGGCATCAGCACCACCAATTTATCTGCCGATCTGCCACGATTCTCTACCTCTGAAGATACATTGGAAAAATCATTGGCCTATGCCAAAGAGAAATATGGAGCCGCAACGAAAATGGTAAAACTGCGGGAACTTGAATTCCGCAACTGTGAAGGATATTATTCGCAGCATAGCCATGCCTGCACCTGGCCCTGCAGCATTACAGAAATGAATGCGGAAGACGGAATGACACAAGTATATGAAAGTATGATTCTCTGGGCTGATATTGTTATTGTATCCACACCGATACGTTGGGGAAATGCGTCAGCCTTGTATTACAAAATGGCCGAGCGGTTGAATTGTGTGCAAAATCAAATTACCATCAACAATAAGATCCTGGTTAAAAATAAACTGGCATCATTTATTATTACAGGTGGGCAGGATAATATACAACAGGTAGCCGGCCAGATGATGTGTTTCTTTACTGATCTTGGTTTTACTTTTCCTCCTTTTAGTTTCTTAGGGTGGAGCCGGGGATGGACAGCCGAGGACATGGATAAGAATGTGCTGCAATTTAAAAAGAGCGAATACATAAAACGAACTTCAATGGAGCTGGTTGATAATTGTGTAGAAATGCTGAAACAGATTAAAAATGTAAACAGTGCTAATATGCATGCTCCATTGCCAAAACGAAGCGACTCGCTTAGTGCAGGAGTAGAGAATAGCGATATGAATATTTAAATGATGAAAGTAGCCGTCTTATTATTTTACAACTTTGAAACGCTGGATGTATTTGGCCCGGTAGAAATATTGGGCAGGTTAACTGCGCATTATCAGATCTCTTTTTATTCTCTTTCCGGGGGATTGATAGAAAATACGCATGGAGTTTCCATTATGACGGAGAAACTTGCCAACCTCGGGAATGGGGATCATATCTTTCTTATTCCCGGGGGATATGGTACAAGGGCAGAAGTAAATAATGTTTTACTGATTGATACAATCAGAGAAATTTCGCAAGTAAGTACATATGTTTTAACGGTATGCACCGGTACTTCCTTACTTGCCAGGACAGGACTATTGGATGGAAGAAAAGCTACCAGCAATAAAATAGCATTTGATTGGGTTACCACACAAGGGTTAAATGTTCAATGGATTAAAAAAGCCCGTTGGGTGGTAGATGGTAAATTTTACACTTCGTCGGGTGTTAGTGCGGGTATGGATATGACATTGGGCTTTCTGCAGGATAGGCATGGAATTGAATTCG
>JANMLJ010000616.1:0-2599 GCA_031372465.1 Chitinophagaceae bacterium | reverse complement strand
GAATTGAGTTTTGAATTTGAGATCTCCCGTGACACAGCCGAAAAGGGCTACAAACACCTTAAAAAAAATGGTGTACTGGGTTCGGTTCCTGGTAAAGGATATTTTGTTAAGAATACAGAATTGAATCAAAAGCTTAAAATATTTTTACTGTTTAATAAACTGAGTGCCCATAAAAAAATTATCTACGATGCATTTGTGGCCGCCCTGGGCGATCTGGCAGCCATTGATTTCTATATTTATAATAATGATTTTCTTTTCTTTAAAAAGTTAATAAGTCAGCAGAAGGATAACTATACGCATTACGTTATTATTCCGCATTTTTTAGATGGCGGTGAAAACGTTCATGAGATCATTAATACCATTCCCAAAGAGAAATTAATATTGCTGGATAAAATTGTACCAGGAATTACCGGCAACTATGCTGCCGTGTATGAAAATTTTGAAGAAGATATTTACAATGCATTGGTGCAGGCAAATAATAAACTGAGTAAGTATCATACGATCAAAATTGTTTTTCCTGAATACACGTACTATCCCAAAGAAATACTGGAAGGTTTTTTCCGCTATTGCCAGCAGTATGCATTCACATATAAAGTAGTCCGCCATATTGAAAACGAACCTATCAAAGAAGGTGAAGTATATATCACCCTTATGGAAAATGATCTGGTGGTTTTAATTGAAAAAATACTGGGCACAAAAATGAAAGTTGGGAAGCATGTAGGTGTTATTTCCTACAATGAAACACCGTTGAAAAAAATTATCCTTAACGGCATAACAACGATCTCTACTGACTTTCAGCTGATGGGGGAAAAGGCTGCACAGCTGATCCTGGAACAATCCACTGAGCATGTGGAAGCACCATTTTACCTGACGTTAAGAGCTTCTTTATAAATGGATCAGGAATTTACCTCTTACGCCGATTGGACAAACAATAAAGACCAATATCGGTTACACATCGTTTAACTATTTGTTTGTTGCTATTCTAAATTATTGGCACAGGTCGGGATAAAACACTGTAAGATGTATAAAACACCGGCATACTTTATAAATCATCCTGGTATTATAAATCTTTTACTTCACTTACAATAATATAAACTGGTTGCGATTTTAATGCGAGTAACAGTTTTATCCAATCTGATTGGGCACTGTACGTTCTTTCCCCTTTATCATTCCATGTTTCAGGACTGCACAGGCAACCAAGCGATGGTGTACAGGGGAAATATTTTTGCTTAATGTAAAATTGCGGATCAATAGTGGTGCCATGAGCGATTATTTCAGAACGACCTGTTTTACCTGCTTCATAGCTTTGCCAAAGTGAAGTAAACTTACTTAAAGGACCAAGGAGTTTATAATAAAAAATGGTAAAGGAAGTATCAGCTCCAAAAAAGATTGCAGGCCCGTTTTCAAAAGGCATGATCATCTGAAGATTGGTGGTTGGTCCTATCCAGTTATTATCGGATGTATCAATACCTGTAATTCTAAATAGACCTTGTGGTGTATTACCATTGGTTAAATAGTAAGGCAGGTTGGTAATAGACCGGGCGAGCTGAGGAAATTTAAGTATCCTGCCTTTATCATCTGTCAACCATTTACCCGCTCCGGTTCTGAATTGTAAATAGCCCGGTTTATCCCTGTTGGTTGCCTGAAAGCTACAAAGAACATTCTGGCCGGGAAGAAAGTCAGCTTGCAAAAAATCTTTTTTTGATGGCAATTGTTCTTTTTGCTGTTGCCATCTTTTTTTATAAAAACTATAATAACCGGATAAATAAAAAGATTCAGTTTGATCAATGACAGGAAATATACCGGCAAGCGCCATATACTCCAATGCCATTGCTTTTACTTTGTCACCTGACAGTTTTTTCCAAATAGCTTTCAGATCTATTCCAAATTGCTTTGGATACAAGGTATAAAGCATCTCCAGAAAAGAACGTTGAAAATCCGGCGATGTTTTTTCTATCATTTTCAATTGAAGCAAAACTGTTCTTTCATATCCGGCAGGTTGATATAACATCAGTTCCATCGCCCAAAAAGCTCCGGCCCATTTTTTATAATTTTCTTCAGATAGGGGCAATGAAATAGTCTCCTTCACTTGTTTCTTCAAACTGATTGTAATGGAATCCCGGTATTCTCTTTTTGTAAAAGAAAATTGAACTTTTTGCTGTGCAAATAATTGCACACAAAAGATCATAGTACTGATGACTATTAAAGAGTTTTTTTTCAACCTGTTATTTTTGTTTTATCAGCAATGCACTTACTACTGGTCTTTCCACGCCATTATCACCCGGACGTACAGTCATCCTGTTGGCGATTACCATTGAAGTAGAACCTCCGCCATCCAAATTGATGGCATTTGTGCAACTTAAGTCTTTCAACATGGTTGCCAGTTCTATCAGATTTAATCCATTATATCCGGCGGATGGATTGTCTCCCTCCACAGCAATTATTAAAACAATTCCGTTGGCCGTATATCCGATTGCAGAACGGGGCCTTGCTGTTGTATTATTAATATTAATAAGTTCTTCCGCATCGCTTATAGTAATTGTTCCGGCTTTTAATAACATAGGTGATCCTCCAATAGCACTAACCGGTGCCCACAATG
>JANMLJ010000091.1:0-8318 GCA_031372465.1 Chitinophagaceae bacterium | reverse complement strand
CAGCCAGCAGCTTTCCTAATTCAGCTGCATGTTGGGTATAAAGCTTGTTTGTACCATTTTTTGAGCCGCAAAAAACAGCAAGAGATTGTATTGCCATAAGACGATTTGTAAAGTTTAATTTTCTATTACTTTTTTTATCCGCCATTTTTCCCTTTGGTAAATGGGTTTACTGAAAAAATTTACGGATCCTTTCTCATAAATTCTGGTAAAGGGAAATTTAATTTCTTTATCTTCAAAATCCGGTAATGCACATTCTTTAATTGTTGAAAGCTATTGTTATTCATTATCAGCCTTTGGTAAATATAAGCAGGCAGATAGAGATACACTGGTAGAAGTTAACAAAAACCTTATACTATGTCGCCAACCTTACTATTTTCTTTTGTAATTGGATATTTTGTAGTGCTGCTGGGAGTGGCCTGGTTTACTTCCCGCAACTCAAACAATGATTCTTTTTTTATTGGCAATCGTAATAGCAACTGGATGCTGGTTGCTTTTGGAATGATTGGTACCTCTTTATCAGGTGTCACTTTTATAAGTGTGCCGGGTGGTGTAGGTAGTGGTAATTTTTTTTATTTTCAGATTGTTCTCGGCTATTTATTGGGATACATCGTTATTGCATTTGTCCTATTGCCCTTGTTTTACCGGATGAACCTGACCAGTATCTACACATATCTGGAAAAAAGATTTGGTATCAACGCTCATAAGGCGGGGGCTTTTTTCTTTATTTTATCCCGGACTGTTGGCGCTACGGCCAGGTTGTACCTTGTAATCAGTGTACTGCAGATCTTTATTTTTAATAAATTACATATCCCGTTTGAAGCTACTGCATTTGTCATCCTATTATTAATCCTCTTGTATACTTTTGAAGGTGGGGTAAAAACAATTATTTATACAGATACACTTCAAACAACCGGTATGCTGGTAGGGTTGGTAGTTTGTATCATCGTAATTATTAAAGTTTTGGGAACCGATTTTGGAGGAGCAATGTCTATGCTATCCGACAAAGGATATACGCAGGTTTTTAACTGGGATGTAAAGGCAAGTTCTTTTGCGTTGAAGCATATAGTCGGAGGGATGTTCATCGCTATTGCCATGACAGGTCTTGATCAGGAAATGATGCAGAAAAATATAAGTGTAAAAACGCTGAAAGACTCTCAAAAAAACATGATGACCTTTACTGCTGTTTTGATGGTGGTTAATTTCCTTTTCCTGGTGCTTGGCGGAGTTCTTTATTTATATGCTGCTTCAAAAGGTATCAATGTGCCACCGGATGATTTGTTTCCAACTATTGCATTGAGTGATGCTTTTAGCGGTGCTATCGGAATCATATTTATTATTGCGCTGATCTCTGCATTATTTCCCAGCGTGGATGGTGCAATAACATCACTTACTTCTTGTTTCTGTATTGACATTCTTGGTATCAACAAACGGGAAGGTTCAGAAAAAGATAAGAAACGACTACGATTAAAAGTGCATTTCACTTTTGCTTTTATCTTTTTTATGATGGTATTGCTATTTAGAGCGATCAATGATAAATTGATTATTGATTTCATATTAAAATTTGCCGGAATTACCTATGGTCCGTTGCTTGGTCTGTTTGCCTTTGGCATTTTAACAAACCGAAAATTAAATGATAAGCTGATATGGGCTGTGTGTATAACTGCCCCATTAGTTGCCCTGGCGTTGGATATGTTAAGCAATCCTGCCTGGTATGAGGCAAAACTGCATGTGCAACTCGGGTTACAAAACATTTCTGCTACTGTTTTCGGCGGCTATAAAATCGGAAATGAGTTAATCCTGATCAATGGCATTTTTACTTTTATTGGCCTATGGCTTATTTCAACAAGATCTGCAATAGCTAAAACTAAACTTCAGGCAGTTTAGGAGCTTTATCTTTGCTGAAAATTTCTCCGTTGGACTTAATTCATCCATTAGTACAGACTTATGCAGAGGAATATTCTTCTCCGGAAGATACTTTGCTGAAAGAAATAAATGACTTTACAGCGCAAAACCATTCAGCGTCACATATGCTGAGTGGTCATTTGCAGGGAAAAATGCTGGAGATGATCAGCTGTATGATACAGCCAAGGCGAATTCTGGAAATCGGAACTTTCACCGGCTATAGTGCCATATGCCTCGCAAAAGGTCTTACCAACGATGGAATACTACATACCATCGAGCTAAGACAAGAAGATGCAGCAATAGCAAGGTCGTTTTTTGACCGTTCTGTTTTTGCCCCTAAAATAGTTTTACATACCGGTAACGCCTTAGAGATTATCCCGCAATTGGATGAAAACTGGGATTTGGTCTTTATAGATGCGGATAAACCCGCTTATATCTCCTATTTTAACCTCGTTTTGCAACGGTTACGGAAAAACGGTTTTATTTTAGCAGATAATATTTTCTTTCATGGCCAGGTACTTGAAAAAGATATAAAAGGAAAAAGTGCTTTGGGTATCCAGGCTTTTAATGAATTTATCAAAGAAAGAAAAGATATTGAAAAATGTGTGTTAACCCTCCGTGACGGACTTTTACTGATACGGAAATTATAATTGCTCCTCTATGAAGTTGTTTAAATTTAGTATACTACTTTTTTTATCGTTTAGCGGTTTGGATTCGCTGGCACAAAAAAAAGAACTGATAACAAACTATGTCAATCAGTATAAAGATCTTGCCGTTGCTGAAATGATAAGAACGGGTGTGCCTGCTGCCATTACCCTCGCCCAGGGTATTCACGAATCGGGAGCAGGTAATGGAAAACTGGTGCTTGAATCAAACAATCATTTCGGTATTAAATGCAAATCAAACTGGACAGGCGAATCAGTTAAACATACTGACGATGCAATAGGAGAGTGTTTCCGAAAGTATAGATTAGCGGAAGACTCCTATAAGGATCATTCTGATTTTTTAAAAAATGGACAACGGTATAGTTTTTTATTCTCGCTTTCCCCAACAGATTATGATGGATGGGCTAATGGCTTAAAAAAAGCGGGATATGCCACCAATCCAAATTATCCGCAGGTACTGATTAAGCTAATCGAAGATTATAATTTGCAGGAATATACATTTTTTGCCATGGGCAATAAAAAGGATATAGAAGCTGAAACACCATCAACTAATTCCCGGGAACAAAGTAAAGTACTGACTGCTCAGCCTGTTAATACCCCGGATAAGACATTAGTCATTGAAAAAGCGGAAAAAGAAAGACGTATATACCCCGGGGGAGAATTTAAATTAAATGAAACAAGAGTTGTATTTGTAAAAAGCGAAACATCTTTTCTTCTCCTTGCAAAGCAGTTTAATATTGATCTTTCAAAAATATTTGAGTTCAATGATATTTCAGCAGCAGAAGTAACGGATAAAGATCAGCTGGTTTACCTGCAACGAAAACGGAAAACAGGGTTACATGATGTACATATTGTGTTGACTGGTGAAACATTGCAGGATATTGCCCGGGAAGAAGCTATCCGTCTTGAAAGCCTGAAAGAATTGAATTGGTTAAAAGAAGATGATAAACCCGCCATTGGCGAATCATTACATCTAAAAATAAAATCTACGTATCTGCCAAAACTAATGTTGAAAGAAAATTATTCATTGGTTCCTGTAAGAAAAAAACAGGAAACTAATTAAACCATTACAACGCTTATGTCAGTTATTAAAGTTCATGATAAAGCATTTGAAATTTATCTTTCCGAAGAAACTATTTTAAAGCGGGTAAAAGAAATGGCTGCTGGTATCAATAAAGATTATGCTGGTAAACGGCCTCTTTTTATTGCAATCCTTAATGGTTCATTTATGTTTGCTTCAGACCTTTTTAAACAACTGAATATTGAAGCAGAACTTTGCTTCATAAAACTGGCGTCTTATAAAGGCATGAAATCAACGGGTAATGTTATTACTTCTATAGGTCTTGAAGTGGATCTTTTTAATAAAGAAGTGATTATTGTTGAAGATATTGTGGATACCGGCAAGACCTTACATAATTTCCTTCCCAAGCTGTTGCACCAGCAACCGGAATCACTTAAAATAGCAACCCTTTTACATAAACCGGAGGCCACGGAGTATCCTTTGCAGCTTGATTATGTAGGGTTTGAAATTCCCAACAAATTTGTAGTGGGCTATGGCCTTGATTATGATGGACTTGGACGAAATCTGAAGGAGATATATCAGTTGGTTTAAAAACTGTTATCTCTCAGCCTTTTTTTGTAATTTACTCCGTACTATCAGGCTCAAAGTAAATTTTGTTGGTTTATTTTTTAAGCAATATTAAAAGCCAGGTAGTATCACTCCAAAATATCCACTTGAGGACCGCTTGTCATATAGCAATTTTTCTGTTATTATGTTCGCCTGTATTTGCCCAGCAATTCTATGCCAGAGGCGAAGTAAAAGACGAAGCGGGTAATATTTTGCAAAATGTAGTCATTCTACAGCATAAAACCGGCTATGTTTTCAGAAGTGGTACGTCAGGAACTTTTGGGATTGTTGCTAATCAGCAGATAGATACATTCAGTTTTTCAATGGATGGTTTTGAGAAGGAAAAGGTAATGGTGGATGCAGAAAAGTACCTGAGTGTAAAAATGAAACGGCTCTCAGGTTCTGCAGCAAATCAAAGACGGGATAAACTATCCTCTCAAACAAAAGACCTGGCGAAAGAAGAACAGAAAAGCTGGTTTACCGGTGATGAAACCTATGCCAGTCTCCTGGAGAATCATTTTGTAATTGCCCAAAAATTTCCCACAACAGGGATGTCGCTCAATGTAGACCGGGCTTCTTACAGTAATATCCGGCGATTTATTAATTTAAAAGCGATAGTTCCCCCTGATGCTGTAAGAATAGAGGAAATGCTGAATTATTTTAATCTGAGCTATACTAAACCACCAGATAACGAGGTTTTTGAAATTAAAACGACAATAAGCTCTTGCCCCTGGAATCCTGCTAATCAGTTATTCTATATCAATCTTTCTTCACAGAAATTAAATGTAGATACACTACCTGCCAGTAATCTTGTTTTTTTAATTGATGTTTCCGGTTCAATGGATATGCCGAATAGATTGCCATTGCTGAAATCTGCTTTCCGGCTTTTAGTTAATAACCTGCGGGATAAAGATTCAGTGGCAATTGTAGTTTATGGCGGAATAACAGGAGTGATGCTGAATACCATAAGCGGAGGTGAGAAAGTGAAAATATTAAAAACGATAGACGAGTTGGAGCCAGGTGGATCTACACCAGGAGAATCTGGAATAAAACTGGCTTATAGTGTTGCACGCAATCATTTCATAAAAGGGGGAAATAACCGGGTAATACTGGCAACTGACGGTGACTTTAATGTGGGGTTAAAAACAGAGACAGAACTGGATGAACTGATTTCCATTCAGCGTGATTCGGATATTTATCTTACCTGCCTTGGAGTAGGTATGGGCAATTACAAAGATTCAAAAATTCAGACACTTGCTAAAAGAGGCAAAGGGAATTTTGCCTACCTCGATAATTTTAAAGAAGCTGAAAAAGTATTACTTAAAGAATTTACACAAACATTATATGCAGTGGCAGATGATGTTTATATGAATGTTGAATTCAATCCTGAATATGTAAAAGAATACCGGCTTTTAGGATTTGATAATAAAGTGGGGGCATTACGAGATTCATTAGCGATAATAGAAGGTGGTGAAATAGGTTCCGGACATTCCATGATCGCCCTGTATGAAATATCACCTACCGAAATAAATAAGGGCGCGATAAAAGATGCTATTACAACGGGTAGATTTGCTGATATAAAACTGAATTACCAACTGCCCAACAGTACAAAAAAATATAGCTTCAGTTATTTAAGCAATTTCAATTTTATGCCATTTTCAAAACTCGATAAATGTTATCAGTTTTCAGCAGCTGTTTCGATGTTTGGCTCATTACTTCGTGCATCACCATTTATTAATAATATTGGTTGGAATGAGATCATCACCATGGCTGAAGGAGCATCTGGTCAGGATGATCTTTTACAAAAAGATTTTATTTCACTGGTGCAACAGGCTAAAAGTCTTTATTTGAAAGTAAGAAAGAAAAAAAGCGGAATAGTCCAGTGGTAAGATATCAGGAAAACATATCCTTTATCTTTTCAAAGAAGTTTTTTTCGTTTTTATCAGGATGTGGTTTGAAATTCGGTGAGCTGCTTAATTTATCCAGCATCGTCTTTTCTTCAGGACTAAGATGCTGAGGTGTCCAGATATTTACCTGTATTAATTGATCCCCTTTTTCATAGGAATTTACAGCCGGAAACCCCTTTCCTTTTAACCGGAAAATTTTACCGCTTTGGGTACCTGCAGGGATTTTAATTTTTGCTCTTCCATCAATGGTTGGTACTTCTACCTGTGTGCCCACTACAGCATCTGTAAACGAAATATGCAATTCATACGCAACATTTAATCCTTCACGATGGAGTTCTTTATGCGGTTCTTCTTCAATCAAAATGATAAGATCGCCGGGCATCCCACCTCTTTCACCTGCATTTCCTTTTCCGTTTACATTCATTTGCATTCCTTCCTGTACTCCGGCAGGAATATCAATGCTAACAGTTTCCTCACCATACACTCTTCCTTCGCCTTTACAATTTCCGCATTTTGCTGTCACCGTTGTGCCTTCACCATTGCAGGTTGGACAAGTTGTTACAGTTTGCATCTGTCCTAAAAAAGTATTTTGTACTCTTCTTACTTGTCCGCTGCCACCACAGGTAGAACAATTTTGTACACTTCCTTTATCCTTTGCACCACTACCACTACAGGTAGTACAGGCTACATGCTTTTTAACTTTAATATTTTTGGTAACACCTTTGGCAATTTCTTCATAGGTCAATTTTAACTTAACACGCAGATTACTTCCCCTTATACCCCGGTTACGCTGCTGGCTCCGACCACCTCTTTGTCCACCACCAAAAAGATTTCCAAATAGATCTTCACCAAAAACATCTCCAAACTGGCTAAAGATATCTTCCATGTTCATTCCGCCGCTACCGGAATATCCACCTCTACCCTGGCCACTTACTCCTGCATGTCCATAGCGGTCATACTGGGCTTTCTTATCAGTATCACTTATTATTTCATAAGCTTCGGCTGCTTCTTTAAATTTTTCTTCAGCAGCTTTATCACCAGGATTCCGGTCAGGATGGAATTGCATCGCTACCTTACGGTATGCTTTTTTAATTTCATCCGCCGTGGCTGATTTTGAAACACCTAATATTTCGTAGTAATCTCTTTTTGACATAAAACCCCAACCCCTAAAGGGGCTTTTAAAACTTTAAAGTTTTATTTGCTTTAAAGTTGGTGACATAATAATTAATTGCTATTAAGAACTGTTTAGGAAAACAATTACTCATTGACCTAAGTTCCCCGCCGCGGCGGGGACAGGGGTTTTACTTTCCAATCACCACTTTTGCATGACGGATAATCTTATCATTCATCAGGTAGCCTTTCATTACTTCATCAACAATTTTTCCTTTCTGGTCTTCTGATGAAACCGGGATTTCTGTAATTGCTTCATGAAAATCAGCATTAAATTCCTGGTGCAATGTTTCCATCGCTTTTACCCCTCTTGCCTGTAAAGTATTACGGAGTTTATTAAAAACAAGCAATATGCCTTGTTTTATAGAAGCAATATCATTACTGGATTCTAATTGTTTTTGAGCTCTGTCACAATCATCCAATACATCCAGCATATCAGTAATGACATCACGCCCGGCTGTCTGCATCAACTCTAATCTTTCTTTAGCATTGCGCCGTTTAAAATTCTCAAACTCGGCTACTTTTCGGAGGTATTTATCTTTTGATTCATCCAATTCGGCTTGTAGCTTTTCCATGGCTGATTCTTCTGCCACCGGTTCATTAAGGTGTGAAGTACCATGCTGGGTTTCGTCTGTATTAATGTCCATTCCGCTTCTGTTTTCATCGGTAAAATTCATATTCTCTTGCATATCTTTTTCTGCCATTTTTTACAAATTGAGTGCAAAGGTAAGGGTGTCAAGAATATTGCCAACGGCGGATTTGAGGACAAATTGACCTGTATGGGGCTTTTTTCAGGCCATAAGTGACAGGATATAGGGTTCATTTCAAATCCGATAGTCGGTCATGAGGTATCGAAGGATCGGATTTGAAATACACCCTGAAAATGGCAGACTAGTTAATTATTATTATCTATATAACTAAGAACTAACCAACTGACAATTAAGTAATTGTTTCATTAATACAACGAGGAAGAAGAATTTCGGCTAAAGCCGATTGGAGATTTCATTCAATTGCCACGGCCTTAAGGCCGTGGCAATATATTAGAAC
>JANMLJ010000459.1:0-3364 GCA_031372465.1 Chitinophagaceae bacterium | reverse complement strand
TATTATCTGCTATTGTGTAATCCATTCGGTTTGTAAACAAGTGTACTCCTTTAATTGATTATCATCTATCCTCTGTCAGTTATAATCTGATAAGAGTAGATGATAGTGGATAGATGACAGATGATAATTCTTAATTATGTAAAGGTGTGTAGTAATTGCTGAAATTAATACCCCACACTATCGCCAACACAGCATTATCTGCTATTGCAAAAATCATTCAGGCAAAAAACAAGTGTAGTTCTTTAATTAATTATCATCTATCCGTTGTCAGTTATCATCTGAAACTCATCCGCATCTTTTAAAAAAGGAAGTTTCTCTCTCACCATTTGTAAATGTGATTTATCTAACGTCATGGTAAAAATATCCTCCGCATCTTTTTTTGTATAAAGCACTTCACCCATTGGATCAATGATCATGCTTTCGCCACTGTAGTAAATTTCATTTGCATCTTTGCCCACACGGTTTACACCAACTACATAACATTGGTTTTCGATAGCTCTTGCCTGTAATAATATTTTCCAGGCAGCAATTCTTTTTTCGGGCCAATTGGCAACAACTATTAAAATATCATATTCTACCTCACCCCCCAACCCCCTCTCCATTTCATGGCGAGGGGGAGATTGCCTGGCCCAAACAGGAAACCGTAAATCATAACAGACCAATAGATTTATTTTCCATCCTTTCACCGAAGCAATTAATCTTTTTGTACCGGCTGTATAATGGTCATCTTCACCGGCATATCCAAAACGATGACGTTTATCATACACTCCATATTGACCATTTGGTAACATCCATATGAGACGGTTGTAATAGGCCGGTCTGACCGTCCCGGTCAGACCATTACTAATAATAACACTCCCCGTCAAAATAATTTTCTTTTCGGCCGCTATCCTCTTCATCCATTGCACAGTTTCTCCATCCATTGTTTCGGCAAGCAATTCCGGTTTCATACTAAACCCCGTAGTAAACATTTCAGGCAAAACAACAATTTCTGTTTTTTCCTTTATGCTGTTTATCTTTTCTTCCAGTAATTGAAGGTTGGCACTTTTATCTTCCCAGAAAAGATTTGTTTGAATGGTTGTTATGGTAAGTCCGGACATATTATTTAATTTTTATCCTCAATGTAAAAGTAGTTTTTATTAAATGATAATCCGTTTTCATGATTAAAAATCCTCGTTTTTAATCTCCTCACCAATGCAATTCATTTTACGGAGAAAGGAAACATCATTATCGGTGCCGTAAAAAAAATGGAGGCTGTATTGACAATTGAAAGTGAAAAAATAGCGGAACAACTGTTTCGGTTAAACTACCTGCTACAAAAAAAGCGATATTAATAATTAATTGTTTTCTATACTGCGGAGAATTAATTCATACTCATACCCTTTTTGCAGCAAATACGCTATTGTTTTCTTCTTTCGGGTAAGCGGTTGATCGCTTCTAAGTGAGGCAAATTTTTCTTTAACCAATTTACCAAGCACTTTTAAATAATCTTCTTCATCAATTTGTTTCAATGCTTTTTTTATACAGTATTCACTTATCTGTTTTTGTTTAAGTTCATATTTTATTTTTGTTCGCCCCCACTTTTTCATCCTGAACCTGCCACCGGCAAAGGCGATAGCAAACCGTTCTTCATTCAGGTAATTTTCTTCAATTAATAGGGCGATGATCTCATCATGCTCTTTCTTCCAAATACCAAGATTATATAATTTTTCTTTTACCTCACTGTGGCACCTTTCCTGATAGGCACAATAATGTTTCAGTTTTTGAAACGCCTCTTCGTTGGTAAGTTTTTTTTTGTACAACATTCGTGTAAAAATAAAAAACCTGTTTCAAAAGGCAAGAACTTAAACACAGAGCAACAGAGCCAATGAGCTTCACAGAGAAAACTAACATAGAAATTGATGCTCTATGTAACTACTCTATTCCGTACCTCTGTGTTAAAAAGACTTTTGACAGCCTCTTTTTAATACCCGGATTAAAAACGGGTCAGTTTCTTCTTTTGTTAAGATAAATGATACGGGCAGGCGGACCAGTTTTTATTTTTCTTCTGTCCCGTATTACCGTAAAGGTGTTGGGTTCGCTGATACCATCGCTGTTTACATTTCCATCACCAAAAGGGATGCCCCGGCTGTCAACGGTTTGAATAGTCCAGATAAACATACTGGCATCAACGGAATCAAGAACTGCCCTGTCTTCTTTAGAATAAAGTGAATCAGCGTCATTCTTCCAGATCTTTGTTTTTGCAAATGATAGTTGCGGCTGCCAGATATATTGTGTAGTGCCAATTACTTCTTTTGTCAGCAATGGCTGATTGCTACGCAAGGCCTGCATGGGTGTTTGCCTGTCCAATACTTCAAACACGGTAACAATATATTTCACCTGCTCGGCAGGTCTTGGTGCTACCGGTGTCCACCGAAACATAACAGCTGTCTGCGCTTTTTCTGCATCCAGCACTTCTTCATTGGCGGGTATCGTTGGTATAGGAAGTTGAAAAGCGGCCAGTGTAAAATTTCTGCAACGTATTTCACTCACAGGAAGAAAATCAATCGGTGTTACTAACTGTAAACACAATTCATAATTACCTGCCGGTAGCTTGCCACTTCTTTCCAATGATAATTTATATTTTCCATTGAACACCATTGCATCCAACGGTATTACATCTGCCGCATATAGAATTAAAGTAGCTGGTCCCATAGTTCTCACTCTTGCTTTGGCAAGATTAGTAGTGGCTGCCACCGTTCCGTTTGATTCTTTTAGTTCGGCCTTTACTATAAAACTTCTTGGAGCAGACCCCACCTGGTTGGAGATGATATAAGTCAGCTCTTTGGTACCCCAATTTATTAATGCACCCGGAGGTTGTGGCACCACTACCAGGGTTGTAGTTAATTGCGCCAGGCAAACATAGCCGGTTAAAAAAATCGCTGCTATTAAAAATATTTTTTTCATATAAAAAATTGAATGAATGTTCAAATTATAATGACTTTAAAAGTCCCCTTTGCGGGGTTATTCCCAGACCCGATAGCTATCGGGTTTTTCGAAGGGTTAGGGGGCCTTCCCAAACTTGTATTGAAACCCCGTACGGATATTACTTTCCAGGTACCGGGCATTATTGGGAATTATTTCATTGCCGTATTTAAATTGATTGGTACTGATAAATGTTGTCCAGGTTAGTTTCTTTGATAGCTTCCAGTCGTTATTCAAAGAAGCGATGATGTTATTGTTGTTGGTAAAACTGTTGGTCTTTGAATAATTGTATTGTGCCTGTGCCCTGAAATTCATTTTTTTCTTGGCAGCCGACCAGCTCAATCCACTGCTGAAAGTGATAAGTTTTAATTTAAAACCCGGCATGGAATTGCGGAAATAC
>JANMLJ010000427.1:0-10805 GCA_031372465.1 Chitinophagaceae bacterium | reverse complement strand
GCACTCCCTCACCTTATCCGTATTAATAATATCAACGCCCATTTCTTTCAGCCGAAGCCAGGCTGCTGTATTATCAGGTATTGCCCAAAGCCGCA
The DNA here is from genome assembly GCA_031372465.1 of Chitinophagaceae bacterium. Classification (GTDB taxonomy): domain Bacteria; phylum Bacteroidota; class Bacteroidia; order Chitinophagales; family Chitinophagaceae; genus JJ008. The sequence continues at coordinate 10,710 of JANMLJ010000427.1, read as the reverse complement.
ACAGCTTACCCTTACCATGTATGGTAGTAACCAATTTTTTTATCCGGCTTGTACTGTCTCCAACAGTAATGTAGTTAGTATAACTATCACTAATAAACGCTACCCGTTGCAATGTGTTACTATCATACACTTCATACGGCCGGCCATCTAATAAAATAGCCGAAGGATACGATGTCCATTTTGACAGAGGGCCACGATCGCCACTTATAACAATTTGCAGGGCCATGGGATTTACCAAACGGTCAAATACGGAAGGATGTGTTGCTAACAGTTGTATCAATGCTGTTATAACAGTTTCGCCGTTTTCTTTACTATCAATCATCAATACCGGTGTATAGGTTTTGCTTTTACTGATGCGGCCATCGTGTTTTTTAAAAAACCGGATGATTGGCTGCAGGTACAGTGAATCCAACGAGGGGGCTGATGTAATATCCTTCCTGTCATGCGCCACTACCAATTGACCATTACGCAGGTACACATCTGCTTCTATAGAATATGCCTGGTACTTTAGGGCATTCATTAAAGGTATTGGTTGCTGGTAATCATTGTGTGCATGGATAAAGGGTTGGGCTGTCAGATGAAAACAGGTGGTTAGTAGCAGTAAACAAAAAAGAAAGTTTTTCATGGAATAAACATCGGTGATTCAGGTAATTTTTTTTATTTGAGATAAGCAGCCCGCAACATCACAAAAGAAGTATAAACAATAACAACGATAACTACCCAACGCAGCGTATCCAGTGGCAATGATTTAACGATCAATACAGCGATCAAAACGGCTAAGAAACCCGGTATAAAAAATACTGAATAATCAACTTTCTTCTATAACTATAATATAATAAAGTAAGGGGAATTTCCCCCCCTTACTTTATAAAAATATTTCTGCTACCACCCTGTATTTTGTACAAGATTAGAATTTGCTGTTCTGTCTGGTTCCGGAATAGGATAATAGTAATTTCTTTCTGCCCAACTTCGGGTAATATTTGCCAACCAGGTTACCTCACCAAAATTATCATTCGATAACCTTTGTGAATTGGTTACTCCGCTGATTGTTGCTGAAACATTTATATAGGTAACACCCGGCGGACGCACAGCTGGTAATACTTTATAAAAAGCAACATCTAAAATTCCGTCTTCATTTAAGTCCATTGGTACATCCAATGCAGGAACCCATATTCCATTCCAAACCCCGGTCATCAAATCACCTCTTTTCCATCTGATAAGATCATAAAAGCGAAATCCCTCCAGGCACAATTCAATTCCCCTATCCCTACGTACTTCTAAAAGAACAGGATCAGAAATACCCGGAAAATATCTTGATTGCAAATAAGGATCAACAACAACAGGCTTTGTTGTTAACCCAGTAGTAATGCCAGCCCTCTTACGTAATGCTCCGACAGTCTTAGCCCAATCTGCATCCGTTAGTAATCCTAACTCCGCTTGTGCTTCAGCATAATTTAATAATACTTCAGCATAACGAAAAATTGATACAGCATTAATATTAAGATCTCTTGTATCATAAAACACATCATCAAGACTCCATTTAATAGGCATGTAACCAGTAAAAGTATAGGAGAATACAGGTGGGGCAGGCACCAATGTTCCAGCGTTTAATCTTTTGTAAGAACCCATCCGGATGGTTTGTTCCAATCTTTTGTCTCTCGATTTTACTTCATCCTTAAACTCAAGTGTTTGATAATTTGGATTATTAGTAAAAGGGGTACCGTCAATATTTAAATACGTGTTAATAAAAGTACGGATAAAACTAAATCTCACGCCGGTAGTAGAGCTCGTCATATACCAGTTTGCAGCGTGAAGAGTCGCTAATGCCGGATCCTGAAGCGATGCAAGCATGACTTCATCACTATTTGGTGCCGCAGTTGTAAAAACTCTACGATATGATAAAGCCGTACCGGCGCCTTCATACAATTTAAAACCTGATTCATCCATTATTTTTTTTGCAGTCGTTGCTGCCAGAGTAAGCAATGCCGCTGAACTGCCTGTAAGATTAAGGTTTGTATGATATTTTCTAAATGTTCCTTCGAACAAACAAACCCGTGCCTTAAAAGCATACGCTACCCATTTTGTAATTAAACTACGTGAAGGATCAGCTGTCGTTTTTATATTTTGTGTAGCATAATCAAGATCTGCCAGTATTGAATCGATAATAAGTGTTCGGGAATCACGGCCTGCAAATAATTCAGGAGCATCTATTTCAAGAGGTTTGCCAACCCATGGAACATCACCATATCTTTTTACTTTCTCAAAATAAAAAAATGCCCGGAAGAATCTTGCTAATCCATTGAAATGCCGTCTTACATCAGCTGCAACACGGGTATCAGTATTTTTTGAAAGAAAATAATTGACATTTCTTAATGAGCCCCAATCCCAATCCCAGTCAGGACCTAATGCAACAAGGTTATAGGCAGAGGCAGATGTGTTGTCATTTACGCTGGGACTATACGCTGCTCCCCGTAAAAATGGTGGAGCGTCTCTTCGTGCACCATAGTCGGACAAGTTATCGGCGGTATGAATATTATTTGCACTTGGTAAAATAAGATAAAACGAATTGGCATATAATTGCAATCCGCTTTCACTACTGAATACTGCATCTGCAGAAGTGGTTGACTGTGGCAATTGTTCAAGTTTTTTACAACCTATTACCAGGAAGGTTATCGGCAAGAGCCATAAATATTGCTTTTTCATATTTATAATTTTTTTCATACTGTTAGAATGTTATTGATAAGCCAAAAGTGATTCCTTTCACCATAGAGTAGTTGTATCCATCACCAAAATTTCCTGTGGCAACTCCCTGGTCGGAAATACCGGTATTTTCAACATCAATATCTCTTGTGCGTTTATAAAGTGGTGACCATGTAGCAATATTTTCTGCCGAGAAATAGACGCGAATATTATTTGCGTGAATTTTTGAAATTAAATTTTTTGGTAAATTATAACCAACCTGGATATTCTTAAGCCGCAAATACGCAACGTTCTGAAGATACCGCGTCTGAGCTTCCCTGAGTATTCCACCATTGCGGTTGGCAAGTCGTGAAACATATCTTGGCAAATATGCATCGGGTGTCGCAGTTGTCCAGTGATTATCTAAATGCCACCGGGGTAATTTATTATAAGGCCTGTTGTATTGCCCCCAGAAAACGCCGGCTTCGGTACTCGGAAACCAATTTTGTTTACCGACACCCTGTAAAAAAACGGAAAAGAAAAAATTGTTCCAATCAGCATTCAGGTTGATGCCATAAAGATACCGTGGGGAACTGTTGCCGATAATGAACCGGTCGCCAGGATTGCCTACAGTATTAGTACCTGGGTTAACTATACCATCCTTATTCCGATCAGCCAACTTAATATCACCCGGAAAAGTGAGACCTGATGCTGTTGATAAAAATAAAGACTGGTTTGCGTGACTAGTAATATCAGCAGCGGATGTAAAAAATCCTAAGGTTTGATATCCCCAGATCTCTCCGATTTTCATTCCGGCATAAAAATCATTTAATCTTTTCTCCGGGTTATTATATTTCGTAATTTCTGCTTTGTTATCGGCAAGGGTTAACCGCAGATCGTAGTTAAATGGTTTTGATCCCGCCATAAATTTATCATTCCATGACAATGTCATTTCCCAGCCTTTTGTTTCTAAATCTGCGTAGTTTCCCCTGGGGGCTGTGGCTCCAAAAACTGCAGGTGGAGTAACAGCTAGTGTAAACATATCTGTTGTTTTGCGGGTATATATATCACCCACAAATCTTAAACGCCTTGATAGCATAGTAAGATCCAGCCCAAAATTTTGAGTGGTAGATGTTTCCCAGGTAAGGCCATCGGGAAGCACCGATGGGCGACTTGTATAGGATGGCCTTATGCCATTTAATATAAGTCCCAATTGCGCTATATTAAATTGCTCCTGGTAAACATAAGATCCGATATTACCATTGCCCAAAGAACCATAGGAGGCACGGATTTTCAGATCAGAAATAATTTTAGGCGATACTTTCCAAAATGCTTCTTTTGAAACCCGCCATCCTGCTGATACCGAAGGAAAGAAACCATATCGTTGGTCTGTAGGAAATTTTGAAGAACCGTCATACCGTCCATTCACTTCTACCAGGTAACGATCTTTAAAAGAATAGTTCAATCTTCCAAAGCCTCCCAGGATAGCCCATTCTTCCCAGCCACCTGCCGTTAATATGGAAGTTCCTAAAGCGAGATTTATATCGTTTGCATTTTCAAATATCAACCCGTTACGTTGAGCCGAAAGACCTTTATAGGTTGATTGTTCATAATTATAACCAATCAATGCTTTAAAAGAATGAACATTATTAATATTGTCTTCGTATTCAGCATATATGTTTGCGGCCATATAATCTGTACTCTGCCTGATCTCCCGAAGATCATTTGTCGTACTTCCAAGGAAGGCTATTACACCAGGCTTAGAACTATAAGGCAACGGTACCTGTTTTCTTTTTTCCTCAATATTGGTGGTTTGAAAAGTGAAATCACTTTTAATTCTGAGCTTATCATTTAAAAACTGTGCCGTTAGCCCAGCCCTATTTCTAAAAACCCCTTTAGTATTGTCTATGGCATTTTTACCATACCAAAAATCACCAACCGAATAAGCGGATGATGCAGTAAGTGTATTATCAGGATTTAACAAGGGAGCCAGGGGATGTCCTTCATCGGCAATGTTTCTGTAAATACCTCCACCTTCTCCAACATTTATTGGCTGATGAAAGTCCACACTTGAATAGTCTGTATTGTTATCAAATCGTAACCATGGATATACCTGGACTGATCCTTTAGCACGAAAATTCAACATCCTGTAATCATCAGAGTTATACCGGAATAATCCTTCCTGGTCAAAGATTCTCCCCGTAAGCATAAAACTTGTTTTATCACTTCCACCGGAAACGGTGAGATTATGCTCCTTTGAACTGTTTGTTTTTTTATACAATTGCTTGTACCAATCAGTACTTGCATAATAAACATATTCACCGGTAATAGGATCCACTTCTACTTCAGGTGAACCTGGTATTTTTGATCTTCTTTCCAATTCGGTAAGATAAGCTTGCGAAAATTTCAATGTTTTATTTACTCCTTGTGGAAACTGACCGTCCCATGCAAGCGAAGCTTCGGCAAACATTTTTGCGAATATGTAACCATTATTTTCAAAATCAGGAACTTCAGTTGGTTGTTTAATAGCATAATTGGTGGTATAGGTAATACTTGTTTTGCCTTTCGCAGGATTTTTTGTAGTAATTAAAACCACACCAAATGCACCCCTTGCTCCATAAATAGCTGCTGAAGCGGCATCCTTTAATATAGACACACTTGCTATATCATTTGGGTTTATTACACCAGGGTCACCTTCTACTCCATCAATCAAAACCAATGCATTTCCTCCCTGTCCGATAGAAGTTGTTCCCCGGATATTAAATCTTGGTGCCTGGTTTGGTTTTCCATCCAGTAATTTGATGTTCAGGTTAGGCAATACGCCCTGCAATCCCTGGTTTAGATTTGGAAGGGAACGGTTTTCAAGAACCTCAGATGATACCTGGTCTACTGCACCGGTTAAATTTGCTTTCTTTTGTGTACCATAACCAACCACGATAACCTCACCCAATTGAACGCTTTCAGCGACCATCTTTACATCAATAACTGTACGGCCATTTATTTTTTCTGTAATTGACAGGGAATTGACATAAGTAAAAGTCAATTCGCCGGCATTGTTTGGCATACTGATGAAATATATTCCATCAGCATTCGTTGTCGTTTGATTTTTTGTACCGGCAACAGTAACTGTAACACCCTGGAGAGGTGAATTATCAGTTGCTATAACTTTGCCGCTTATCTTAATTTCCTGGGCAAATAAAGAAACATTGGCAAATAGCAAGAGAAAAGAGAGGTAATAAATCTTTCTCATAATCGTTGGTTTTGGAGAGTTATACAATGAAAACAGCAGAAAATTTATTAATCTTTTTCAGAGATTAACGCAAACAAAATTCTTTATTTACTTAAGGCTAATGAATTTAATCAATTACTAATAGTATACGTAATCTAAGAATTAATTCAGAATCTTTAAAATTATTATTTATCCATCTGAAATTTCTGGAAACTGGACATGACGTTCATTTATCCAGTACAGGTAATAAATACACAGAATGTATTATTTAACATGGATAAGCAGTTGGGCGCTTAGTTGAAAAAAAGTGCTTAGTATCAACAATGAAAAAGAAAGTATTTCATACAGTAAAGAGTGAAAGTTCATCTATTTTTTTTATGACCTCATCTTTAAGAAGGTATCAAAAGTTTTTTAGCCACGGAGGCACGAAGTCACAAAGTAAAAAGAAGTCGAAATTCAACTCTTTGTGTCTTATGGTCTTCGTGGCAAATCTTTCTCTTTGCACTTTTGACAGACGCAAGGATATTTTTAGCGATGCTTATAAGCAGCCCGCAACATCACTACCGATGTATAAATAATAACAACGATCACTATCCAGCGCAACGTATCCATCGGCAATGATTTAACGATCAATGCCGCAATCAAAACAGCCACCATTCCTGGTATGGCCATGGCTACCGCAGCTTTCCGGTTATAAGCTCCTTCTTTTATAAATTTTACAGAGGCAGGCGGCATTAAAAAAGCACAGGAGCCCATCATAATAGGAAATGCTACCTGGGGTGATAACCCGAGGGCGAACACCAATGCCATACAGGGAGCATACAGGCCTATCCCGGCAGTCATCAATGCGCCCAGTATAAAATTAACAACGATAGCTATTACCAGTTTGACATTATACAAACCAATAGCCGTACCACCACCCTGTATCCAATGCATTTTATTGGCAAACATAAAACTGGCCGTAATAAGCAGGGCAACGCCCATGACTAAGCGAATTTTCTTTTCAGACAACTTTGCAACAATACCAGCACCTAAGATAGCACCTGCTGCGGCAGCCAGCAGCATGGCTACGAGAGTTACCGGTTCTACTTCTACCACCGTTATAAATATAATCGCCTGTATCAATACAGGAAGGGTATTGGAAACATTGAGGGTACCCGGCAACAAACGGTCTTCTGTTTGTTTGGTAAATTTTAATAATGCCGTTTGAGGTGCAAAAGCGCCGATACCCAGCACATCAAAAAAATTGACGACAAAACCTATTATACCTGTCTTCACCCAACTGACCGGTTCCAGGTTTTTTTTATGCCGTAAAAAATCCCTTGTCAATACAATGCTATACCAGATGGTCAACAGGGCGAGGGAGATCCAGATAAAGGTTATCATGTTGGTAGTTTGGACGCTCAATTTACTTTTTTAAACAATAGCAGACATCCGTTTTTATCAGGAATGTTGATAGTTCTTCAGCAGTGATTTAGCACCATGACTGATGTTCGGACTTCATTGTTGCCCGGAGTCAACCGGTTTTGTTCTATGGTAGATATCCATGCAACCGGAAGAACAGAAAAAAATATCAGGCAGGTCGGAATGAGTGACAGCATTTTCTGCATTAGCAATAATCATCCGGCATACCGGATCGATTATAAAAGCTTTGGGATGATCTGTTATTAACTCAAAGAGTTCGCGTTCTTCGCTGAGATTTTTAAAAAGGTGTTTTCCTTTTGATTCAAAAGTAAAAGAGGCGGGGTCGGAAAGAGCGGCTACATAGTCAGCGGAACAACAGAAGGTACCCGGTGATGCCTGGTTGGTAATTCTTGATGTGAGGTTGATAGTAGTGCCGAAATAGTTATTATTCCGCTTTAATATTTTTCCATAATGCAAGCCGCCATGTACCTGCAGAAAATTTTCTTTTTTGGCAGTATGTTGAATAAGCAGCAATGTGGTGTATAGTAAATGATCAGCGGAAGAAGAAACAATAACCACTTCATCTCCTACCACACCATGCAGGTGGCAATCCCCCACCAGGCAATCCTGAACAATGCTGATGTATTTTTCAACAAGGTCGGCAGCGCCGGAAGGACCATGCGTTTCTGTAAGAGCTGTATACCCCGACAGATCGGCCATCAATATTGCAATATGTTCTTCCATATTTTCAATGGTAAAGTACAATAAATTCCGGTTGGGTATTTTTTATTCTGTGGAAAAATTAAGCAGCAGCCTATTTTATGGTACAAAGCATTAATAAGTGGTGCTGGTTTCTGTTCGCTACTCAGCGTTACTTCACAATATGGCCGTCATTCACACTAAAGCAATACGCAGTTATAATATGAGCCAGATAAAGGCGACCAATACAAAGCCGGAGATGCTGGTGCGGAAATTTTTATAGGCAAATAGGTTTCGTTATACATTACATAAGGTTGTTCCAAAATTCAATTGAAGAATAAATGCCGGTTAGGCGGTAAGACGGTAAGTATTGAAATTTAACTACTTTTTTCTTCCCGGCTTTCCGTCTTCCCGGCAATTTTTATTTTTTGAGCCTTTGGTAAACCTGATATTGTTTTACCGAAATACAAAACTATCATTTTTTTAAATGGTTGTTTCTGGAATGGTTATGCCAACTGCAAATGCTATGCAGTGCCTGAAACAAGAACCATCTGGTGGTTGCATAAAATAAATACCAATAAAGCCAATGATGCCAAAGCGATGTAGACATTGAAGAAAGAAGGGTGGAAAATTAGTACTGTTTGGGAAGGTGTTTTGAAGCCTGCTTAAGTTGAAAAGACGCTGGCTTTTATAGTAAATATTATTTATAAATAAACGTTCCCAAATTGGTAACATTTTGTATATTTGATATCTATGAGGATAATTGCCAAAAAGGCACTGCTTAATTTCTGGAGCAAACATCCTGCTGCAGAGCAGCCTTTGCAGGCATGGTATGATGAAGCGAGAAAAGCAGCATGGAATAGTTTTCAGGATATTAAAAGGCAATTTGGAGCAGCTAGTATTGTGGGAAATGACCGGGTTGTATTCAATATAAAAGGGAATGATTACAGGCTGGTAGTGTTAGTTTTGTTTCGCCGGGGAAAAGCATTTATACGGTTTGTAGGAACCCACAAGGAATACGATAAAATAGACGCTAAAAATATATAACGATGAATATTAAACCCATAAAAACAAAAAAAGATTACGATAATGCGCTAAAGCGGATTGAAGAGCTATGGGGTGCTAAAGAAAACACAGCAGCCGGGGATGAATTCGAAATATTATTTACGCTTGTAGAAGCGTATGAAGATAAACATTATCCTATACCGCCTCCTCATCCTATAGAAGCCATAAAGTTTCGGATGGAACAAGGGACTATTAATGATAAGCAGTTAACAAAACTTTTAGGGGGCCGTAGCCGTAAATCTGAAATCTTAAGTGGAAAAAGAAAATTGTCACTGAATATGATACGTACCCTGCATAAGGAACTAAAAATACCGGTTGAGTCATTGATAAATAGTTACTGATATTTATTTTATTGAAATATTTAATCCAATCATCAAGCTCCATCCTTCAGGAGAATATTAATTGATGAATGTGTTACAAAAGGCAATGCTTATTTGATAGGAAAATAATCCTTGCGCTCCTCCACGGTATCGGTATTAATAATTGTAACACCCGGTTACTGGAAATCGATGTAGATATGGATAAAAGTCAGGGCGGTTTGTCTAAAAGACTCTACAAAGAAATCCTTTGGACCTTTGGAAGAAGCAACCATTTAAAACTTTCAGGCTTTTGACATTCCGGGAGCTTGTCCCGGACTTAATCCGGTATGTCCCGGCATCTTAAACCCGCATCAGCAGTAATTTAAAACATGGCTCCCGTTGTTGAAAAATCTATAAGAATAATTACCAGTTAGTGGTATAGTTTGTAAATAGGATTGTGTTTATCTTGAATCCGTCTGTTGAAAGAACAGAAAGATAAATGGAGTTATGGCAAAAGCAAGCAAAGGGTTGATAATACCTGACGAGTTGGTAATGAATAAGATTTATCTCATCCGTGGTCAGAAAGTAATGCTGGACAAGGATCTGGCTGTGTTGTATGATATACAGGCGATCCGACTCAGAGAACAGGTAAAAAGGAACATCAACCGGTTCCCTGAAAACTTCATGTTTCAACTAAGTGAGAAAGAGACCGAACTGATGGTATCGCAAAATGCGATACCATCCCGAAAACACCTTGGCGGGTCTCTCCCCTATGTATTTACGGAACATGGAGTACTCATGCTGGCTAATATACTAAAAAGTGAAAGAGCTATGCTGGTAAGTATCAGGGGGATAGAAATTTTTGTCAAAATGAGGGAACTGCTGCTCACCCATAAAGACATCCTTCTGCATCCCGATAGCTATCGGGAAGATAAAATGGAAAAGAAACTCACCGGACATGATGAAGACATACAATTGATCTTTCAATACCTGAAACAATTGCTGAATCCGCCACAAACACCCCGCAATAAAATTGGATTTAGAAGAAAAGATGAAAAGGAGTAGTGGGTGGTTGTATTTCTTTTATTGCACTTTAATAAATAAATATATTATGGCAAAGGCTACAAAAGCAATGATGATACCGGATGAGCTGGTGATAAATAAAATTTATCTTATTCGTGGGCAGAAGGTAATGCTGGACAGCGATTTGGCGGAGCTTTACGGAACTGAGACCAAAGTACTGAAGCAGGCTGTAAAAAGAAATATCGACAGGTTTCCTGATGATTTTATTTTCGAGCTAACTCAAAAGGAGTTCGAATCTTTGAGGTCACAAAT
>JANMLJ010000405.1:0-1605 GCA_031372465.1 Chitinophagaceae bacterium | reverse complement strand
ACTCATTTTTGTTCATTTCTTCGGCCATCAGTTTAGCTACTAAAGGTGCTGCTTTAATAGCTTCATTGGCGTTTAGTAAAAGCTGTCTGGTCCTTCTTGACAAAAAATCTTCTACGGTCATACACATTTCTTCCTGTACAGATTTTTTAATAATGGTCGTTAATTCATCAGTGGTTAATGAAATTATTTCAGCAGGTGTTATGGATTTATCATACCCGAACAATTTTAATGTTTTCGTAATGCAGGGTTTGTAAGGCAATTCAAAATGTTGAATGGCAATATCCACTACATCTTCTGCCATCTTCCGGTAAGTAGTCCATTTGCCACCGGTGATAGTTATTAATCCTGAATCACCGATGCTGATTAAATGGTCTCTGGATAAGGCCGCTGTTTTCTTAGTTTTACCTTTTACCAATGGCCTTAATCCTGCGAACATACTTTTTATATCACTTATTTTTGGGTCTTTACTAAGATACCTTCCAATATGTTTTAAGATAAATTCTACTTCTTCCTGTAATGGAATAGGCTCTGTTGATATATTGTCAACTGGTGTGTCAGTTGTTCCTAACACAATTTTATTATGCCAGGGTACGGCAAACAATACCCGGCCATCATCTGTTCTGGGAATCATAATGGCGGTATCGCCGGGTAAAAATTCTTTATCAACCACCAGATGAATTCCCTGGCTCGGATTGATTATGTTTTCATGTTTTGTATCATCCATTCTCATTATTGCATCGGTGAAAACACCGGTGGCATTAATGACAATTTTAGTTTTTATTTCATATTCTTTGCCGGTAAATGCATCCTTCACACATACTCCAGAAACCTTATTAGCTATTTTCAATAAGCCAGTAACAGAAAAATAATTCAGTAGAGACACAAAATGTTGTGACTCTACTGAATTGAATTGTGCTGCAGTTTGTGCAATGCTGATGGCCAGTCTTGCATCATCAAATTGTCCGTCATGGTATAGCACACCACCTTTTAGCTCTTCGGGGTCAAGCGTAGGGGCTAGTTGCAAAGTCTCTTCTTTGGATAAAAATTCAGAGGGGCCTAATCCTAATTTGCCCGCCATCTTATCATAAATTTTCAGTCCGATACCGTAGAATGATTTTTCCCACCATTTGTAATTGGGAACAATAAATTTTTGATTATGTACTAGGTGAGGAGCATTTTGCAACAGCAGGCCTCTTTCTCTTAATGCTTCCATTACCAATTTGATATTACCCTGCTGTAAATAGCGGACACCACCATGCACTAATTTGGTACTGCGGGAGGAAGTCCCGTTGGCAAAATCATGTTGTTCAAATAAAATTGTTTTAAATCCCCTGGAAGCTGCGTCTACAGCAGTGCCTAAGCCGGTGGCACCACCACCAATGATACAGATATCCCACTCGGTTTGGGATTCTAATTGTTGTATCATGTGGTGACGATTCATAGTTTTTTCAACACAGAGGAAAGGAGTTTAATACAGAGTTGCACAGAGAATTGCTCAGTGTTGCTCTTTATCTTCGTATCTCTGTTTTGTTGTGTTTAGATTCCCATTAATTCTTCTACGTATCCCTTCTTTTAAAAGTGCTACATTGAAATTTATGAGTAAGC
>JANMLJ010000390.1:0-4094 GCA_031372465.1 Chitinophagaceae bacterium | reverse complement strand
AATATGAACGGGATAGAAAAAAAAATGACAATTACAGTTGTAATCAGCCGGAAATAAATCATGGCGTGGCAATCTTAGTCTATTAAAAATATCCTCTTAGCTTCACCCGGCCATCCTGAAGCATCCTGTTAAAGTTCACTTGAGCAAAACAGTTAATTCAGCCTTTGTGATAGTAAATATAGTCCCATGCCGGATACCAGCCGGCAAACTGATTTTATCCGATACATCCGTCCAGTTAATAAGGTCTTTTGAAGCAATTGCACCATATTTATGATCCCTGTATTTATCAAAATATACCACCCACCCATCTCCCAGCCTTACAACGGCAGGCCCTTCCGCCCAGTATTTACCGGTAATCGGTGCTGAAGGTTTGCTGAAGCCAGTTGTCAGCTTTTTACTGGTGGCTATGCGGATATTTTTTTGTGGTACTGGTTTTATCGTTTCATCTTTCAGGAACATTACATATTTCTTTCCTCTTTTAATGATCGTAGCATCAATTACATTAAAACCTTTATCATAAAGAAGGTCAGTTTTAGAAAATGTAATAAAGTCTTTAGTGGTAGTGTAGTACATCCGATGGTTGTAACCACTTTCAGCAGCCGGATCTGCTACGGGGTACTTTCCTTTAATGGTAGTGGCCCAGTAAATAACATACGCTTTCTTTTTTGTATCGTAAGTAATTTCAGGTGCCCAGCAATTCCGGGCAGAATCTTCCGTCTCCATTACAGGTATATATTGTTGTTCGCTCCAATGAATTAAATCAGATGATGAAGCATGGCCAATTCCTTTTGCATTCCAGCTTACGGTCCACACCAGGTGAAATTTATTATCTGCTCCCCGGATAATACAGGGATCTCTCATCAAAGAATCTTTACTTAAAATTGGCTGTATAAATGATTTATCATTTTTCAGAGCTGACCATTTATATCCATCATAACTATAAGCCAGGTGCAAGCCATCTTTTCCATTATTTTTAAAATAAGAAAACATGTAAATATATTCTTGCTGTGCCCTGCACAAAAAAGAAAACAGCAAACAACTAATTACCAGTATTGATTTAAACATAATTGCTATTTTTCGCCGGGGAATAAAATCCAATCATTATTTTTTTGATGTGCCAGGCGCATCAATTCTTCCATCTTTTTTAGGACACTTTTATTTTGATCTGCAAGATTAGTTTTTTCAGACGGGTCTTTGGCAATATCATATAATTCTGTTGCTGGAACTTTACCGGTGCTGACATTTAATTTTATGGCTTTCCAGTTGTTCCAACGTACTGCCTGTCTGCCACCGGATTCATGAAACTCCCAATACAAATAATTATGTTTTGGTTGAGGTTTATTTAATACAACCGGCAGCATGGATAGACCATCAATATTTTTTGATACCGGAATATTTGCTAATTGCTGAAAAGTTGGAAAAAAATCCCACATGGCAGCCACATGATCAGATTCTCTGCCAGGTTTTATTTTCCCTCTCCAGGAAATAATCAATGGCACTCTAATCCCGCCTTCATATAAGTCTCTCTTAATACCACGGAATATGCTATTACTTTCGAAAAAATCAGGGTCGCCTCCTTTTTCCCTGTGCGGACCATTATCGCTGGTGAAAATAATCATCGTATTTTCAGCCATACCCTTCTTATTTACCAATGCTACAATCTCACCAACATATTTATCCAGGCGGGCAATCATGGCCGCAGAAGCAGCATGGGGATAGAGTTCTATAAATTCTTTATTCAGGTTCCTTTTATCTGTTTGTTCCAATGGCTTATCGTTAAACAAGTTCACATAATAATTATACATGCTATCGTGTGGCGGCGTTAGATCAACATGAGGCAGCGTATAAGGTAGATATAGGAAAAAAGGTTTATCTTTTTTTTGACCAGCAATAAATGCCATTGCTTTTTGCTGTATTAAATCAGCTGAATAAACACTGCTCTCTTTGAGATTAGCCGGAAAATCAATTCGTTTTTCATTTTCCCATAAATGGTCAGGATAATAATTATGTGCCAGCGACTGACAATTATATCCGAAAAATGTTTCAAACCCTTTTTTGAAGGTCGCACCGCTTGTGGTTATAAACCCCAACGACCATTTTCCAAATGCAGCAGTTGTATAACCGGCCTTTTGCAACTCCATAGCAATAGTAACTGAGCTATCAGGTAAGGGGCTTTGTCCCTCGGGTTCAAAAGATTGGTTTCCTCGTACAGGTGTATGACCTGTGTGCAAACCCGTCATAAAAGATGCCCTCGCAGGTGCGCAAACGGTACTGCCTGAATAATATTGTGTAAATTTTATTCCGCTCTTTGCTAATGCATCAATATTGGGTGTCTTGATTTTTTGCTGACCATAACAACCTAAATCACCATAGCCTAAATCATCTGCCAGAATGAAAATAATATTTGGTGATTGTGCATGTGTTGATGCAGACAATAAACAAATAAGGAAAGAACAAATAATTGCTTTATTCAGTGCATCTCTAAAAATCCTGTTAGTCTGGGTTAGTCGAAGCCTGTATATTAATGAAATTGAAGTCTGACAAGGCTTCGATAAACTCAGCCTGACAAACTGTTCGTTAAAATAGAGGTTATTAGAGAGGCCCTTAATCATTTGGCAAATATTTTATTTCCAATTCCAATAATGGTTGTTATAATGTGGTGATTTCGTCCCATATTTTTTTATTAACCGGTATCCCTTCCAGCTGATTTTTCTTTCGTAGTTGTAAAACTTTTTCACCGGGATACACGATCCTGCTTTTTTCATCAGCGGGAACAGATTGATGGTAGTCATCAATAATTCCGGCGATAACAGCATTCAGTGAAGTATAGTTATTTAATTTCGATACATCCATTGCAATAAAAACCTGTGACAATCCATATTCCGCCTCCTGTTTTGTAATAGCATGGGTAGATAAACCTCCTGACAAAATAACTGCAAGAATATCAAGCAGCAATGCAAGCCCTGCACCTTTCCAATAGCCGGCAGGCAGTGAACGTCTTGTTTCCATAATTGCGGAAGGGTCATTCGTCAGATTACCATGCACATCATATCCACCCGGTTGCGATAATTTTTTATCATCCAATATGGCCATCTCCATGGCACCAAAGGAGAATTGTGACATGGCCATATCCAATACGATCGCTTCATTATTATAAGGAACTGCCATTACAAGTGGATTATTTCCCAACCGCGCATCCTTTGCTCCCCATACAGGCATGTTGGCAATAGTATTTGTCCATCCTAAAAATACATAACCGGCTTTGGCAGCCTGCCAGCCATAAGTGCCGCCCCGCATCCAGTGATTAGTATTGTTCAATGCCACGCAACCAATTCCATTTTCTACTGCAAGTTTCGTTGCTCTTGTAGTTGCCTGTACCGCATTTAATATTCCGGGGCCAAGATTACCATTCCATTGTTCAATCCCGCCGGATTGATGTTGAAGTGAAGGTTCCGCATCTATATTGATATACCCTTTTTTAATATAATTAATAAACCGGGGGAAACGATTGACACCATGTGTGTAAACACCATCAATACTATTCGAAGTAAATATCTCAGCACATAACAAAGCTTTGTGATCCTGCATCCCATGTTTTACTAAAACAGAATGAAAGACAGCCCGCATTTCATCAGCCGGGATGCAAATAGAATTATTTCCTTTGTCCACAAGTAATTTTTTAAATATATTTTTTTAGTGACTATCGGGATAACTAAACCTAAGGTCTTTTTGAACCACCCTTCCGTTGTCAGGGCAGGCTGCGCAAATAGAAACATAGGTTCCCACATAGAATTCTATGTGTTTACTCCTTCCCGATAGCTATCGGGAGTGGGCTATGTTCTAAGTGGTTCAATTAAAAGGTTGCTTTAAGCCGATAGTCACATATTTTTAAATTCGAATTATCTTATCAGGGTAACAGCCATCAAACCGATCACCACATCGTTGGCAATTGTTTGCAGCTTCAATTCTTTCAATGTCTTCGTTGCATTCAATGTCATATCCAGTACTGTGGCAGCTCCCCCATCAATCATTTTTCCGCTATAGGCTGCAATGCTGCCATCATAATCTGAAACTATTTTGCCGGTTTTTAAATG
>JANMLJ010000090.1:0-14026 GCA_031372465.1 Chitinophagaceae bacterium | reverse complement strand
GGTGACACCGGGTAAATAAAAAAATAGTTCTTTGCCAGGGCATCCATACTGTAATAAGGCGTTTCCAGTATCAGTCGTTTACAATCTCTTACGGAGGCTAATTGTGCAGCAATGCCAGTGCCCAGTGATTTTCCATAAAGTATGATATGTTCCAGCGATACTTTGCTGATGGCCATTTTATATAATAGCAAGGCATCATCATAAAGAACCTGTTCGCTCCTCTTGCCCGTTGATTTTCCATAGCCCGGATAATCCATCATCCACACTTCATATCCATTCCTTGTAAAGTTGGTAGCATATTTTGCATAGCGGTTAATATTCTGCCTGTTGCCATGAAAATATAAGACGATGCCTTTACGAACAGAATCAGGAACGGTAAACTGGACTATACTAAGATTTTTTTCAGCTGTTATGGCAAGGTCGATCTGCCTAAAAGGGATATCAAAATGGTAGTTATAATCAGTGGGCAGTCTGACAGGGTGAAAAATAAATTTATCCTGCAAAAAATATAATGCAATACCAATGATACAATATACCAGTACAACTATCTTACATCGTTTCCAGATCTTCTTTAATCTTGTTTTATTCATGCCGCGCAAAGATGAAGAGAAAAGAACCGGTCTCAAAAGTATTTTTTTTGCCGGGAAGGCGGGGAGGCGGGAAGGCGGAAAGTCGGAAAGTCGGAAAGTTGGAAAGTCGGAAAGTCGGAAAGTCGGAAAGTTGGAAAGTCGGAAAGTTGGAAAGTCGGAAAGTCGGGAAGTGGGAAAGTCGGAAAGTCGGAAAGTAATACCTTATTGATGCACAACACTTTTCGCCTTATCGCCTTCCCGGCTATTATGAATAAATGGAAATTTGGCAGCCTCTACGTATAGGTATAGTTATTGTATAACGGGATATATCGCTTTTATATCTTCTTTAATACCGGTTAAAATAATTCTTTATCCTGTAGAGTGCATCATTATTTATCTGGTCAAGCATATATTTCATGATTTCATTCTCTGTAGGTGCAAAATCTTGTCTGCGGTCAACCAGTTGCTTATCACTTGCACTTAAAGCCCTTGTATCACCGGTATAGATTGCAAATTCGGTGCTCCAGTTATGGTTGGCATTGAAGTTCTCGCTCCACAACCAATGGCCATTATTATCCCTGACATTAATCTGCAATTGGGCATCGGAGTTCATTGTTCTGCGGGTGCTGGTAATATCTGCGTACACCCAGCCATATTGTTTCACTATGGAATCTGGACGATAAACAGTTTCTTTTGCTACTATTTCTTTTGACACTTTCCGGCTTGTACGGTAATCATGGTAACGGCCAATGTTAAGTGTAGTAAGACGCATATCCACTAATTGGTCCGTTCTTATATGCTGACTTCTTGCATCCCAGGCGGAATAAAATTTTATAAATTCATTGCCTGTACTGTACTGCAAACTATGGATCAACTGGTCATCAAAATTATTGCCACCAATTGTATAAGTACTATACACAAACCCACCTTGCTGTTGCATTGGAAGGATCACTACATTGGTTACTGCGTATTCATATGCTTCATTCATTTTTTGCATAGCATCCCTGTTGCCGGGTTTAAAACCCAGAGCGGCCTGAAATTCCTTGTAGGCATTGCGGTAGCTTTGTTTATCATATTGCTGCATAAATGCAAGACCCCTTTCATAACGTACATCACCTGCTTTTTCACTATACGTAATCAGGTAAGAAGAATAGTCAACCGGATTTATTCTTTGTACTAACAAAGGCACTTTGTAAATAGCGTTGTACATACGTTGCAATGATGCATATTCAGTATACATCCATTCCCATTTTAATTCATTGCTGCTTGCTGCATTGGTACGGATGCGGCTTTCATGATCATTTACTGCATAGCGGTAAGAACGATGGATGATATCCAGTAACTTATCATCATTCGGATCTTTCTGTAATTTTCTGGCAGCCATTTCCACCGCCTCATCATAATTTCCTTTTTCATACAATTTACTGGCTGTTTTACAGGAGAAAGCTACAACGCTGATTCCGGCAAAAAATAATAGGTAGAGTTTTGATTTCATAAATACCTCCTTTTTCATGAATAAGATTCAAAAGGCATTCCATTGTAACAAGCGTACTTATTAATTAGACAATCATTAACAATTGATGAATATCCCGGTAAACGCAGGAAGCAGGGTTCCGGTCTTAATATTTAAGAATGTCACGGATAAAATTATGGTACTCATCGTAAGCAGGAAGGTTATTATGGCCGCCGCCATGGATACGGATAAGCGTTATTATCCGGGGGTTTATTGCCTGCAGGGCTTCACTATGACGGATAGGTATAAGCTTGTCTTTAGTTCCATGAATAATGTAGGTATGGCATTTTACCTTTGGAATCCAGCGATCAGTTCGTAAATGAAAACGCAGTACTATCCTTACCGGTAATATAGGTAAGAACCGTTCTATCACGCGTAAAAAATTAAAATAGGGCGCATCAAGAATAAGATAGCGGGGACTATTATCGCAGGCCAATTTGGTGGCAAAGCCGCTGCCCATGCTACGTCCATAAACGATCAGGTGATCTTCGCCATATTTTTCCTTCATTTTTTCATAGATAAACTGCATATCATTGAGCATCTCTTTCTCACCCCGTTTGCCGGTGCTTTTACCAAAACCACGGTAATCCAGTAGCACGACATCATAATCGTAGCGGTAAAAATCTTTGGCATAGCGCGCCCAGCCTTTTATGCTTCGTGTGTTGCCATGAAAATACAGGATTAAACCTTTCGGATTTTCTCTGTAAAAATGGAGACCATTAATCCGGACGCCGGGTTCAATATCAAAAAAATATTCTCTGAAGGGCACATCGTAAGCAAACTTAAAATCCTGTTTAAGTTTCTCTGGTTTAAAAATGAATTTTTCCTGGAAAAAATAAGCAATAATGGAAAGAACGGCAATACCAATGATGATATATATAATGAAGTTTGGCAAAGCAGTAGATAATTAATTTGATGAAAATTCCCTTACTACGGAATATCTTCAAATATAAGCAGATGACAGATTATAACTGACAGATGATAATTCTTCAAATTTGGTACAACCTGCCACCACTATAGTAATTTTCGATTTAAAAGAATTATCATCTATTATCTTTCCATTATCAGCTGATTTTATTCTTCCAGTCTTCTCAGCGGCATACGGGTTGCTTCGCCAATTATCAGTGGAAATTTTTCAACGGTTACATTGCTTTGATCAAGGCTAAACCCTTTTTCTTCTGAAAGACTGACTTTCTTAAGCCAAAAGTAAAATTTCATGATTACTCTTTCAAAGAAAGGCAGCTCATTGTCCTGGCTCAGGTATTTTTCCAAAACAACGAACTGGAAATCGCCGGTTGCCTTGTTTTTTTCTATGGTTTCATATTTGGCAGAAATATTAATTTCTCTATTAGCTGCCAGTTCTTCTACTACCTGTTGAAACAGAATATTGACACGGGGTTGCCGGCGAAATCCCAATTTAAAATCAACACGGATGATATCATTGGGTATTATATGTTCAACTTTGTAATCACAGGTATATGGATCATCTAAAGTGTCTACATGCACCAGCCAGTATATATCAGCCCGTTTTGGCTTTTTACTGAGAATTGAATACATAATTTTATGTTCAATCTCTTTTGGATTATCGGCACTGGTAAGGTAAACAAGGTGGGTAGCATATTTGGGAATCGATTTGTCACAGCTTAATTCCTGTACTTTGGGCAAATAATGATCGAGCCGGACAAATTCTACATAGCGGTTTTTAATTTTCCGAGCCCTGAACCAGGTATACATAATTATAAATAAGATACCACCAACGATCAATGCTACATATCCGCCATGAGGAAATTTTTTCAGGTTAGCCACCAAAAATGCACCTTCAATGCAGAAATAAATTATAAGATACAGATAAATATAAATTGATTTAACTCTTCTAAGTACCAGAAAATTGGCGAATAATAGCGAAGTTGCAATCATGCATAAGGTAATGGCCAGGCCATAAGCTGCTTCCATATGTTTTGATTGCCGGAAGTAAAGAACGATACCAACACACCCAATAAATAATAATGTATTAACTCCTGGAATATATATCTGGCCTTTTTCGTCAGACGGATATTTTACTTTCAGTTTTGGCCATAGATTGAGGCGCATAGCTTCACCTATTAAGGTGAATGAACCTGATATCAATGCCTGACTGGCAATAATAGCTGCCGCCGTTGCTATAAAAACACCTGCTATCCGAAACCATTCGGGCATAATACTGTAAAATGGGTTCATTACTAACGGATCATATGATTGCCCGTTATAATTGGCCAGCAGCCAGGCTCCTTGCCCTACATAGTTCAGAATAAGACATGTCTTTACAAAGATCCAGGATATCCGGATATTCCCTTTTCCGCAGTGGCCAAGATCACTATATAAGGCCTCTGCACCTGTAGTACATAAAAATACTGCTCCTAATATCCAGAAGCCATTCGGATAGTTAGACAGTAATTCAATAGCATAGTATGGATTAAGAGCTTTGAAAATATTCAGGTCGTCAAAAAAATGCAGCATTCCCATTGCCGCCAACATTAAAAACCAAATAGACATTACAGGGCCGAAAAACTTTCCCAGAGAGCCTGTACCGAATTGCTGCATCACAAATAGCAGGGTTATAATGCCTAAAACAATGTATATGATAGTCCATGTGCTTATATGGCTAAGCGATGGGATTTGTTTTAGCCCTTCTATAGCCGAAGTAATAGTAACAGGAGGTGTGATCATTCCATCTGCAATAAGTGCTGCTCCTCCAATCATGGCAACAACGACCAGCCATTTTTTTCTTCGACGCACCAGGGCATATAAAGAAAAAATTCCGCCCTCACCTTTATTATCTGCTTTTAGGGTAAGCAATACGTATTTAAATGTTGTCTGAATAGTAAGCGTCCAGATGATGCAGGAAAGACTGCCAACAATTAATTGTTCAGTTATAACTTTTGTGCCAATGATGGCATTGAATACATAAAGTGGGGAAGTACCAATATCTCCGAAAATAATTCCGAGTGCAATTAATACGCCTAACGGGGTAACTTTTTTTAAATTTACAGACATCTATATTGCCCGGCGCAGATTTTTTTTTGGCGGGCTAACTTTTGAAAACGAATACAAATTTAATGATCGTACACTGGGAACAAAATTTTATAGTATGAATTCTCTTATTCTTCCATTATCCGTTTCAATTTTAAATTTGTTACCGGCGCTACTATCAAAGGGAATTTCTCCACCGTAACATTGGCTGCATCCAATCCAAATCCTTTTTCTTCTGAAAGGCTATGTTCTTTCAACCAGAAATGGAATTTCATTATTACCCTTTCAATAAATGGAAGTTCATTATCCTGGCTCAGGTATTTCTCCATTACCATAAACTGAAAGTCGCCAACGGTATTACTGCTGGCCAGGCTTTCATAGCGGCTGATAATATTAACTTCTTTATTAGCAACCAGGTCTTCTACCACTTTGCGGAACATCAAATTGATTCTTGGTTCCATCCGGAATCCTAAACGAAAATCTACCCGGATTATATCATTAGGAATAATATGTTCCACTTGATATTCACAGGTATAAGGATCATCTACGGTGTCCACATGTACAAACCAATAGATATCTGCACGTTTGGGCTTTTTATTTAATATGGAATAAATAATTTTATGTTCAATCTCTTTTGGATTATTGGCACTGGTCATATAAACCAGGTGTGTAGCATATTTAGACACGGATTTATCATTACTCAACTCCTGAATTTTTGGAACATAATGTTCCATTCGTACAAATTCAACATATCGGTTTTTAATTTTTCTTGCTCTGTACCAGATATACATCACAAAAAACATTACCAGGCCAATCAAAAAAGTAATATAACCACCATGTACAAATTTAACCATCAGTGCCACCAAAAATCCGGTTTCAATGATCATATAGGTTCCCAGGAAAATATAGATCCATACTGATTTTACCCTGTTAAGGACAAGAAAATTCGAAAACAGTATGGTTGTCATCAACATAGTAACGATAATAGCTAAGCCATAAGCTGCTCCCATGTTAGATGATTTTCTGAAATAAAGTACAACACCCACACAACCCAGAAACATCAGCAGGTTAATTGCCGGTACAAATAGCTGGCCTTTGGCTTCTGAAGGGTAGCGTATTTTCAATTTTGGCCAAAGGTTTAACCGCATTGCTTCACTGATTAAAGTAAAAGCTCCTGAAACCATTGCCTGGCTGGCAATAATAGCAGCTGCGGTAGCAATAACAACGCCGGGTATAATAAACCATTGTGGCATCAGGTCAAAAAAAGCATTTATACTTAAAGTGCTTTTTACTTCCTCCGTTATTGCTAACCCATTACGATGGGATAGCAGGTATGCACCTTGTCCGAAATAGTGAATTAATAAACAGAATTTTACATAGATCCAGGATGACCGGATATTGGACCTCCCACAATGCCCCAGATCACTGTACAAAGCTTCTGCACCGGTAGTACAAAGAAAGACAGCCCCCAAAAGCCAAAATCCCCCGCTATAATTTTTTAAAAAATTAAAAGCATAATATGGACTTAATGCTTTGAAAATTGACAGGTCATCAAAAACATGGACAAGTCCCAATCCAAGCAACATGGTAAACCAGATAAACATAATAGGTCCAAAAAATTTACCAATAGATGCTGTGCCGAATTGTTGCGTAAAGAAAAATAATGCCAGGATACTTATTACAATAATTACAACTGTATTGCTTCCATCTTCTATGCCTAACGAAGGCAATTCTTTTAAACCTTCTATCGCTGATGTAATTGATATAGGGGGTGTAATAATTCCGTCAGCCAAAAGCGAAGCACCTCCGATCATCGCGGGTATTACCAGCCATTTTTTTCTTCTTCTTACCAACGCAAATAATGCAAATGTGCCGCCTTCACCCCGGTTGTCTGCTTTCAAAACCAGGATTACATATTTAATAGTTGTCTGTAATGTAATCGTCCAGATAATACAGGAAAGCGTACCTAAGATCAGGTCTTCCGTTATTACTCTTCCATTAATAATCTCATTGAATACATAAAGAGGTGAAGTTCCAATGTCTCCGTAAATGATTCCTAAGGCAATAAGTAATCCGGCGGCAGAGACTTTATTAGTCGGTATTTTCACTTTACGGTGTTGTTATTTGGGTCCTAGCTTGCCCGCCAAATTTTCCTCTTTCTAAGAGTCCAGGCGGTTACAGATTGTTTAGTACTTTAAAAGTTTGCCTGCAAAGGTATAAGCAAAAAACAATTAGAAACAACAAACCTTAAAATTTTACCGCTTGTCCTTATTAAACAGGGTAGATAAAACAACTTGTAAGCGTCAAATTACGCATTAACCGTTGAAAAATTTGGTGAACCTATAGATAAATGTTAAAAACAGGCATCGATCATAAAATAACAGGCCCGGTTTTGACGGGCATCGTGTAATTTTATAGGTATAAACTCGCATAAGTATGATTGGTAAATGGTATATTTTGGCTGCAGTGATGGTAAGTACGGGGATGATAGCAACTGCCCAGAAAATTGTTTATTCAGAACCCGACAAAGAAGATAACCGCCGGATGGATTTTGAAATAGCCGGTAAAATCGGTGGCAATTTTCTATTTTATAAAAATACACGGGGCAAAAACTGGATTTCTGTACTGGATAACGATATGAAAGAAGTTGCAAAAGTGGACCAGGATTATGTACCGGCAAATGACCGTATGATTAATGTCGACTTCTTTCCCTATACCGATTTTTGTTACATGGTTTATCAATATCAAAAAAAGAACATTGTTTATTGCGTTGCATCTAAAATTGGTCCTGATGGACAAAAAATAGGCGATATAACAGAATTGGACACCACCCATCTGGGTTTTGCTGCAAATAATAAGATTTACACGGTACAGTCCAGTGAAGATAAAAGCAAACTGATTGTTTTCAAGATCAATAGCAAGAATAAACAGTCCTATTTGTTAACGACTATGCTGATGAATGATAAACTGGATCTATTGAAAAAAAGCCGGATCGCAATATCCATGGAAGAACGCAATGAGTACCTGAACGACTTTTACCTTGATAATGACGGCGATCTGGTTTTCACTAAATTCTTACGGACAAATAATGACAATGTCAGTAAGGCTGCTTTTGTGGTTAAATATGCACAGGCTGATTTTTTACAGATCAATCAACTGAATATTGAAAAAACCTGGCTCGATGAAATACATATCAAAGTCGATAATATTAATAAAAGATATTTTCTTACTTCCTTTTACTTCCAGGAGAGAAAAGGCAATATTGAAGGGCTATATTTTTATGTGTGGGATAAAAGATCACGCAGGCCTTTCTTTGAAAGCACCAGCGCATTTAAAGAAGAGTTGAGAAAAGAGGCAAAAGGAGAAGCCACCATAAAAACGGCATTCAATGACTATTTTATTCGAAATGTTATAACCCGGAAAGATGGGGGATTTATCATTGGTACAGAATCATATTACACTACGTCGCGGTTTAATAACTGGAACAGGTGGGATTATCTCTATGGTTCTCCGTTTTATTCGTCCTTTAATAATAATAGTTATTACTCTCCTTATTACAACAATTCATTCATGGGTTCCCGCTTCGGTGGTAACCAGTCTATGCGCTATCATGCTGACAATATTGTAGTACTCTCTTTTGACAACAAAGGCACATTGGAATGGAATAATGTGATGAGCAAAAGTCAGTTTGATGATGAATCGGATGATTTGATTTCTTACCAGTTGATGAATACCGGCGGACAGGTGCATTTTTTATTTAATCAGCAGGAGAGAAGAAATAACCTGCTATCGGATTATAGCATTTCGCCAGATGGACAAATGAATCGTAATCCAACATTAAAGAACCTTGACAGGGGTTATCAGTTTATGCCCAAATATGGCAAACAGGTAAGTTCGCGTCAAATCATTGTTCCCTGCCTGTATCGTAACTATATTTGCTTTGCAAAAATTGATTATTCGCAGAACTGATTAATACTATGCTCAATCCGTGATTGGTATTTTCAAACAGAAATCCCCGGCTAATATTTTCCTCTTGCTGGTTTTCGGATTGTTGATCAAACTTCCGGTTTTTTTGCATCCCCATGTCCCGGTTGTAAATGAAAGCGATGGTTTTCTTTTTAAGGAATTCCTGAAATTAGTAGAACCTGCCAGCCGTTCTTCATTGCTTTTATTTCCTATCCTTGCTTTTGTTTTATTATTCGGACAGGCAATCATCCTTAATCGCTTTATTAATAACCAACGGATGATGAATAAGCCTACTTATTTCCCGGGCATGGCGTATATGCTTATTACTTCCCTGCTTCCCGAATGGAATTATTTTTCGGCGCCTTTGTTGGTGAATACCATTTTACTATTTGTGCTGTCAGCATTATTCAAAATTTATAACCAGCCAAATGCAAAAGGAGCTATTTTCAATATCGGTCTTGCTCTCGGTATCGCAGCATTCCTTTTTTTTCCTACTATTACTTTTATAGCCTGGATATTGCTGGCCCTGGCAGTAATGCGCCCATTTAAATTAAATGAATGGATATTGTGTATTCTTGGCATTACCACCCCATTTTATTTCTATACCATTTACCTTTTCATAGAAGACCAATGGAGTTGGCAAAATTTGACCCCTCATTTTTCTATCGGCCTGCCTTCGATAGAGCAATCAGCCTGGCTTGCCGGGAGTGCTTTTTTGTTGATTGTTCCTTTTTTTTGGGGTGGTTATTTTGTACAGGACAACTTGCGGCGTATGCTGATACAGGTAAGAAAGGGATGGAGTCTCCTGTTATTATACCTGTTAGGCGCATTATTTATTCCTTTTGTAAATAACAGCAACAGTTTTGAAAACTGGGTGATTGCAGCAATTCCCTTTGCCGCATTTCATGCCTGCACTTATCTATACTCAACTAACCGGATAATCCCGATGCTGATTTTCTGGCTTACTGTTGCTTTTATTTTAGGTCAACAGTATTATCAGTTTGTATGGTAGGAAAAAGCTTCGAGCTAATAGCTACGAGTTACGAGTTTTGTCGTGATAGTAAATCTTTTAGTCTCGCAGCTCGCAGCTCACTGCTCGCAGCTTTTCTTATCTTTGCCCTTCAATCCACAGAAATATGAAATTTGGCGTAGTCGTTTTCCCGGGTTCTAATTGCGACAGAGATATGTATGATGCACTTAGTTATGATTTAGGCCAGGATGTTTCGATGCTTTGGCATAAAGATAAAGACCTGGGTAATTTCAATACAGCGGATTGTGTAATACTGCCTGGCGGTTTTTCTTATGGTGATTACTTGCGTTGTGGTGCAATTGCCCGTTTCAGCCCCATGATGCAACAGGTAATTGAATTTGCCAATGCCGGAGGAAAAGTCTTTGGTGTTTGCAATGGGTTCCAGATTTTATGCGAATCACACTTATTGCCAGGAGCACTTCTGCGTAATGGCAACCAGCAGTTTGTTTGTAAAAATGTTTTTATCACCAATGATTCTAAAAAAGTATTTAAAATACCTATAGCTCATGGCGAAGGAAGGTACTATGCCGATGAGGAAACACTGGACGCCCTGGAAGATAATAATCAGGTAATTTTTTATTATTGTGATGAAAATGGTAATAAAACCAGCGCTGCTAATCCTAACAATGCTATCCGTAATATTGCCGGTATTTGCAATGCTAACCGCAATGTTTTTGGTATGATGCCCCACCCGGAAAGGGCCTGTTCACCCATATTGGGAAATATCGATGGGCAGGAAATTATCCGGACTTTACTGATGGCGGAACAATTTGTTAGCTGATTCAGCCATCTTATCATTATTTAACCTGCATTGGTCATTTTCCTTACCTTTTAAACGAACGAGTTTAGTTAAATTTGTAATAAGAAGATTTTAACAGCCCTGTAAAATAAAAAGCAGGATTTTTGCTTGGTTAAATAGTAAATAAACAACAAACAGAATGAAAAAATTAGTTGTATTGTCAGTTATTGTTTTTGCAGCTTTCACCGCTCAGGCCCAGTTGAACCCAATTACCTGGACGTTTACCGCCAAAAAAACAGGTGATAAAGCATACGATATAGTAATGAAAGCGACGATACAGAACAGCTGGCACCTGTATTCACAAGTACAACCAGATGATGCGATTGTCAATCCTACTACTTTTACAATAAATGGTAATCCGTTGCTTAAATTGGATGGAAAAATTATTGAAACCGGTAAGATGGAGAAATACAAGGATGCAGCTTTGGGGATCTCAGCCAATCAATATTCTAATACAGTAACATTTGTGCAAAAAATAAAATTAAAGTCTGCAGCTAAAACCAATTTTAGTGGAAATGTGGAATACCAGACCTGTGATGACCATCAATGCCTGCCGCCGAAAAAAGTTAATTTTAGCGTTGCGCTTAAATAAAATATTGAACTTGAATTTTTTGCTTTAACGGGTTCTGTCACAGAACTCGTTTGTTTTTTAAAAACAAAAAGTATGCGGCCAACAAAAAAACTACTTCTTGCTTTCTTTTTCTTCTTTCTCTATTCAGTGGCCGGGTATAGCCAGGATAGCCTTGGTGCGGTACATATATGGAATGTAGAAAGTAAAAAGATTGAAGATGGAAAGTATGAGCTGACCTTTAAAGGCAACATTACCGGCAACTGGCAGGTGTATGCTCCCAACCAGATTTTATTGGATGAAAAGACCACGGTTCTTAAATTTCCTGATTCAAGCATTGTACAGGAAGGAGACTTTGTTACGCTGGGCACCTCTAAAGAAATAAGCAATATTATTTTTGAAAATAAAAAAATAAGTGTTTACGAATCATCGTTGGAGTGGAAAATAATTATCAGGATTAAAGGAACTATTCCTGCAAAACTTCAGGGTATTTTATTTTATACGTATGGAGTAAATGATGAATACTATCCATCCACCGAAGCAGGGTTTGTAACAGCTTTGGAAGGTGGCGCGGAAACAGCCAGCATAAAGATTGCTTCCATCGATATTAATAAACCGGTAAGCAATTGTGGTGATGATGGCACAAAGAATAAAAGCCTGTTAACTATATTCTTTCTTGGCTTGTTAGGTGGATTAATTGCGTTGCTTACTCCCTGCGTTTTTCCCATGATACCCGTAACAGTTACTTTCTTTACCAAAAAATCAACAGACCGTAAAAAAGGAATTACCAATGCTATTTTATATGGACTTTTTATTTTCCTGATCTATATACTCATCACCTTGCCCTTTCATGTAGCTGGAAAAGCAATCAGCCCGGAGATTTTTAATAATATCTCCACGAATGTCTGGTTGAATCTTGCCTTCTTTGCGATTTTTGTATTTTTTGCGCTATCCTTCTTTGGGTTGTTTGAAATAGGATTACCGGCAGGTTTGGCCAATAAGATGGACTCAAAATCTGGCCTGGGAAACCTGGGTGGTATATTTTTTATGGCCGCCACATTAGCAATCGTATCATTTTCGTGTACGGGTCCCATATTGGGTACTTTGTTAGTGGGAGTTGCTGATCAGGGTGCATGGCCACTTACAGTTGGTGCTGCAGGATTTGGTATTGCATTAGGCTTACCCTTTGCATTGTTTGCCATGTTTCCGCATTGGTTACAATCATTGCCAAAGTCCGGAGGATGGATGACAGATGTTAAAGTTGTTCTGGGATTTCTTGAACTGGCTTTAGCGGTGAAGTTTCTTTCCAATGCCGACCTGGTAAAACAATGGGGTCTTTTGAAAAGAGAAATTTTTATCGGGCTTTGGGTATTGATCGGACTACTTACTGTTTTATACTTATTAGGTAAATTAAGAATTGGTCACAGCTCACCGGTTAAAAAATTCTCTTTTGTCAGAATTGCATTTACAGCTCTTTTTGTAGCGGTTACTATTTACCTGATACCCGGTCTTACTAATACAAAAGCTGCTGATCTAACCTTAATCAGTGGCTTTCCACCTCCACGGACCTATAGTCTATATAAATTGGATAAGGCAACCTCTGGGATTTTTGAACCAATGCATAACGATTATGCCGGTGCGTTAAAGTTGGCAAGGGAGCAGAACAAACCTTTACTGATTGATTTTACCGGTTGGGCATGTGTTAACTGTCGAAGGATGGAGGAAAAGGTTTGGCCAAACGAAGTGGTAGACAGCCTGATGCGAAAAGAATTTATCGTTGTCTCCTTGTATGTAGATGAGAAAAGGAATTTGCCATTGGCCGAACAAACAGTAGAAAAACTTTCCAATGGAACAGAAAAATCAATTGTATCTGTTGGAGATAAGTGGTCTACTTTTCAGATTGAAAATTTTGGTGCCACTTCACAGCCCCAATATGCCATCATCAGTCCTGACCAGGTAGCATTGACAAAAACAAAATTTTATACACCCGATTCAGGAGAGTTTATCAAATGGTTGGAGTGTGGGCTTGATGCCTATAAGAAAACGAAGAAATAAGATGGCTGATACAAATTAGAAATGAAATACAATTTGCACACGGATGAAGCAGATTAGATAGATGAACACGGATTATTTTGATAAATCAAAATCTGGATTTCTGCATAGCA
Source organism: Chitinophagaceae bacterium (assembly GCA_031372465.1). Taxonomy (GTDB): domain Bacteria; phylum Bacteroidota; class Bacteroidia; order Chitinophagales; family Chitinophagaceae; genus JJ008. The sequence goes on along the minus strand of JANMLJ010000090.1, from coordinate 407 downwards.
GAAAAATTGGTGTTTATCCGTTTAGTCTTTGTCATCCGGTGCAATAACACTTTACATTAAACTCTTTTTAAATAATTTGTTTCTTACGTCTTAAGGTTAGGATTTCCATAACGAAAAATGCCCCCGATTTACATCTGAAATACATTTTGCACACGGATGAAGAGGATTATATCAACGTGAAATATTAATTAGTCTTATGTATTCTTTGCGCCGCCTTTTCTTTGCGTATTCTTTGCGTGAAATGTATTGGGTTGTTTAATTTATCATATCTATATAACTAAGAACTAACCAACTGACAATTAAGTAATTGTTTCATTAATACAACGAGGAAGAAGAATTTCGGCTAAAGCCGATTGGAGATTTCATTCAATTGCCACGGCCTTAAGGCCGTGGCAATATATTAGAAC
>JANMLJ010000377.1:0-10414 GCA_031372465.1 Chitinophagaceae bacterium | reverse complement strand
CTAAGTATAGGTATACTACAAGCTATATGAGCGCTATTATTGCCGGCTGCCAGTAATAGTACAGTTTAATCTTTCTTTTTTTTATCAAAAATCCGTTTTAGAAACCCTTTCTTTTTTTTCGGTTCTGTCACCGCTGAGCCGATTGGTTTTATATCCGTGTCCTCTTTTTTTATAGCTGCTTTAGCTACTGTATCTTTTTTTAAAGGTTTGTTGTCATCTTCTACCGGTTTTGATTCAGGGCCAATTGAATCTTTGTTGTCGTAATTGTTATAACCTTCTTCATTACCAACGCCCTGATCAGAGCCTTCTGCACCCGGGCTTGGATCAGAATCGCTGATCAATATATCTGCACTGAGAATATCATTTTCCATTGCAGCGGGTTTTACAAATTTGGCGTCCTTATCGATACCCAGCTTTTTATTAGCCAGCACTTTACTAAAAAAATATTCTGTGATAGGGCGGGAAATCCGGGAACCATCTCCCTGGTTTCGCATAAATGTATATTCAAATCCTACCCAGGATCCTGCAAGCAACTGCGGAGTATAACCCATAAACCAGGCATCAGCATTGTCATCTGTGGTTCCTGTTTTACCACCCATTTCTGCCGCGCCTACCCGTATCCTCATTCCTCTTGCAGTTCCTTTATCAACCGGCCCTTGCATCATTCTTGCCATGGTGTAAGCAGTAGCTTCACTTACCACTTCTTTACGATTAACGCTGTAGTCAAATCTTTTGATAATGTTTCCATTCCTGTCTTCTATGCGGCTGATGCTATATGGTTTGGTGGAAAATCCACGACCTGCAAAAATGGTATAGCCCCATAGCATTTCATACATAGAAAGATCACAGGTGCCTAGTGCAATGGAAGGGTATGGCTTTACAGGCGTAGGAATATTTATACGGGTTAGAAAATCGGCAAACTGTTGTGGCCCCACTTGTTTCATCAAATACGCAGCTACGCAGTTTTTTGAAAAAGCCAACCCATTGGCCATTGACATACTTCCGCTGCCACCTTTTCTACCGGCCGGCACCCATCCACTACCCGGGAAAAACTGTGGTACATTTTCACACTCTGTTTCAGGGGTAAACCCTCTTTCTTCCATCGCTTGTGTATAAAGGAATGGTTTGATAGAAGAGCCTACCTGTCTTTTTGTTCTCAGGTTGATATGATCGTTTTTAAACGTTTTGAAATTAAGACCACCTACCCAGGCTCTTATTTCTCCCGTTACCGGATCCATTGCCATAAATCCAGCCTGTTCCATCTGCAATGAATATTTGATAGAATCAATTGGTGATAGCACCGTATCCTTCTCCCTTTTTACATTCCATGCAAATACTTTCATAGGAATTTTAATATCGAAACTTGCCCTTATTTCTTTATCACTAAGGCCGTCCTCTTCCAGGTTTTTCCAACGGTCTGACTCTTTTATTGCTTTCTCTAATATTTTTTCATGTCCTTTCCACACGGACCCATTTTTAAAATCTCCTCTTGCACTAATACCCTTTTGAAGTGTGGTCATTTGCAGTGCCAATCCTTCTTCAGCATATTGCTGCATTTGTATATTGATAGTGGTGTATATTTTCAAACCATCATCATAAATATTATATGATCCGCCATTTGATTTCTTAATGTCTTTTAATGCATCCTTTACCTCGCTTTTTAATATCTCCCTGAAGTAAGGAGCGTAGCCGGTGTTCTCATCTAATTTTTTATAATTAAGTTTTATTGGCAAATTTTTCAGGCGGACTGCTTCTGCCGCTGTAATATTTTTATTCTCTTCCATACGGCTTAATACCAGGTTTCTTCTGTCTAAAGCAGCTTTAGGATTTCGTCGCGGATTGTAAAGGCCTGGGCCGTTTATCATGCCAACCAGCATGGCGGCTTCGTCAACACTGATCTGGTAAGGCTCTTTCTGAAAAAAAGTTTTGGAGGCATTCCGGATCCCAAATACATTATCAGAATAAGGAACAGTATTTAAATACAGCGCGATAATTTCCTGTTTAGTAAAATTCTTTTCAAGCTTAACAGCTACTATCCATTCTTTTAGCTTTTCAATAATACGCCTAACACCATTTACCCTGCCCTGGTCTAAAAGTGCTTTGGCCAATTGCTGTGTAATTGTGCTGCCACCACCTTGTAGACCCAGTGTAAATATTGCCCGCAAAGTGCCTTTCATGTCAATGCCGGCATGGGCGTAAAATCGTTTGTCTTCCGTAGCTATCAGGCCATTGATGATGTAGGGAGAGATGTCGCTGTATTTAATCACACTTCTGTTACCATTTTCCCGGTAATATTTTCCCATTAACGTTCCGTCTTCAGCGTATACTTCAGATGCCTGCATGATGGAAGGGTTTTCCAGATCAGATAGCGTAGGCATTTTTCCAAACACACCAAAATTGGCAAGCATAATTAACAGGATAAAAGCTCCAAAGCAGCCAAAGAAAATGCGCCAGAAAATACGAACAATTTTTTTCATATCAGATGAAAGATTGGTGATACCGAAGAATTGTAAATGGTAAGTCTTGATACTTCGATAAACTCAGTACCGAAATTAAGGAAATCCTAAGTGGTGGAAGAGGTGTGCCTCATTAATTTTTTGTCAAAATGTATTTCTGTCAATCCAAAGGAATTGGAAGTTAAAATAAACCCGGTAATTGGTCATGTAGAAATGCCTGATAAGCAATAATGTCTTTATGGGCTTTTAACAATTCTAAATTTTCATCAGTCATTATGAGGAAGTAGTATTTCCCGCCCTTGAGCCAGGGAATAATTTCAGAAGCTAGTTTAGGACGGTTAGAAAGGATGTAACCTATGGCTTCCTGTGCATCTTTAAAAGGGGATAGCAATAATAAGCTGTTTTCCTTATCAATTTGCAAAAGATCATTTTTTATGCTCTTATTAGAATATGTCGCTTTGTTGAAACGGGTAAATGCATTCTTAGTTTCATTACAAAAAACAGGGTCGATTTTATTAAGCACCAGCACTACATAAGTAGGGTCAGCGGATTTCAATGTATATAACGGGGTAGTTTTTACAGGTTGATTTGTATTTACTATAGTATTTGGATTAACATTTTTTACTTCCGGTTTAGTTTTTCCGGAATCTGTTTTTGGTTGTGTAATTGTTACCTGATTTTGGGCAACGGTGTCTTTTTTCGGACGGTTGAAAGGCTCTGAGCTTAAATTAAGCTCTATCTGTTTTCTATTGCCTAACACGTTTAACAGGTTGGTAGCTCTATCAGCAATAGGGGTATTGGGATACTGACTGATAATATAATTCAATTTTGTAATAGCTGCGCTATCATTTCTTTGCTTGATATAGTAAACAGCTTCAATATACAGCAATTGAGGTGTCCAATAATTTTTTCCGAATTGGTTGTCCGCAATTTTCTTTTCTGCTATGGCCTGTTCAAATTGCCCTTCAATAAACAAGGTATAAATTTTTTCATAGGCACGGGTTGCTTCCAGATTGCCGGATGCTATGGGGTTCTTCCCCGTATTTACAATAGCAGTTAAATTGCTGGCACCAAATTTCTCCCCCATCAGTTTTTTAATAGCCTCTGTTTTTGCCTTTTCACCATTTTTATTATAGCAGAAGTAAAGATTGAAAAGCACTTCTTCCATTTTCTCAAACTGAGGAAAACGGCTGCGAAGTTCTTCCAATGATTCCGTGCCCGCTTTACAATCTTCTATTTCCTGAACATATATTTTTCCTAATTCAAATAAAGCCTTCTGTAATGAATCATTTGATTCTTTTAATTTTTCTGGTGTAAGCGGTAGATTTTCATATAAGTCATCAAATGTTACTCCCCCAACAGTAGTTTTATCGCCGCTTTGGGAATTAATGGCATTATCTTTTTGATCCTTGTTATTAGCAATAGCAGCATTCAATGTGGCACTTCGCCGCCAATTATCAATATTTGGCCGGATACCCCATTTAGATTTAAATTCCGTGAGACCTCTTGCCTTGGAACTTGCATTATAAAAATACCATTCGCCTTTTGACTGTACGGTTGGAAAAAGAGTAGGGGCAACAAAGGCGGGGCCGGCTGTAATTGGCGTTTCGTCCTTCAAGCCTTGTTTCTTACGAATTTCTTTAGCTATTTTTTTTACAAAATCTTTTCGTTGATCTTCGGGCATTGCGGCAATTTTTTGCAGACTATCCTGGCGATAAGCGATTTCAAAATTCAAAGCAAAATTTTGGAGCATATTTTTTCTTGCTTTGATAGCTTCCACATCTTTTAGTGTAGGATCATCTAAACGAAGACTATCGTAGAAATTAAAAGACTGCCGGTATTCCTTTCTTTCGTATGATAATTCTGCAAGTTGCAGAAATGCCTTGTTTCGCTGTGCGGCATTATTGCTGGTATACTCGGTACTTTTTTGCAATAACATCATTGCTTCATCAACATTATTCCCTTCCAGTTGCATCTGGGCTGCCATGTAGTAAATAATATCTTTGTAATCTACATATTTATCCCGTTTTGCCATTCTCACCAATTCAGCAACGTTTTTATCAATACTATTTGCTCCCCGGTCTTTATTTACCCGGATGGCAAATAGCCTGGCATAAATATCTAAAATAGGGTCGGTTGTATGGCCGCTGACTTTTACAAAATACTTTTCTGATTCTTTGTATTTTCCAGACAACTCAAACAATTGTGCTGCAAGATATTCCCACCTGGCTTTTTCCTGTAAATTAGTAGCATTATTTAGTGCGTGCACAAGGTGTGAAGAGGCACTATCCCACATATTCTGTTTATAAAACCAATAAGCCTGCACTTCATGCAGATCGTTTGCTAATCGTTTTGGAAAATTAGGGTCGTTTCTGAGCGTTACTATCAGGCTTGCGGCTTCAGCAAATTGATCCTGCGCCAGAAAATTTCTTATTTGCCATATAAACGCTTCATTACGGCTTGGAGGTTCTGAAAATATTTTCCGGGGTAACCCTTTCTTTTCTTTAGTTGAAATAGTGTAGGCTGAATTGCCATCCATCTTACTGCCAATTGTAGAATAATAGCCGTCTTTTTCTTTGGGTGCAAAAGCATAATTGATAAACTGCAACATCAGGTAGGCGGAATCAAATTTCTTCTGAAAATAATAGGAAGCACCCCAAAGCAAGTATAAATTATCTGCCCAGTCGTTTCTAAGATCATGTAAGGCAAGGCCGGTCGATGATTTATAGGTTATTGAATCTAACTGAATGGAATCCTGTGCAGTAGCATCGAGGGTATAATTATAAAAAGGTAATAATTGTGAATAATCATCTACAAAGGCAGCTTTAGCTTTTTCAAGTACTTCTTTTAATTTATTATTTGCATTAAAATAGTAATTATAGTGTGTAATTGTATTCTGAATGAATCGTTTAGGCAATGAAAATTTTCCTTTATCTGATTTTTCAGATTTTAAAACCCTATCCTCGTATTCCACAGGTTTTTTAATATCAAATAGTACCCCCTTCTGGCTATAGGCTTGAAAATTGGCCTGGCAAAGGATAAGGAAGAGAAAAGCAGTAAAAGTATATCGGTTGGGTCGCATTTTCGGGCGCAATGTAAAGTCTTATTAACTGAAATTCAAATATTTTAGTATAAAATTACCCCAATATTTTGATCTTAATTTGATGAACTGAAACTGCCATAAACTGCCCTCTTTACTTATCTTTAAGAAATTAAAATCAGGTTATGCTAAAATCAGAAGCCATATCTACCCTGAAACGGCTACGAAACCGTTACCGTTTGGTGGTAATGAATGATGATACTTACGAGGAAGTAGTTACCTTTAAACTGTCCAGGTTAAGTGTCTATATTATGTTGAGTACTATTTTTGTACTTCTGGTCGGATTAACAGTTGCCCTCATCGTTTTTACACCTTTAAAGTATTATATTCCGGGGGCTAGCACAGACTATAAATCTGCCACAGAATTAAGACAGCTAAAATACCAGGTGGATGGATTGGAAAAGCAAAACACCTACAATATTCGTTACATCGAAGGCATTAAAAAAGCATTGAGCGGCAGCAACAGCCTTCAATTAGATACTATTAAACTTGTCGTACCCAAAGTGGATTCCTCAAACGATTAAAATAGAATACTATGTTTAATTCTAAAAACAAAACTGACATGCAACAAGAAAAAACAAATGGCGGTGGTGCTACCTTAATTGGTGCCGGTACTACACTAAAGGGTGAAATCAACAGCAACAATGATCTGCGGATTGATGGAACTGTTATCGGTAATATTACCAGCTCATCAAAAATAATAATTGGGAGCAGTGGGGTAGTAGAAGGTGATATTTTTGGCAACCAGGCAGATATTGTTGGTAAGGTTTCCGGCAATATCAGGTCAAAAGAATTGCTTCAGTTGCGGGGTGATTGTGTTGTAACAGGAAACTTATATGCCGGTACACTTCAAATTGAACCAACCGCAACTTTCAATGGTCAATGCCATATGGGTGCTAATATCGTTGAGATGAACAATAATGAACAACAAGCAGCCGCCAAATAGCTCCAAAAGGAGTCCAATGAACAACAGGCAGTTTTTAATGCGCTATGCCAGTCTTGGTTCGCAATTAGTCGCAGCCCTGGGTCTGACTGTCTTTGCAGGATTAAAAGCTGATAAATGGTTGCACACATCACCCTTTTTGGCCTGTCTGTTACCATTGCTTACCCTGATCGCCATTTTTTACAAACTGATGCGGGAAACAAAACCACAAAAAGATGAAAAGTAAATTTTTACCCTGGCGGCCAATGGTCTTTCTATTTATTTTATTGAATAGCTTTTTTATTCTTCAAAAAAATTTTCTGACAAAAAAAGGAATTGACGTTGAAGTCTTAATAGTGGGCAACCTGATCTTACTGGTTGCAACGGCGTTGAGTTTTTATGTTTCAATAAAATCACTTAACTCCCCAAACCCACATTCTTCCCTCAGGTCCTTGTATGGAAGTTTTATGATTAAATTTTTTCTTATTGCTACCGCAGCATTTATTTACATCATGGTGGTTAAAAAAGAAGTAAATAAGCCGGCCCTGATTATCTGTATGGGCTTATACCTCGTTTATACTTTTTTAGAAGTATCATCACTTCAAAAGTTGCTGAATCAAAAAAAGAATGCCTAAAAAAGAAGTCCCGCTTGATCATTTACAAAATTATTTGCCGCCGGATACCGGGGATGCTGTAAATGCTTTTCTACTTCAATATAAAGTTCATTTAACTATTACTAAGGAACGTAAAAGTATTTTAGGTGATTACCGTCACCGGACAATGAACGCAAACCACCGTATAAGTGTAAATGGCAACCTTAATAAGTTTTCGTTTCTGGTTACTTTATTACATGAATTAGCACATCTGTTAACCTACGAAGAATATAAAAATATACCCGTCAGACAATCGGGTAAAATAATGGCGCATGGTAAAGAATGGAAAATGATCTACGGAGGGTTATTAAAAAAATTTCTGCAAAACAAAATCTTTCCGCCCGATATAGAAAAGGAATTACTTCAATCTTTACATAACCCTGCCGCCAGCAGTTGTGCTGAAGATGGGTTGTTGCGGGTATTAAGAAAATATGATGAGAAAGAAGGTCACTATCATTTAATAGAAGAGCTTTCGCTACATACTTTATTCATCATAAAAGGTGGGAGAATATTTCAAAAAGGGGAGAAGCTACGAAAGCGATACAAATGCAAAGAAGTAAAAACAGGAAAACTATACTTATTTAGTCCGGTTTACGAAGTAGAGTTAATGAGTCGGGAGTAGGGAGTCAAGAGTCGGGAGTAGGGAGTTATGAGTCGGGAGTCAGGAATGTAAAAATCGGGAGACCTGACTCCTGACTAAAGACTAAAGACTCCGCAACAGCATCCACAAACTACAACCAGTATGTCCACTATTGCCCATCGGCCCCTCTAAATATTCAAATCCAAATTTTGCATAAACCTTAAGGGCCTGTTTCAGTTCAGGCATTGTTTCGAGATACACTTGCTTATATCCATTTTCTTTTGCATAGCGAAGGCTTTTTTCAATTAAGGCTCTGCCAAGACCAGTTCCCCTTGCATGTGGAAGTAAATACATTTTTACCAGTTCACAAGTCCCTTCCGGTAAACCATCCGTTGGATAGATACCACCGCCGCCAACTATTTCACCATGTAGTTCTGCCACAAAATAGGCAGCCCCATTTGTTTGAAATAATTCAAATAAAGCGTCGGTGGTGGCATCATAATAAACAGTGCCCGGATGGTTGGCGCCGAATTCAGCCAATGTATCTTTAACGATTTTTGAAAGAAAGGGATTGTCGGCTGGTTGAATAGTACGTATTGAAATGTTATTCATACTGCAAATATAATTGCTGGTATAAAAATACTTTCGGTTTTATTCAGGAAAATTCATCTTCTTCACGTAATGGTGAAAGCGGGGGTCGGTTCTCATAAATCCGATGACAGGATAACAGTTTATTCCAACAAGTGTACTATCATGTAGTACAAATGCCTGTTCTATGTACCCGATTGCCTTGTCGTAGTTTTTTAAATAATAAGCAAGGCAACACATAAATATGGGTGATATATATTTAGTCTGTGATCGCAAGGTTAGTTCATCTTCTATTTTTTGAATCTCATCTTCATTGCCGGTTAAAGAATAAACCCAACTAAGTTCAATCATTGGCAAAGGCTCCCTTAATGAAAGTGACACAGCTGATTTTAATGCTTCAATAGCTTCATCATATCTTTTTAAGCCTGCCAGACTTAATCCTAATCCTCTGTATCCTGAGAAAGAACCAGCATCAATTTCAAGAACCATATTACTCGACTGCAATCCTTCTTCATATTGGCCGTTAAATACATAAGTTACTGATAAAACATGATGAGCTATCGGTGACAAGGGTTCCAAATATGTTGCAGCATATTTAGCCTCTTTTATGGCGTCTTCAAATTTCCTTTCTATAAAAGATAAATAGTAAGCATACCAGGAGTGTGCTATTGCATAATTGGGATTAAGTTCAAATGTACGTTGAAATTGTTTTTTGGATTCTTTCCAATTCCAATCATAAAATGTACTGATAAATGCCAGAGCAGCATAAGCTTCGGCCTGTAATGGTTGAAGTTGTTTGGCTTTCTCTGCATATTGCCTTGCTTTTGGCATAGCATCATTCGGAAGCATTGCACCCCAAAAAGCCATAATGTAATATGCATCAGAAAGGCCGGTATAAGCTAAAGCAAATGACTCATCTTTCACTAATGCAAGCTGAAAACATTCAAGTGCTTTAATGATACTTGCTCCACGTTTATTAAAGTAGAACTTGCCTTTTAAATACAGATCGTACGCTTCTTTATTTTCTGTTGGATTTTTGTTGATTATGTCTTTTTCGCCTTCCAGCAAGGTGATTGTCAGTTTTTCAGTAATTGCAAAAGCAATTTCATCCTGGATAGCAAAAATATCGTCCATCTCCCTGTCATATCGCTCCGACCAGATATGAAATCCATCCTCTACATTTATCAGCTGGGCAGTAATGCGGAGTTTATTGCCTTGCCGGCGCACACTGCCTTCCAATACAGTATTCACATTCAATTTTTGTCCTATTTTCCGCAGGTCAAAATTCTTTCCTTTGAAATAAAAGGAGGAAGTACGACCTGCCACTCGCAGGTCCTTTAAATGGGCTAATGAATTGAGTATTTCTTCCGTTATTCCATCACTGAAATATTCCTGCTCAGGATCATTACTCATATTTACAAATGGTAAAACGGCAACACTTTTTCCAGGAACTTTTTTTGTGGTAGCTGGATTTGTTTCTTCTTTGTTCGAAATAACAGCTTCCCCATTTGTTGCAGAAAGTAAAGAAACAGCAACAGTAGCTGCATAAATACGAACAGGATCTTTTACATTTTTTAATATCTCTTCCCGTAAAAAAATAGTGGTTATTCCTTTTTTGTTGGCAACATTACTATGTACTGATTCTGAAATGCAAATACCGCCGATGGGTGCCTGCGTCAGTAAACGGGCGGCAATATTTACCCCATCACCAAACACATCATCATCTTCAAACACTACTTCTCCGAGGTGAATGCCGATCCTTAATTGAAAATCGTGCATACCTGTAATGGCTTGCTGAATACTGCCTGCACAGAGTACAGCTTCTGTGACATTTGAAAAACTTGCCAGCACACCATCACCCAGTTCTTTTATCCATCGGCCATTGTATTGTTCAATAATAGGTTTTTGCAAAGCCCTGTTTTTTTGTAAAATAGCATAGGCTTTTTGTTCATCATTTCCCATCAAAGCTGTGTAGCCCGAAATATCGGTGAACATGATGGCGGCTAACTGGCGGGTTTGAGGCATGAGGCGTTGTACTGGTTAATGGAAATTTATGAAAAACTAAATTAGTCTTTTTATTGATTTACTTCTTTTCCTCCAAAGGAGTCCTTTCGG
>JANMLJ010000366.1:0-10072 GCA_031372465.1 Chitinophagaceae bacterium | reverse complement strand
ATGGGCTGGGTGCCAACATCAAATTTTGAATCTTTCTTACACACTGCAAGAGGTTGGAGCAAACCTCATTTGGTAAGTTATATGGAAAGTCATGATGAAGAAAGGATGATGTACAGGAATCTTCAGTTTGGAAATACCTCTAACAGTTCACATAATGTAAGGGATTTGAATACTGCACTGAGAAGAGTTGAACTTTGTGCCGGTTTTTTCCTGACAGCCCCCGGCCCTAAAATGATCTGGCAATTTGGTGAACTCGGTTATGATTTCTCCATAAATCGTTGTACCGATGGAACCATTAACAATAACTGCCGGTTGAGCAACAAACCTATCCGTTGGGATTATAAAGAAGCGATACAGCGAAAAAGATTGTATGATATATTCAGCAGCCTGAATAAACTTCGTTTTCACCCCTGGTATAAAGATGTCTTTATTGCCAATAATATTAACCTTACCAGAAATTTAAGTGGTGCTTTTAAATCAATGACCATTCGGAGTGCAACTGATTCATCGGTACTTTGTGTAATTGGTAATTTTGATATTACGGCACAAACCGGTGCATTCACATTCCCGGTTGCGGGTACCTGGTATAATTATCTGAATGCAGGCACTTTCACAGCTACCGGTGGTGCACAAAACATAACCTTACAACCGGGAGAGTTTCAAATTTACTTAAACAGAAATCTGGTAAATGCTGTAGTAACGCCGGTTACCAATACTCCTGCACCAGGTAATGAATTGCAGGCATTGGTTTATCCCAATCCGGCCAACCCAACGGCTGTATTGGATATTAGTTTACCACAAACCGGAAAAGTACAGGTGGATTTGCTGAATAGTCTGGGTCAAAAAGTAGCCACCATTTTTTCAGGAAATCTGATTCGGGGAAAACACCGACTGCCTCTTTATGATAAAATCAATAATTTGCCTGCCGGGACTTACTTAATCAATGTACAATCATTAAATAAAGCAACACCTGTAAAAATGGTGATTCAGTAATTATAAAAAATTGTCAGTATATGACGGAAAAAGAATTGCGGCTGAAGACCGCTGAAGTAGAGAAGATCAGTCACCTTGATTATTTTAATATTGCGATATCGGTTGACTGTGTGATTTTTGGGTATGATGACAAAGAATTAAAAGTTTTACTGATCAAGTCTGACCTGGAAGAATTTGCCGGTCTTCATTCATTGTTGGGCGATTTGATCCGTACGGATGAAGATCTGGAAACAGCTTCTTACCGGATTCTTAAAGAGAGAACAGGCCTTGATGATGTATTCCTGGAACAGGTGCAGGCATTTGGAAGTTTAGATCGTCACCCTTCCGGCCGTGTTATAACCATCGCTTACTATTCTCTGTTAGATATCAAGCATCACAAATTACAACTCAGTCACAACGAACTAAACTGGCATCCCGTCAATGAGATTAAAAAAATGGCATTCGACCATAAATTAATTCTTGAATCATGTTTAGATAGGCTGCAACAACAAGTAATGGAGCATCCGGTGATTTTTAATTTATTGCCAGAAAAATTCTCCTTAAGAGAACTGCAGGAATTGTACCAGGCTATTCTGGGATTTGAACTCGATCGGAGGAATTTCAGAAAAAAAATATCTTTAAAGGATTGGTTGGTTGATATAGATGAAATGGAAAACGATGTTCCTCATCGCCCTGGTAAGCTCTATAAACTAAAGACGGAATTCAAAAAGAAAATGACAAGAAAAAAAATAACTATGCTGGCTGTGAATTAGTTTCTTTTCTTATAACTATAAAAGAAAGGTAACCCTGCTTAAATACCTTTCATCTTTATAAGTTAAAAAGCAGCATTATACTAAATAAAATGGCCTTATTCCAATAATACCTGTAATAATTAATAATAACTCTTTTAGGGAAACTGGGGTAAGGTGACTTTTGTTTTAAGTTTTGGCTTGATTATTAACGAATTGATTAAACATTCCTTTTTTTATTGAATGGAAAATGGAAAGATTGTTCTCCAAAGGCAAAATAAAATTTGGCAAAAGTCAAAATAGTGTTAATATTGTGTGTTTAATACACATTTGAATGTGTCTTTTGTACATGATGTGTTTTTGAAATTTTATTGCTTAACTCTTAATGCTTGCTTATGAATCTCAAAAAATTATGTAAGGCCATTGGCCTTATAATGCTGGCGCTTGTATCTCAAGTGTCTTTAGCCCAAACCAAAGTAATTACAGGAAAAGTAGCTGATTCAAAAGATGGATCAGGTATTTCCGGAGCATCGGTAGCTGCTAAAGGCAAAAGTTCTGGTACCCAGACGGGTGCTGACGGTTCTTTTAGTTTATCAGTTGACAATGCTGTAACTACACTTGTTTTTTCTTATGTAGGCTTTACCACACAAGAAGTATCTATTGCAGGAAAAACTTCTATTGATGTATCTATGGTGGTGGCCAACCAGGTACTTAGTGAAGTAGTTGTTACCGGTTATGGTAGTGTAAGAAGAAAAGACCTTACAGGGTCTATTGCAACGGTAGGAACGAAAGATTTTGTAAAAGGCCCATTAACATCGCCAGAGCAGTTAATCAATGGTAAAGTTGCCGGTGTGCAAATTACTACGGGTGGTGGTGCACCTGGTGCCGGAAGTCGTATCCGGGTGAGAGGAACTTCTTCACTTTCAGGAAGTAATGATCCTCTTATTATTATTGATGGTGTACCGCTGGATCAGCAAAGTGGAATTTCCGGAGCTGCTAATCCGCTTGCATTAATTAACCCCAATGATATTGAGACATTTAATATCTTGAAAGATGCTTCAGCTACAGCGATATACGGTAGCAGGGCTACGAATGGTGTAATAATTATTACTACTAAAAAAGGTAAAGCCGGTAATTTAAAAATTGCATTCAGTACACTCAATTCTATTTCAAGGGTTGGAGATAAAGTAGATGTATTAACTGCTGATGAATTTAAAAATGTTGTAAATGGAAAAGGAAATACTGCACAGAAAGCACTGTTAGGTACTTCAAGTACTAACTGGCAGGATTTAATTTATCAGTCAGCATTTACTACCGATAATAATATCAGTTTAAACGGCGGTATCAAAGGACTCCCTTACCGTTTCTCTTTAGGCTACCTCAACCAGGATGGAATTTTAAAAACAGGCAACCTGAGCAGAATTACTACTTCAATAAATATCAGCCCTAAACTGCTGAATAATTCATTGAGGGTTGATTTCAACTTTAAAGGTTCATCTACCAAAACGGTATTTGCCAATGAAGGTGCAATTGGTGGAGCAGCTTTTTTTGATCCTACACAAAAGGTTAATCGTGCTGATAATCGCTTTGGCGGTTATTGGGAGTGGGTTGATCCTTCAAGCAATAAACCTAATGCTCTGGCTGGCAAAAACCCGGTTGGACTTCTTAACCTGCGGAATGATAAAAGTAATGTAAGCCGGTTTATTACAAATCTGCAACTGGATTACACAATGCCATTCTTAAAAGCTTTAAGAGCTAACCTTAATATTGGATATGATCACTCAAAAGGAGAAGGGACCATATTTATTCCTGATTCTGCTGCCATGTCATATACAAGGGGTGGGGTAAACAACCAGTATGAGCAAACGAAGAATAATAAGGTATTAGAATTCTACCTTAATTATATAAAAGATTTTAAGTCTATTAAAAGCCGCCTTGATGTAATGGCTGGTTACGGTTATCAGGACTTTAAGCGTCAAAGCGTGAATTTCCCTGATAAAAGGGCGAATGGAACCGTTTTTGCTCCGCCAGCTCCATTTCCATTTGAAACGCAGAACACATTGATGTCTTTCTTTGGAAGAGCAAATTTCTCTATAAATAATAAGTATCTTTTTACGGCAAGTTTTCGTCGTGATGGTTCTTCCCGTTTCAGTCCAGACAATCGTTGGGGTGGATTTCCATCTGCAGCATTTGCATGGAATATAGCTGAAGAATCTTTCCTGAAAGGTAGTAAAGTATTTTCTGCCTTGAAATTAAGATTTGGTTATGGTGAGACAGGACAACAGGAAATTGGAAACGACTACGCCTATATTGCTAATTATACGTTAGGTACTCAAACGGCACAATACCAGTTTGGTAATACATTTTACCAGGTGAACCGTCCGGTTGGTTATGATGCCAATATTAAATGGGAAACCACAGATACCTGGAATGTGGGTTTAGATTTCGGATTCCTGAATGGACGTGTTAATGGTAGCCTTGATCTTTATCGGAAGAGAACAGAAGATCTGTTGAGCTTTATCGATGTACCGGCAGGTACCAACTTTACCAATAAAATATTTACCAACGTTGGTAATATGAAAAATCATGGAATTGAATTTTCCCTGAACACTACTATTATTAAAAAGACTAAACTAAACTGGGATCTCGGTTTCAATGTAACGTATAATAAAAATGAAATCGTCAAGCTTACCAAAATAAGTGACCCCACATTCATAGGTGTGGCTACAGGTGGTATTGGTGGCGGTGTTGGTAACACTATCCAGATCCATTCAATAGGCTATCAACCCTCTTCTTTCTTTGTATTGAAACAGGTATATGATAAAACAAATAAACCTGTTGAAGGTTTATACGTTGATCAGAACGGGGATGGTATAATTAATAGTCTTGATTATTATCATTACAAATCACCTGAACCTACCATGTTAATTGGTTTTACAACTTCAGTTAGTTATGATCGTTGGAATTTTTCAACAGTGATACGCAGCAATGTCGGTCAATACATGTATAACAACGTATTTTCAGGGAGTGGTACTTTTCAACCAAGTTCATTATTAGCTCTTGGCAATGTACACCGTAATTACCTCGAGACAGGTTTTGCCAATAGTCAGTATTTTTCTGATTATTATATGGAAAATGCTTCTTTCCTCCGGATGGATAATTTTACTGTTTCTTATGATTTTGGAAAAGTATTTAAGAACAAAGCCAACCTGAGGGCAACTGCTAACGTTCAGAATGTGTTTGTAATAAGTAAATACAGAGGACTGGATCCTGAAATTGCCGGTGGTATTGATAATAATCTTTATCCACGACCAAGAGTATTTTCATTAGGTGTAAATCTTGATTTATAATAAATACGTATTTGTAAAAAATAAAATGCTTGCAAAATGAGAAATAAAATCTTAACACAATTCGGAATAATGACCCTGGTGGTTTTAGTACTTGCTTCCTGCACAAAGGATCTTGACAGGCAGCCAAAATATGGCAATACAGCCGCTTCATTATATGTAAACCTCGCGGGATATAAATCTGTACTGGCTAAAACATATGCCGGTCTTACATTGACAGGAAACAGTGGTCCTGATGGACAAGGTGATATTGCCGGTATTGATGAAGGCTTTTCCAGTTATATCCGCCAGTATTGGTCAGCCCAGGAATTAACAACGGACGAAGCATTAATCGGCTGGAATGATGCTACTATTAAAGATTTTCATAATCTTTCCTGGAGTGCTGCTGATGTATTTTTAAGAGCTTTATATAGCCGTATTTTCTTTCAGATCACTCTCTGTAATGAATTTATCAGGGAAAGTGATGCAGCTAAACTGAGTTCAAGGGGTATTTCAGGAGCCGATGCTACGGAGATTGGTTATATGAGAGCGGAGGCCAGATTCCTGAGAGCATTAAGTTATTACCATGCATTGGATCTATATGGTAATGTACCGTTTGTTACCGAAGCAGATAATGTTGGATCTTTCCTGCCTTCACAAATCAGCCGTGCCAACCTATTCAATTATATACAAACTGAATTACAGGCTGTTGAAACCTTATTGAAAGATGCAAGAACAAATGAATATGGACGGGCTGATAAAGCAGCTGCCTGGGCATTGCTTTCAAGATTATATTTAAATGCAGAAGTATATATAGGAACACCTAAATACACAGAATGTATTACCTATTGTAATAAGATTACAGCAGTGGCTGGTTATTCGCTGATCAATAATTATAGAAATCTTTTTCTGGCAGATAATAACACAACAGGTGCCAGCGAATTTATTTTTGCAGTAAATTTTGATGGAACAAAAGCCAGAACATGGGGCGGCACTACCTTTCTTGTACATGCGCCAATTGGTGGATCTATGAGTGCTTCATCACACGGTGTTGATGGTGGGTGGGGTGGTATTCGCACTACCAAGCAATTTTATCAAAAATTCGCCGGACCTGCCGGAGATAACCGGGCAAATTTTTATACAACTGGTCAGAACCTGGAGATCAGTGATGTTGCATCTTTTACTGACGGATATGCAATTGTAAAATTCAGAAACGTAACATCCACTGGTGCTGTTGGTTCTAACCTTACATGGGTAGATACCGATTTCCCTTTTTTCAGATTAGCAGAAGTTTATCTTAACTATGCAGAAGCAGTATTGCGTGGTGGAACAGGCGGAAGCTCAGCTACAGCATTGACCTATGTCAATAACCTTCGCCAGAGAGCTTATGGAAATACAACTGGAAATATCCTTGCTTCACAACTGACTGTTCCTTTTATGATAGATGAAAGGGCAAAGGAATTGCATTGGGAAGGAGTACGCCGCACTGATTTAATACGTTTTGGACAATTTACAGAAGGAACTTACCTCTGGGCCTGGAAAGGTGGAGTGGCAGGCGGACAAGCAGTAAATAATAACCGGAAATTGTTTCCAATACCTTCAGCAGACCTGGTGGCTAATCCAAACCTTGTTCAAAATTCAGGATATTAAAAATTAAAAAAGAACGTAATTTAGAAATCATATAAACTAAAAATTATGAAAGTAACATTTAAAAGTTCACTCTTGCTTCTTTTAGCATCAGCTACTTTTTTCACTTCCTGTAAAAAAGATGAAGTGCAATCAGTATTGTCACCGGGGGGTAGTGTTAATTTAGCAAGTACGCAACTTACGCTTGTTCTTACACAGGCAAACGCAGCTACTACTGCATCTGCATTTACCTGGGGTAAAGCAGATTTTGGATACCCTGCCGGTATCACTTATACACTACAATTTTGCAAAGGCGGTACCAACTTTGCTACTGCTACTACTACCGGTATTAATATGGATACTAAATTGGCAAAAACATTTACTATAGGAGATCTTAATGCAAAGATGCAGGATATCATCCCTTATGGATCTGCACAACAGGTACAAGCAAGAATTAAAGCTGATGTTGGGTCAGGTGTTGCACCTATTTATTCAAATGTTTTAAGTTTGACTATTACTTCTTACAGAGATATTGTTAACTATAATTTCCCTCAGGCACTTTTTATTGCCGGAAATTATCAGGGTTGGTCGCCTTCAACAGCTCCAAAGATTGTTGACAAATTTGCCAGCGGTACTACCGGTAGTGGTTATGATGGATACATCAATTTTACCAATGCTACACCTGAATTTAAAATCGTTAAAGGACCGGATTGGTCATTCGGTGACTTTGGCGCCAGTAGTAGTACTGTTCTGACAAATGGTGGATCGAATCTTACCCTTTCTAACGGAGCTGGTGTATATCGTCTTACTGCAAGTACATCAGGTTTGACATGGTCAGCCACAAAGATTACTACCTGGGGAATTATTGGTAGCGCCACACCATTAGATTGGGGTGCAAGTACTCCAATGACTTTTAATGCTGCTGATGGAACATGGACTCTTACAGTAAACCTTACAGGGGGTGCTGGCAAGGAGATGAAATTCAGAGCAAATAATGACTGGGGTATCAATTTTGGTGATAATAATCCAGCCGATAATAAGCCGGAATATGGTGGCGATAATATTAAAATTGCTGCTGATGGTAATTATTCCATTACACTTGATATTGGCATTGCAGGCAATTACAGTTATACGATCAGAAAAAACTAAGCAGAATATATCTACCATAGAAAAAGGCGGTTATCAGAAAATGATAACCGCCTTTTTTGTTTTATATTTAGAAGTAATATATGATTATGGCTACGATGATGAAACAGTTATTGACATTTCTTTTTTTCGGATTGTTCGCCTGTAATAAATCCAGTTCCAATGGCGGTGGAAGTGGGGGCGGAACAACACCA
The DNA here is from genome assembly GCA_031372465.1 of Chitinophagaceae bacterium. Taxonomy (GTDB): domain Bacteria; phylum Bacteroidota; class Bacteroidia; order Chitinophagales; family Chitinophagaceae; genus JJ008. The sequence continues at coordinate 2,059 of JANMLJ010000366.1, read as the reverse complement.
CCGGTTTCAACAAACTTTGCCAAGGGTGCCGACATAAGCTGGCTTACCCAAATGGAAAGCAGCGGAAGAAAGTTCTATAACAGTTCCGGGACAGAACAAGAGTGCATGGCATTATTAAAAGGCATTGGTATGAATACAATCCGGCTTCGTGTATGGGTCAATCCCTCAGGTGGCTGGAACAACACAGCCGATGTAGTAGCAAAAGCCATTAGGGCAAAAAACCTCGGGCTTCGTATAATGATTGATTTTCATTACAGCGACTCATGGGCTGACCCCGGCCAGCAAACCAAACCTGCGGCATGGGCCGCACAGGATATTGCAACATTAAAAGCTTCAGTAGCCAGTCATACAAACGCCGTACTTACTGAATTGAAAAATAATTCCGTTACACCAGAATGGGTACAGGTGGGTAATGAGACGAATAATGGCATGTTATGGCCGGAAGGAAGAGCTTCCACCAACATGGCCAATTTTGCGCAATTAGTGAATGCAGGTTATGATGCGGTAAAAGCAGTATTTGCTTCTGCAAAAGTGATTGTACATGTATCAAACGGATGGGATAATAATTTATTCCGCTGGATGTTTGATGGATTGAAAAACAATGGTGGTAAATATGATGTAATTGGAATGTCATTATACCCAACTTCAACGAACTGGGCAACATATAATTCTCAATGCCTTTCCAATATGAATGATATGGTAGCCCGGTTTGATAAGGAAGTAATGGTGGTGGAAGTTGGTATGAGCTGGGATCAATCGACTGCCTGCAATTCTTTTCTTGCTGACCTTATCACTAAAACAAAATCGGTGACCGGCAGCAAAGGACTGGGTGTTTTATATTGGGAACCCCAGGCCTATAACAGCTGGCAGAGTTATACATTAGGCGCTTTTGACAACAGTGGTAAACCTACCATTGCCCTGAATGCTTTTAATTAGCAAAAGTTCAATACATATTGCTTATTTCAATATCTTGGTTATATGAAACTAACAGGATTATTATTTATTGCATTATTTTCCTTTTCACTTTCTATAACAGCTCAACGTCAAAAAATTAATTTTGATAGCGACTGGAAATTTCATTTTGGTCATGCTGCCAATCCCGAAAAAGATTTTAATTATAGCATCGCCACTATATTTTCTAAATCGGGTGGTGCAGCAAGAACGGCGATTGACCCAAGATTTAAAGACAGTGCCTGGATAACATTAGATCTTCCACACGACTGGGCAGTTGAATTACCTTTTACGTATGTTGATAATTTTGATGTGGAGTCGCATGGATACAAACCCGTTGGTGGTTTATTCCCGGAGACAAGTATTGGCTGGTATAGAAAACATTTCAGTGTTGCCCCTGCAGATTCAGGTCAGCGGTTTCAACTTCAGTTCGATGGAATTTTCCGGGATGCAAACATTTGGATAAATGGATTTTACCTGGGTAATAATAAGAGCGGTTATGTAGGAGTAAATTATGATGTTACCGATTTTATTAATTACGGAAGAGATAATGTGATTGTAGTCAGGGTGGATGCCACACAATATGAAGGCTGGTTTTATGAAGGTGCGGGGATTTACCGGCATGTATGGCTTAACAAATATCAAAATACACATATAGCAACTGATGGAATCTTTGCTTATTCATCTATAGTAAATAATAAAGCAACATTAACCGTAGAAACAACAGTCAATAATGAAGACTATGCTGCAGCAAACTATGCTGTCAATATTTATCTCACTGACAGAGGAGGAAATTTAGTTGGCACAGCTAAAGAACTACCACTATCATTAAGCATCGGCGAAGAAAAAATTATCAAGCAAACTATTGCAGTTAGCAATCCAACTTTGTGGTCACTTGAAAACCCTTATCTCTACCAGGTTATAGTTGAATTGAAAAGTAGTGGTAAGATTATTGATACAAAAAAAATGAGATTCGGTTTCCGGACGGTGGAAATTAAAACGAACGGTGTTTTTCTAAATGGTAATCATATAAAGATATTGGGTACTAATAATCACCAGGACCATGCCGGACTTGGAAGTGCTTTACCTGATTACCTTCAATACTACC
>JANMLJ010000344.1:0-5971 GCA_031372465.1 Chitinophagaceae bacterium | reverse complement strand
ACACAGCATCGCTATCAAAGTTCCAATCAGTTTATTACAAAAAGATGGTAAAACTGTTTCGCAGGCACAAAACATTCTTGATGGTGATTTTGTAATTGGTGTATGGGCTTCTGCCAGCCGCCGCCAAATAAAAACATTGGGTGTTAATGGTGTTCCAACTTATTCCGGAAATTTTGTACAGGTATCAAGAATTGGTATGCCACTGACTAACGAAGCTGTTATTCCTGTTGGCAGCAAAGACAAATGGAATGCTACCACTCCTTATGCTGGAAACGATTTACAATTTGCTCCTTTCTTCAGCAATCCTGAATTGGCATTGTATATGGACGATTCACAATTTGGTAGTGCCGTCCCTTCATTAAATGATTTAAGAATACAAACTCATTCTTTAGGTACCTACGATTTTAGAAATGGCAAACCCGGTTTGTATGTTTTAAAAGGCTCACCGGCATTGGCAGGTTCTGCTTTGGATGATGCTGTTTTTGGAACCATCCTTTTACCAAATGCAACAAGCCCCCGTGCTGTTGACCTTCTTCCGATATTTTATACAGGTGTTCCTAATCTTGCTCCGTATCAATTAGCCACTGGCAAAAACAATAATGTGCTGGCAGCAGGTAAACCTTTCATCAATAATTTTTTACCAACACTGGGTGATATGCTGCGGTTGAATATGGCCGTACCTGTTACACCCAGAACAGATCCTAAGTTTAGTTCATTAGGTATTATACAAGCTGCGGTGCTTGGATTAACTGACCCTGCTTATAACGGATCTACCATGATGCAGTTTATTCCTAACATGGATGGTTTTCCTAATGGAAGAAGATTGGAAGATGATGTAACGACTATCGAATTGCAAGCAGTAGGTGGTGTGGCATTAGCCGCTATTGGTTTGTGGTATGATGATTTTAGTGGAACAGGAAGTCCTGTTACGAATAAACTAGTTCGTACTATCAGTTTTAAATCTGGACCTACAACAAACGACACAACTTTCCGTACTTCTTTTCCGTATGTGCAAACACCGTGGAGAGGTTACGATTACACCATCAAAGCGAGGTTCTGATAAATCATCTATTCAAAAATTTGTAATAACTGTATTATGAAAAAAATTATAAATATCTCAACGCTTCTGTTAGCAATGATGTTTGGCCTGCAGCAAACAGTAATGGCTTCATCGCACCGGGAAGCTCCATTAATCTCCAACGATCCGTTGGCAGATAATACCGATCTGTATGCTTTTAAAAGTCCGACAGATGCAGAAAAAATAATTCTTATTGCTAACTATATTCCGTTTGAACATCCGGCTGGTGGACCAAACTGGTATTCATTTGGTACGAATATCCGCTACGAAATTCATATCGATAATAAAACTGCCACAACGGGTGATGATATTATTTATCGTTTCACTTTTCAGCAAACCAACGAGGATCCTACTACATTTTTCAATATCCGGTTGGGTAAAGAAAACCTGAAAACAACTTACACTTGTGAAAGAAGTATGAACGGAGGCAGCACTTTTACAGTTATTAAAACCGCTGGCAAGGTTCCTCCAACTGATATTGGTCCCCGTTCCATTAATTCGGGTGTTGGATTAAATTCTCCAACTTATGAAGCACTAGTGCAGTCATCCATAACAACATCCACCACTGGTGAAAGAATTTTCTGCGGTCCTATTGACGATCCTTTCTTTGTTGACCTTGGAGGTGCATTTGATGTAGGCGGTTTCCGTACAGCCGCGCAAGGTGCAAGAGATGGATTAGCAAAGTTCAATTGTCATTCCATAGTAATAGAAGTTCCTGTTTCCACTTTACAAAAAGATGGAAAGACGGTAGCACAAGCTGCTAACATATTGGATGGTGATTATACAATTGGTGTGTGGGCTTCTGCAAGCCGTCCGCAAATAACCACATTAAGTACGACTGGTGGCGCAGCAACTGTTTCGGGTAATTGGGTACAAGTATCAAGATTGGGTATGCCATTAACGAATGAAGCAGTTATTCCTATTGGTTCAAAAGATCAGTGGAATGGAACAAATCCTTACACAAGTGATTTAACTTTTGCTCCTTTCTTTAAAAATCCAGAGTTGGCTCTTTACATGGACGATTCACAATTCGGTGGTGCCGTCCCGGGTTTAGCTTCACTTCGTATTCAGAAAAATTCGTTAGGTGCTTTTGATTTTAGAAATGGAAAACCAGGTTTGTTTCCATTGAGAGGTAATCCTGCCTTGGTTGGCACTGCTCTGGCAGAACCACCTTTAGGATTTGCACATATTCTTTTACCAGATAATGTAAGCCCAAGAGCTGTAGATATTTTACCAGCATTTTTTACAGGAGTTCCAAATCTGCGTCCATATCAATTGGCTACAGGTAAAGCCGGTAATCCATTAGCTGCTGGCAAACCATTTATTAATAATTTTCTTCCTTCTTTAAGTGATGCGCTACGATTAAATATGGCAGTGCCTGCCACACCAAGAAACGATCCTAAGTTCAGTTCATTGGGAATAGTGCAGGCTGCTGTGTTAGGATTAACTGATCCGGCGTATAATACAAATGCCAATCTTCAGTTCATTCCAAACATGGATGGATTTCCGAATGGAAGAAGATTGGAAGATGATGTAACTACGATTGAGTTGCAGGCTGTGTCAGGCGTTGTACTTGCTGCCATCGGTTTATGGTATGATGACTATCCCGGTACCGGCAGCCCTGTTACACCAAACCTGTTAAGTGTGCTGACGTTTAATGCAGGAGTAACAAGAAATGATACAAGCTTTAAAACAAGTTTTCCTTTTGTACAAAATCCGTGGAGAGGTTTTACCGGCAACAGTTATTCTGCACCTGCTAATCCAACACTGGGACTTACTTTACCAGAAGGTTCTTTGTTAGCATATCCTAATCCATTCCAATCATCCGTAACCTTCCATTATAAAATGTCTGCACCCGGTGATGTAAGAATACAATTCTACAACGCCTCCGGACAAGTGGTGAAAGAAATAAGCCAGGGCACAAGACCAGCCGGTTTACATTATGTAACGGTAGATGAAGCAAGGCTTGCAACAGGTATTTATTTCGCCAGGTTGTTTGTAAACGGAAAGGGGTACAAGGCAGTACAAGTATTAAAAACACAATAACCAGGTAAGCAGGGGGATAAATACCTGTCTCCCTACTAATTTATTTTAACCAACTATACCAAAAAACAGGATTATGAAAAAAAAATTTTTAAACCAACACTCACTACTGCTCTTTGTGGCATTGCTCACAATGGCAACAATGAATAGCAGCTGTAAATCAAAAGCTGCGGATAATAATAGCCCCGCAACTATATCAAACGACCTTTCTATTCCTGCAATTTTTGAAAGAAAAGGCGAACTGGCAAATGCAGAAGAATGGCAGAAGACAAAAGCAAAAGTTGAAGAATTGAATCAAAAAATTGCCAAACAATCAAACGATGTAAAATCAAGATTGCAGATTGCTGTAATTTATATGTCGGAAGCAAGAATAACCGGCGAGCATCCTTATTATTATCCGGCTATTTTAAAAATACTGGATGGGGTGCTGGCAATGGATGGTAAAAACTTTGAAGCTCTTGTTTATAAGTCATCTGTAAAAATGTCGCAGCATAAGTTTACAGAAGCGAAAGAAATTGCAGAAAAGGCCAGAACCATCAATCCTGATAATGCTTATGTGTATGGCGTATTGGTAGATGCGAATGTGGAGTTGGGCAATTATGAAGAGGCGGTGAAAGTTTCCGACAAGATGCAGGCATTAAAACCTTCATTGGAATCTTACTCAAGAGCATCTTACCTGCGTGAAATCTATGGCGACTATCCCGGTGCTATTGAAGCTATGAAAATGGCGGTACAGGCCGGACTTCCGGGGTCAGAGCCATATTGCTGGAGCAAAAAAACATTGGCCCATCTTTATGAAAAAACGGGAAAATGGAATGAAGCGGAAAAGCAGTACCAAGACATTCTTGTCATGAGGCCAAGCTATGCATTTGCAATTGAGGGGCTGGCAAAAGTGGAAAAAGCCAGGAAAAACTTTCCTAAAGCCCTTGACCTGTTGAAACAGGCATCTGATATAATGCCGGAGTTTTCTTTTCATGAAGAGATGGCAGATATATATCAATTACAGGGCGAAAGCCAAAAGGCGAAAGATAAATACCTGGAGGTAATAACTATGTTGAGTGAAGATGAGAAATCGGGTCACACAGTATCGTTAGAACTCTGTCGGGTTTATTCAAAAGCAGGTATGTACGATCAGGCTATTGAACAGGGCATGAAAGAATATCAACGGCGACCCCTGAATATTGATGTGAACCAGACATTGGCATGGGCAACATTCAAAAAAAATGAAACTGAAAAAGCCCGGGAATATATAAAAGAGGCCCTGAAGACAGGCTCAAAAGACCCCGAACTACTTGAAAAAGCAGCTACTATCAGCAAAGCAGGGTAGTTTTTATTTATTCTTTATGTTTATGACCACATTTTTATTAAAAAATACAATAAAAAATAAATTAAATCGTTCAAAGTGTCGAAGTTGACAAAAAATCACCGGATCAGCGTTCTTGAAACTGTCAGCCAACCCCTAAAAACCTCTAAAAATTTTAGATTTTTTTGTTTCCGATAAAATTCTCTATTTTAGTTTTGTATTTAATCAAAAACTCTATATTTACACCATTATTAAAAATTTTATAATGAGACTAACTGCTTTAAAACTAACTGTCGGATTCCTGCTCTTTTGTGGTTTTTCATCTACTGTAAAAGCCCAGGTTCAGCCAATCAATGTTGTAACAACTGCTGTTCCCTTTCTTCGTATTTCACCCGATGCCCGTTCAGGCGGCATGGGAGATATTGGCGTAGCCACATCTCCTGATGCATATGCGGGTTTGTGGAATGGCGGCAAGGTTGCCTTTAATTCATTAAATGGAGGGGTAGGTGCTACTTACACTCCATGGTTGAAAGACCTCGTAAGCGATGTTTATCTTGCTAATCTTTCAGGATTCTACAAATTTGCCGATAATCAGGCTATTTACGGGTCACTCCGTTATTTCAGTCTTGGTAACATTACTTTCACGGACAATCTTGGAAACGATATTTCCAAAGGCCGTCCCCGTGAATTTGGTATTGATATCGGTTATTCCCGCAAGCTTAATGCTAAGAACGGAGTTGGTATTGCCTTAAAATATATTAACTCAGACCTTGCCAACGGATTTGTTTCTGGTGGTACAACGTATAAAACAGGTAGTTCAGTAGCTGCAGATTTGAGCTGGTATCATGACGGTAAAAAAGCATCTGGCAATGGCTGGACCTGGGGTGTTGCGTTGACAAATCTGGGAGCAAAAATTGCTTATACTAACAATGCTGATGCAAAGGATTTCATTCCTGCCAATCTGGGTCTTGGTACTACTTATACCAAAAAGTACAATGACAAAAACCAAATTACTTTTGGTGTTGATATTAATAAGTTACTGGTTCCCACGCCACCTGCTGTAGGCGATGCTGCCGGTCTTATAGATTACAGAAAGAAAAGTGTGATAGGAAGTTGGTTCAGTTCATTCGGTGATGCTCCTGATGGTTTCGGTGAAGAAATCAAAGAATTCCAGGTTTCATTGGGTGCTGAATATATGTATAACAACCAGTTTGCACTTCGTGCCGGTTATTTCTATGAGAATAAGAACAAGGGAAACCGTCGTTATTTCACTGCTGGTCTTGGTTTGAAATACAATGTATTTGGATTCAATTTTGCGTACCTGGTACCAACAGGAAGTGGAGTTAGCCGCAATCCTTTGTCGAACACCATTCGTTTTTCTGTGTTGTTTGATTTGGGTGATGGCAGCAGGGTTAAAGACAAAAAATAAGACAAAAGAGAAAGTCAAATAATATTTTAGTTTATTGCATCCCGTCTCGTAGAAAACGAGACGGGATGTTATTTTAACAGACAGTCTTACTGGTACCGAAATAGTAAAAAATAAGTTG
>JANMLJ010000088.1:0-12715 GCA_031372465.1 Chitinophagaceae bacterium | reverse complement strand
TCGAGGTCTTCAAAATTCACCGGTTTGGTAATAAAATCAAAAGCACCGCGGTTCATGGCTATACGGATATTACCCATATCGCCATAGGCAGATACGATCACTGATTTTATTAAGGGGTTCGATTCGCTAAGGCGGCTTAGCAATGTAAGTCCGTCCATTTCGGGCATATTGATATCACTCAGAACAATATCAATATCGGGATGTAGTAATACTTTTTCTAATGCATCATTACCATTTAAGGCAAAAATGAATTCATATTCCTGTTCCCGTATTTTCTGACGAAATTTTTGTTTAATAAGCATCTCCAGGTCCGACTCGTCATCGGCGACCAATATTTTTGCCATTAGTGTATGCTTTTTAATTTTTCTTTCAGGGCAACAAAATCAACTGGTTTTGTCAGAAAATCATCAGCACCCAGTTCTTTGGCCGTGCTATAATTTTCTGCATCGCCATAAGCGGTTATCATCATCACCAATGGTGGTGGTTTATGGTATTTCTTTTTTATCTGGCCCAGCAATTCGAGGCCACTCATACCGGGCATATTGATATCAGACAATATCAATACGGCTTCCTGATCATGATCCTTCATGTATGACAGGGCTTCTTCGCCGGAGAAGGCAAAAACGAAATCTATTTCCCCTTCCTTAATTTCTTTACGGAAGCGTTGTTCAAATAGAATCTGAACATCTTTTTCGTCGTCTACTACTAAAATTTTCATTGGGCGAATGTATGATTTAATCGTGGTAATTTACGTATAATTTATACCGATATGACCGCTTTTTTTCCACCATTCCAGACCGATTCTGGTTTCTAGATAGGTAACCCGATAATAAAAATACTCCCCTCACCTTCTTTCGTTTCCACCTTCATCCCGATAGCTATCGGGACTCCACCATGGCTATGCTGGCAATACGATTGTAAATTCTGTTCCTTCATTTTCGTTGGTATTTAGTTTAATCTCTCCACCATGTGCTTTTACAATATCATAACTTATAGACAATCCTAAACCTGTTCCCTGCCCGGTTGGTTTTGTAGTAAAAAAGGGTTGAAAGATTTTGTCGAGTATTTTTTGAGGAATGCCACCCCCATTGTCAGATACTTTTATTTCAATACCCCGACCCCCAAGGCCCCCCTGCGCGAACTTCGTTCCTTCCCTTCGCTTTGCTTGGGAACCCGAAGGGAGGGACAATCGCTTCGTAGCAACTGTAACGGTGGGTTCATATTTAGCCGCTGTCGGGGTTACAACCGCCGACTGGGCTTTCTCACTCACCGCATAAAACGCATTCGTAATTAAATTCAAAATCACTCTGCCAATATCCTGCGGAACAATATTGATGTTACCAATCGTTTCATCATAATCTGTTATCATCGTTGCATTGAAAGATTTATCCTTTGCACGAATTCCATGATAAGCCAATCGTAAATATTCATCTGCCAGTTTATTGATATTGGTTGACACTTTAACTGCACTGCTACTGTGGCTATGCTGCAACATTCCTTTTACAATAGCATCGGCTCTTTTGCCATGATGATTTATTTTTTGTTCGTTTTCTTCCACATCCTTAGCTAATGCTTTTACTTCATCATAGTTTCCTTTTTCTAATTCAGCTTTCATCTCAGCTATCAGCTCTGTATTCACCTCCGAAAAATTATTAACGAAGTTCAACGGATTCTGAATCTCATGCGCAATGCCGGCGGTGAGTTCTCCCAGCGATGCCATTTTTTCTGATTGGATCAATTGTTTTTGTGTAACCTTTAAAGTCCTTAAAGTCGATTCCAGTTCATCTTTTTGTTTGGACAATAATATATTGGCCTTCCTTCGATGTGTGCTGTTTCTCCACAATAAAACAGCAATCAACAAAAAAACGGCAAGTCCTGCCAACAGCATATTTGTTCTTAGTCTGTTTCGGAACGCAGTATTTGCGACTTCGATCTGTTGCTGACGTTGTTTTTCATCAAAATCAATATTTTGAAATTGCTGTGCCTGCTGTGAATTATAAATACTGTCGTTGATTTTTATTATCAGCGACTGGTATTTTACTGCACTATCATTATTGGCCTCCAATTTATAATAATCAGACAGGGCAATATAAGATCGCAAAAACAAATCAGGAGCACTTAGTTCCGTGGCTGCAGATAAAGCCTTTCTGATATAATAGAGAACAGAGTCCCTTTTATTTGCTTGTTTATGTATGCTGGCTATCAATAGGTTGCTGGCAGCAACCCCCCTAAAATAATCAGATTTTTTACTTTCAATCAATGCCCACCGGAAATAATAGAGTGCAGAATCAATATTGCCGGATGCAACAAATGCCCGGCCGGTATTTAATAGAACACTTCCGGTAAACCTGTTATAGCTAACCCTTATCGCATCGTTATAGGCTTTGCGGAGATAAAAAAGCGCCGAATCATTTTTTTTCAGACCCAGGTAAGCACGACCCATTGTTAAATGTGATATGCAGAGTAGCCGGTAATTTTTTGTTTGTTCAGGGATGATTAATGACTCTTTATATAATTCAATTGCCTTTTTGAAATCACCGGCATTGAAATATAAAATACCGGTATACTGCAGGGCATGACTCCGCCTCGTGAGTCGTTGCAACCGGGGCGAAATGGTACGTTCAGTGAATTCATCTGAAGGCAGATAACGTGGAGGCAATACATTTTTTTCGCTTGCCACATCTTCGGTAATAGCGATGGCCGATAAAAATAATTGGAGAGAGCGGGAATAATTTCCTTTGTTTTGCAGCGCATACGCTAAATAATATATGGCAGTTGCCTCTTCAAGACGGAGGTTTAATTTTTTAGCCACCGACAACATCTTATCTGCATAGAAATAACCACTATCAAAGTTTATTTCAGAATAAGCATTTGTTATTTTTGCCAGCAACAAAAGTGAATTAGTATCATTTTTTGAATGACCCAACTCAGTCTTAAGGCTGTCGAGATTCACCTGCTGTGCATTAGTGACAATTGTTAAGAGAAAACAGCTGAGAAAAAAAAGCAGTTGCTTTATCATTGGTTTTATTAATTCACCGGTAAACTTAGTATAAATTCAGTTCCTTCCCCTTCATTTGATACCACTTTTATTTCCCCACCATGTGCTTTTACAATATCATAACTTATAGATAATCCCAAACCTGTTCCTTGTCCTGTTGGTTTGGTGGTGAAAAAAGGTTGAAATATTTTATCGAGTATTTTTTGAGGAATACCACCCCCATTGTCAGATACTTTTATTTCAATACCCCCGAACTCCGTTCCTTCCCTTCGCTCTGCTTGGGAACCTAAAGGGGAGCTAATTGAACTGGTTGATATGGTAACAGTTGGTTCGTATTTAGCCGCTGTCGGGGTTACAACCGCCGACAGGGCTTTCTCATTCACCGCATAAAACGCATTGGTAATTAAATTCAATATCACTCTGCCGATATCCTGCGGAACAATATTGATGTTACCAATACTTTCATCATAATCCGTTATCATCGTTGCATTGAAATTTTTATCTTTTGCACGAAGACCATGATATGCCAATCGTAAATATTCATCAGCCAGTTTATTAATATCAATTGGTTCTTTTACACCACTGCTGCTTCTGCTATGTTGCAGCATTCCTTTTACTATGGCATCAGCTCTTTTGCCATGATGGAGAATTTTCTGTTGGTTCGCTATTGCATCATCAGCAATTGCTTTAGCATCATTAATATTTCCTTTATCCAATTCACCTTTCATTTCAGTAAGTAACTCTTCGTTGACTTCCGAAAAATTATTGACAAAGTTCAATGGGTTTTGTATCTCATGGGCAATGCCGGCGGTGAGCTCTCCCAGCGATGCCATTTTTTCTGATTGGATCAATTGTTTTTGGGTGGATTTTAGTTCTTCCAGGGTGTGTTCAATCTTATTTTTTTGTTCCTGCAATAGCAAATTGGCCTTTTGCTTATGCCGGTTATTTCTGATAAGAAGATATCCGATAACCAGAAAAATACCCAAAGCAGATAACAGGATGAGGTACTTGATTTTATTCCTGAATTGTTCCTGTTCCTGTATTGTTTTTTGCTGACGCTCCTGTTCTTCCAGCATCAGGAGTTGCAGTTGCTTAAATTTTTGCGGGCCGAATAAGCGATCGGTCATCTGATAGACAACATCCTGGTAGAAAAAAGCGCTGTCGGAATTATCCGCCTGACGAAACAGTTTTACCAGCAATTTACTTGCTTCAAGTATTTCTAAAGATTGAACCGATTGTTGTCCATTTGTAAAAGACTGCCGTGCATAATAGAGGCTTGAATCAAATTTCGCTTCCGATTCATACAACTCAGCGATTCGCCCCTGAATTTTAGGAATGTTTACACGATCTCCTGTATTTATTGAATTATCAATAGCCCGGTGATAATAAAATAGTGCTGAATCTTTCAAACCGAGGCTATAAAAAGCAGTACCATACCTTGTTAAAATAAGTGATTTCAAAGGGCCGTGTTTTAAACCTTTATAGTTATTAAATGCAAGGCGTTGATAATACAATGCAGAATCGGGCATCGTTAGCAGGTTATATGCATTACCAATATTAGTAAGAGTAAAAGTTATTTTCAACTGATTTTCCACCTGCTTGTTTATTTCCAATGAAGTAAACAGGTATTGAAGACCCTGTCGATATTCTCTGAACTCCGTATAAGTTAATCCGATATAACCCAGGCTGGTTGCTTCACCGTTCTGGTCTTTCAATTTCCGGTTAATCGCCAATGCTTCCATCTGCATTTTAAGTGCACGGGGATAATCTCCCAGAAACCGCAATGCCTCACCGCTGATATTCAGCGCTCTAACTTTATCAGTAGTACGATGCAGATTTTTTGAAAGGGTTAAGGCCTCCACACTAAATAAAAGACAACTATCAGGTTTAGAAAAAAAATAGCTGGTTGCAATATCTAATAACAACGCAATGCGACTGGTGTCTGCCGGTGCAGTTTTCAGTAGTTGCTTCAGGCTATCCGTGAACTGATTCTGACCATTTACAGTAATTGATAATCCTGTAAAAAATAGTATCGAAACAAAAATAAATCTCATACCAGGCATTAATTTAATATTATAAATATTAATCCCTAACCGACCTGCCTTCCGTCATTGAACGCTTCCACATCTAATCCCTATCGGATTCTATGAAGGTAATGAAATCACAAACTCCGATCCTGCATTATCTTTTGTTTCCACTTTTATTTCACCTCCATGTGCTTTTACAATATCATAGCTTAGTGATAAACCCAAGCCAGTTCCCTGCCCGGTAGGTTTGGTGGTAAAGAAGGGTTGAAATATTTTATCTAATATTTTTTGTGGAATACCCGGTCCATTATCTTTTACACTTATAAAAACTTTATCGCCAACTTTCTTTGTGCTCAGCCAAACAGTAGGAACATGTTTATAACCGGGGTCTAAGAACCCTCCTGCGGAGGGCAGGTCCGAAAGGACTCCTTTGGAGGAGGCTGCATAAAAAGCATTGTTGATTAAATTCAAAACAACTCTTCCAATATCCTGAGGAACGATATTGATGTTGCCAATGCTTTCATCAAAATCAGTAATCATTGTTGCATTGAATGATTTATCCTTTGCTCTTAATCCATGATAACTTAACCGGAGATATTCATCACAAAGAGCATTGATATCTGTTGCTTCTTTTACACCACTACTACTGCGGCTATGTTGCAGCATGCCTTTTACAATATCAGCAGCTCGTTTTCCGTGATGATTTATTTTTTCCAGGTTTTGTTTGATATCATCCGCAATGGCAAAACCTTCTGTTGTATCGCCTTTTTTAAACTCCGTTTTCATTTCATCAATCAACTCATTACTTACTTCAGAAAAATTATTAACGAAGTTCAACGGGTTCTGTATTTCATGCGCAATACCTGCGGTGAGCTCTCCAAGGCTGGCCATTTTCTCCGATTGGATGAGTTGGGATTGGGTGGATTTTAACTCAGCTAATGTTTTCTCCAATACTTTGTTGGCCTTTTGCTTTTGTCGGTTATTCCTAAAAAGAATCAATGCGATTAATAAAAATATTCCCAGACCTGCTAATAGGGTATATATTCTTACCCTGCTTTGATATAATCTCTTTTCTTTAGCCAGGTTCTCTAAGCGAAGCTGTTCACTAAAAGTAAGTTTTTGAAATTCTGCAAGGTTATTAATCCGGATACTATTCAAACTATCTTTAGTTAACAACGCAAGTCCCTGGTACTTGAAAGCACTATCAAATTGTTTATTCAATTTATAAGCCAGGTAAACATTTTCATAGCCATCGCCAAGATTTACTTCCCTGCCAGATACTTGCCCCAGCGTTTGTAATAAGGCCAGATTTTTCAGCGAATAATAAAGTGCTGAGTCTTTATTCCCTTTACCAAGGTGATACCGGATAAGCCGGAAATAAAGCCTGCTCAAAGTAGTGCGGTTATTATTTTCAGTGGATGTTTGTAAGCTTTTATAATAATAGTTCATTGACATTGACTCATCATTCAGTACGCTATAAATATCCCCCAAATGCATCTCAACCGTACCAAGATATGTGTAGGGAATACGCTTTGAACTGTCTGTTGTATTCAGTGCCACCTGTTCGGCTTTTTTTTCATAAAAGAGTGCGGAATCAGGTTTGTTGGCTGCCAGGAAGCTTGGGCCAAGATTAAGATAGGCCAGCATCACACGAGGAGGATAGTTTATCTCTGTGGCAATTTTCCCGGCGATTTTAAAATGGATAATTTGTTCTTGCAGATTTTCTGTATTAAGCATCAATAGTGCGTACATGTGATGTGTGTAGGAAAGTAGCAAAAGCCTGTTATTGCCATAATAAGGAGTAAAGAAATAGTTCCATTGTTCTTCTTTTTCATTCCGGGTATCTTCCGCTATTACAAAGGATTGTTGCAAACATTTCAGGGCTGATGCAAATTTTCCCAATCCAATTAACTGATAACTCTGCTGTACTAAAGCAACTGCTTCTCCAATTTTATTTTTCTTTCGTATTGCAATTTGCATTTGTTGTTCAGCATAATAAAGTGCTGAATCCCGGTTTATCTCCTGGAAATAATAATAGATGTTACTGGCAATTTTATATCGTTCGGGCCCGTCTCCAGCATGATTAAAAGCCAATTCCAAACTATCTATATTAACTTGTTGCGCTGTTGTATAAACAGGTAGAAATAGGAAAATAAATATTTTAAAATATGCTCTCATAATTTTTTAATTGACTGGTAATTTAATGGTAAAGGTTGAACCTTTTCCCTCCTTCGTCTCCACCTTCAACTCACCTCCATGTGCTTTTACAATATCATAACTCAAACTCAATCCTAATCCTGTTCCCTGTCCGGTTGGCTTGGTGGTGAAGAATGGTTGAAATATTTTATCGAGTATTTTTTGAGGAATGCCGTTGCTGTTGTCTGCAACTTTTATTTCAATCCGATAGTTATCGGATTTGTTACCGATTTTTTTTGTACTTACTGAAACAGTTGGGTCATATTTAGCCGCTGTCGGGGTTACAACCGCCGACAGGGCTTTTTCATTGACGACGTAGAAAGCATTATTAATCAAATTCAAAATCACTCTGCCTATATCCTGCGGAATGATGTTGATGTTGCCAATGGCCTTATCAAAATCTGTTATCATCGTTGCATTAAAACTTTTGTCTTTTGCTCTTAAACCATGATAACTCAATCTTAAATATTCATCACACAATGCATTGATATCTGTTGGTTCCTTTTGTCCACTGCTGCTGCGGCTGTGCTGCAACATTCCTTTTACAATATCTCCGGCACGTTTGCCGTGATGATTTATTTTTTCAGAATTATCTATAACATTATTTGCAATAGCGTTTGCATCATCAAGATTCCCTTTGTTCATTTCATCTTTCATTTCATCCAGCAATTCCTTATTCAGCTCTGAAAAATTATTTACAAAGTTTAAAGGGTTTTGTATCTCGTGTGCAATACCTGCAGTGAGTTCGCCGAGCGAAGCCATTTTCTCGGATTGTATTAATTGACTTTGGGTGGATTTTAAATTGGTCAATGTTGTTTCTAAAACTTTATTTGCTTTTTGTTTTTGACGATTGTTACGATAAAGAATTACTGCTACAACCAGGATGCCACCCAGCACAGCAAGCAAGCCAAGCGTATTCATTTTATTGGCATAGGCTGTTTTTTCTTCATCCAGTTTTTTTAAGCGAAGCTGTTCATTGAATGAAAATTTTTGATATTCAGTTAAGCTGGCTATTCGGGCATTTTTTAGACTATCATTTAGTCTGCTGACTAAACTTATATACTTGTAAGCGCTGTCTTGATTATTAATCAAATTATATGCAAGAAAAAGGCTATAGTAACCAGTTAAGATATTTGAATATGAGCCGAGCAGTTGTGATGTTTCAAATGTTTTTTTTGCATAAAACAGGCTTGAATCGTTAAGTTTCTGCTCACGGAATATGCGGGAGATTAAATAGTAAGTACCTGTCAATCGAATGAGTTCGTTATCTTCTCTGAGCCTTGCTGCTGCCTTATGTGCAAAAATCAGCGCAGAATCCCAGATGCTTTTTTGTATATATTTCGAAGCAATACTAAAATATGTATTTCCTACTCTGTTAAAGCCTGCTTTAGCTGCTATTTCAATGCTTTTTTTGAGAAATAAAAGGGCTGAATCGGGGGAATATGTACTTGCAAGTTGAGAATTTACAATAAATATTATTTTACCATTATTGATTGACTCCCCAAGCTTCACCGATTCCTGTAAAGAGGCTTTTCTTTTTTCGAATTCACCCATGTTGCCCCATAGATTTGCTACCATTTGATAATTCATACCCCCAATGGCTATCCTTGCCTCATGAGCATTTGTTGCATTTGAAAATGTCCATGGCCGCCAATTATCCGATTCATTTTTTTCATCACCCGCCAATTTCATGGCTTCTGAATGGTATTCATAGGATTTCATGAAATTCCCTAATATGTTAAACACATACCCCGCCTGGCTGTAGGCATCTGCTTGCCATAAATTCATTTTCAATTTTTTGGACAGTGCCAATTGCTGTTCGTGAAAATATAATCCGCTGTCTGGTTTAAAATCCTGGTAATAAAACCCCAGGCTACGGAAGGCAGCCAACTTGATGGTATCATTCTTTTCTGTTTGTAAAGAACGTTTCAGGTTATCAGCCTGCTGTGTGGTTACGTATCCCCAGCTAGGGTCTGTTTGTGCCATTGAGAACGCAGGTAGCAAACAGAGCAGTAATATTTTTACCAATGTTTTCATTTTAATTTTTTTTGTTTAGATAGTTTGATTGCAGTGGGTAAACCAGGCTCTGCCAGTTTTTTTCTATTCTTTAAAATACTTGCATGCAATTTTTGTTTCAATAATTTTAAGTCGGGTAACTCTGTAAAATAGCCGGCTACTTTAATCCCTGCTTTTTCTAATTGCAATAGTTCTATCTGTTCATTATTTCCTTCGCCGCAAAGAATAAGCCCGATGGGTGTTTTTTCGTCTTGCTGCATTTCATGTTTTTCCAGCCAGCGTAAATACAATTCCATTTGTCCTTTATACGCTGCTTTAAATTTGCCCAATTTAAGTTCAACAGCTACCAGCCTTTTTAATTTCCGGTGAAAGAAAAGCAGATCAAGATGATGGTCTTCCCCATCAATAATCATTCTTTTTTGGCGTTCTACAAATGCAAAACCAATTCCCAGTTCCAATATAAACTGTTCTAATTCTCTTAGAATAGCATCCTCCAATGACTGTTCAGAATAAGTATCCTTTAGTCCTGTAAAATCCAGAAAATAGGGATCTTTAAAAACAAGGTCGGGACTAAGCCTGCTGGTTTCTGTCAACGCTTTCAATTCTTTTTTAATAAGGGCCTCCGGCTTTTTGCTGATAGCGGTACGTTCATACAACAGGCCATCAATTTTTTGGCGAAGCGTTTTTATGTTCCAGCCTTCTGCCCTGCACATTTGCGTATAAAATTCACGTTGTAATTCATTTTTTAAAGGAATCAGGGCAATAAAATGCGTCCAGCTTAATTGTCGTATCAGCGATACGACAATTTTTTCATCATCAAAAATCTGTGCAAACTGCATCATGCGGCGCAGGTTCTTTTCTTCATAGCTTTTTCCATACTGAGCGGTTAATTGTCGTGACAGCGATACGACAATTTGTTTGCCATAACCGGCTCTTTTATTATGGAGCACATCAGTATTAATGCGCCTGCCTACCCGCCAGTAGGTGTATGTAACAGCCGCATTGGCTGCATAGGAAAGTTGCTGCCTGCCTTCTTCTATAAGCCGGCAAACATCCAACAACAAATCATTTTTTTCAACTTCTTTACTTTTTTTCATCCGCTATAGAAGTTTATTTAATTACCGGGAATTATAATGATAAACTCACTGCCTTCTCCTTCTTTCGTTTCCACCTTTAACTCCCCTCCATGCGCTTTCACAATATCATAACTCAACGATAAACCCAAACCTGTTCCCTGTCCTGTCGTCCCGATAGCTATCGGGATGGTGGTGAAGAAGGGTTGAAATATTTTATCGAGGATTTTATTCATAAAACTAATCTTAGTTTTCATTTATTTTTTATCAATTAATTTCTTTAATGCTGCTTTTGATGGTAAGTATAATTTATACAAGCTTGCAAAAATTTGCTTCTGATTTTTGGGTAGCGTAATTTCTACCACTGCATCGCTTTTACTTTTGCAAATAATAATTCCAATAGTGGGGTTTTCGGTTTTGTCTTTTACATTTCTATCGTAATGATTTACATACATCTGTATTTGTCCAAGGTCTCCATGCTCTAGTTCCCCAATTTTAAGGTCAATAATTACAAAGCATTTAAGCAGGCGGTTGTAAAAAACGAGGTCTACAAAAAAGTGTTTTTCATCAAACGTAAACCTTACCTGCCTACCACCAAAGAAAAACCCTTTACCCAGCTCCAGCATAAATTTTTCAATCTGGTTAATGATGGCGGTTTCCAAATCTGTTTCAGAATAAAATGGTTTTTCTTCCAACCCTAAAAACTCAAGAATATAGGGGTTCTTTATAATGTCTTTGGGTTGTTGTATTATCTGCCCTTTTTTAGAAAGTTGGGTGACCTTTTTTTTGTTTTTGCTTAAGGCTAATCTTTCGAACAATGAACTATTTAACTGGCGTTGAAGTTCTTCTAAATTCCAATCGTTATTGGTGGCTTCAATTTCATAAAATTTCCGTTCGGCTTCATCTTTAATTCTGCAAAGAATAAGGTAATGCGACCAGCCGAGGGTGAAAACAGGCAAATCGAATTTGCTACTTTTCAATTTCCGAGAACCGTTCTCGGAAATTGAAAACGTTAGGTAGAACTTCCGCATGTTCTCCAGGTTATCTACCGAAAATCCCTTTCCAAATTGTTTTTTTAATTGCTGGCTTAATAAAGGAAGAATGTTTTTTGCATACTGAGCCCTCGTTTTACCTGCCTGTTCATGCTCAATAATTTGCATACCTATTAAATAATAAGTAGTAACCATTGTGCTGTTAGTATGCCGAACAACCGATTTTCTGGCAGCAAGTATGATGGCTGCTACCTGTTCAAACAATTTAGGTTGTTTTTTTACTGGCTTCGTCATTTGTACTTTACTTTATTGCATAAATAAAAAAATTCGTCCTTTAATTCCGCAGAACTATTCTGCGGAATTGGGTTATGTAGGTAATGAAATAATAAACTCACTCCCTTCTCCTTCCTTCGTTTCTACTTTGAGTTCGCCACCATGTGCTTTTACAATATCATAACTCAAACTCAACCCCAATCCTGTACCTTGACCTGTTGGCTTAGTAGTAAAGAATGGTTGAAATATTTTATCGAGAATTTTTTGAGGAATACCCGGACCATTATCTTTTACACTTATTTCAACCCGATAGCTATCGGGTTTATCGCCAACTTTCTTTGTGCTCAGCCAAACAGTAGGAACATGTTTATAATCGGGGTCTGAGAACCCCCTTGCGGGGGGCAGGTCCGAAAGGACTCCTTTGGAGGGGGCCGCATCCACCTTCGCCAAGGCTACGGCGGCCGCGTAAAACGCATTATTAATCAAATTCAATATCACCCTTCCAATATCCTGAGGAATGACATTAATGTTACCAATGGTTTTATCATAATCAGTTATCATAGTTGCATTAAAACTTTTGTCTTTTGCTCTAAGACCATGATAAGATAATCGTAAATACTCATCACACAATGCATTAATATCCGTTGGTTCTTTTACACCGCTGCTACTGCGGCTATGTTGCAACATTCCTTTTACAATATCAGCAGCTCGTTTTCCATGATGATTTATTTTTTCTAGATTGGCTGAAATATCTACAATCAATTCCTCTTCTAAAACCCCATCCCTTTCACCTTCTACCTTTAATCTTTCGCCTTTCAACTCTTCCATCAACTCACTGCTCACTTCCGAAAAATTATTTACAAAGTTCAATGGGTTTTGAATTTCATGGGCAATGCCTGCGGTGAGTTCTCCGAGTGAAGCCATTTTTTCTTTTTGTACCAGTTGCAACTGGCTTGCTTTTAATTCAGATAAAGTTTGTTGCAGTGTTTCTTTTTGTGCTGATAACTCTGCTGTTCTTTCCTTCACCCGCTGCTCCAGTAAAACATTTTGCTGTAGAAGGATTTGCTTCTGCTCCTCGTGCAATGCCTGCAGATTTTTATGGTATAGTAATTTTTTTCGCTGATTGGAAATAAATACAAC
>JANMLJ010000312.1:0-2085 GCA_031372465.1 Chitinophagaceae bacterium | reverse complement strand
ACCAATGTACCCGTTGAGTTTCATGAAGAAGATTTCAGACTGAAAGAATGGAATAAAGAAAAATTGAAAGAAGTATTTTCTGAATTAGAATTTAAAACTTTAGGTAAAAGATTGCTGGGCGATGATTTTTCAATTGGCGGGGCTTCAAAAGGAGTAGTAGAAAAAGAAATACCGCAGGGAGTGCAAACTGATTTGTTTGGAAATATTGTTGAGAGTCGGGAGTCGGGCTTGTCCTCCGTAGCTTTAGCGAAGGAGGGAGTCGGGAGTCGGGAGTCAATACAGGAACCAGTTGCAAGGTTTTCAGATTCTTCACCAACAGCCTCATTGGGAGAAGATGGAGAAGAGCCCGGCATGACCGTTGATAAAAATATCAACAATACACCGCATCAATACGAATCAGTAGAAGGTGATGCTGCTATTAAAAAACTGGTAACTGCATTAAAGAAGCAGGATGAAATTTGTTTTGATACAGAAACAACCGGTATTGATGCCAATGATACAGAACTGGTGGGATTAAGTTTCTCCGTTAAGCCTGGTGAAGCATATTA
Organism: Chitinophagaceae bacterium; assembly: GCA_031372465.1. Taxonomy (GTDB): domain Bacteria; phylum Bacteroidota; class Bacteroidia; order Chitinophagales; family Chitinophagaceae; genus JJ008. Next base: position 1,537 of record JANMLJ010000312.1, on the reverse strand, counting down.
TGTTCCCTGCCCTGCCGATCAGGAAAGAACAAAAGAAATACTTCTACATTTTGATTCGCTTTTTGCAGATGAAAAGAAAATATGGATTGGTCAAAATACCAAATTTGATCTGCTGGTATTGAAATGGTATGGTGTAGAAATAAAAGGAAGTTTATTTGATACCATGCTTGCGCACTATGTAATTGAACCGGATGGAAAAAGAAGCATGGATGTTTTGAGCGAACGTTTTTTGGGGTATGAACCTGTACATATAGAAGAGCTGATTGGAAAAAAAGGCAAGACGCAGGGTACTATGAGAGATGTAGAGATTGAAAAAGTGAAAGAATATGCCGGTGAAGATGCAGATATTACCCTGCAACTAAAAAATATTTTTGTTCCCCTGTTAAAAAAGAAAGAAGTAGAAAATGTTTTTAACCAAGTAGAAATTCCATTGGTGAATGTACTGGTGGATATGGAGTATGAAGGAATTAATGTGGATGTTGACTTCTTAGGTGATTATTCCAAAGAATTACAAATTGATGCCAAAAAAGCGGAAGAAAGTGTGTACAAACAAGCAGGTGTACGTTTCAACCTGGCATCACCAAAACAATTAGGAGAAGTATTATTTGATAAATTAAAATTGGATGCTTCTGCCAAAAAAACAAAAACCGGCCAGTACCAGACAGGAGAAGATGTGTTATTAAAACTAGCTGCAAAAGGTCACCAAATTGTTGATGATATTCTTGCTTTCCGTGAATTAACAAAACTAAAATCAACCTATGTAGATGCATTACCGTTGCTGATAAATAGAAAAACCAGCAGGGTTCATACTTCCTATGCACAGGCTGTTGCTGTAACCGGAAGATTAAGCAGCAATAATCCCAACCTGCAAAATATTCCTGTAAGAACGGAACGTGGCCGGGAAATACGAAAGGCATTTATTCCCAGGGATAATAATCATATTTTATTATCGGCTGACTATTCGCAGATTGAATTAAGGATTGTAGCAGCTATCAGTGGTGATGAAAATATGTGTGCAGCTTTTACCAAAGGCACCGATATACATACGGTTACAGCATCAAGAGTATATAATGTACCGGAAAATGAAGTAACAAAAGAAATGCGTTACAAAGCCAAGAGTGTAAATTTTGGAATCATCTATGGACAAGGAGCATTCGGACTTGCTGATAATCTTGGAATTAGCAGAACAGAAGCCAAAGAAATTATTGATAACTATAAAAAAGAATTTCCGGGTATTCAAAAGTATATGGATGACACGATAAATTTTGCCCGCGAAAATGGTTATGTGGAAACGTTGATGGGAAGAAAAAGATGGTTAAGGGATATTAACTCCGCCAATTTTACCGTACGTGGTTTTGCCGAACGTAATGCTATCAACTCTCCCATACAGGGAACGGCCGCTGATATGATCAAACTGGCGATGCAGAAAGTGCATGCCGCCATGAAAAAAGAAAAAATGCAAAGTAAAATGATTTTACAGGTACACGATGAGTTGGTATTTGATGCAGTAAAGGAGGAAGCCGGCGAATTAAAGCCA
>JANMLJ010000302.1:0-3653 GCA_031372465.1 Chitinophagaceae bacterium | reverse complement strand
TGTAGTTTTTTCAGCTATTATTTTATTAAGCCGTGTAAAATTAAACGTGAACCTCGGATTTGATGTTCATTTATTTGCAAAAACTAATGCGATTATAAATTCTTTTGTGGCAATATTATTGGTAATTGCATTGATTGCAGTGAAAATAAAAAACTATACACTGCATAAAAACCTGATGCTATCTGCCATGTTGTTGTCTGTTCTTTTCTTAGTAAGTTATATCTGTCATCATTTATTTGCGGGGGAAACAAGGTTTGGTGATATCAATCATGATGGTATTATTAGTGAAGTAGAAAAAATGGCAGTAGGTAACAGCCGGATGATCTATTATATTTTATTAGGAACACATATCCCGCTGGCAGGTATCATCCTTCCATTTATTTTATTCTCTGCTTACAGAGGATTGACGGGTGAATTTGATAAACATAAAAAATTAGTCCGCATTACCTGGCCCATCTGGTTTTATGTAGCCGTTACGGGGGTAGTGGTGTATTGGATGATTAGTCCGTATTATTATTAGAATTCTAATTCAGCTACCGGGTCCCAAAACAAATTTTTAAAATCCTGCACCTGGTCATTCTTTACGTTGATGCCTTCTTTCTTCAATAGTTGTTCCATTAATTCAGGCGGAGAGAAATGAAATTTACCAGTTAGCATACCATTTCGGTTTACTACCCGATGAGCGGGTACTTTTGGTTTTACGCGGTGACAACCATTCATTGCCCAACCTACCATTCTTGCTGACGATTTGGTGCCAAGACAAGCAGCTATAGCGCCGTATGATGATACTCTTCCTTTAGGTATTTGCCTGGTTACTTCAAACACCAGTTCAAAGAAATTCTCTTCTCTTTTACCCGATGGTTTTACTGCTTTTAATTTTTCAGACGACTTTTTCTTAGTGGCCATTTGATGAAAGTAGTAAATTTATAGGTCACGAAAATTCATAGGCAATAAAATAAGTGGTTTGAAAAGTGTAAATTTGAATATAAATGTATTAAAATGGCTGATATCTTAAAAAAAAATCGGCAATTGATGAAATAGTAAAAGCGGCTAAAAAAATGGATAAGTTGGAGCTTCAGATATTACTTACAAAACTGAAGGTTAAAAAAATGCTTAAAGATGGTGTCAAGCCAACAGCCAGATTCGACAGCCGGAAAATAAAAACTCCAACTTTGGCGCAAATTGATAAGTGGAAACATGAATCCCGGAAACAATATGCGCAGTGATAGATTTGTATTAGACAATAATGTCTGGATAAGCTATATTATCAGTAAGAGAATACCTTTTCTGTTGAAAATAATTAATAAGCATGAGCTAACCATATTTTCCTGTGATGAATTCATAGAAGAATTACGAACTGTTCTGAACTATTCTCACTTAAAAAAATTCAATATTAACATTAGTGACGCCGTAAAAATTGTAAGAGGGGCAACAGTTCACTTTAACCATATTTATCCAATCAAACGATACATTCCGGCAGATGTAAATGACGATTTCCTGATTGCACTTGCTTTGCAAACTTCTTCTGGTTTTATTAGTTCTGGCGATGATGATATACTTTCTCAAAAAGTCAATCTTGAAAGAAAGTTTAAAAAACTTAAAATAATAACCAAAGCGGAGTTCGGGAAAATGTTTAAGTAAGTCTTCTCTTTGCTGGTATTAAGAGGGCGATTGTAGTTTATGTTTCAATTGCGCGGAATATCACTAAATTTATTTTGATTCCTTGTTACTCAACAGTTCAGACCTACGGGGTTCGGGTACGTTTTCATATTGAAAAGGACAATGTTTACAACCATTACCACAGCAATACCCTTTTTCAAAATGGTATTGCTCGGTGAGTACGATATACCCTTCCTCATTAAAATAATAGTGTAATCCTTCAATCAGTTCCTTCATGATCCTTTAATAATTGTTTTAACTCATCATCTTTTTCTTTACCCGGTAAAATTTCTGGTAAAGAAAAACAGCAATAATGAATCCTGTTGCTACCCGCAATATCCAACGACTCGTAATGTGTTTTTATTTTTAATTCCTCACTAATGGATTCTTCTTTGTATATATTTTCAACATCTTTGTGAACGGGGCATCCATATAAACCAGTCACTATTTTAGTAAACCGGTAAAGGTCAGGACTATCCGTCTTTAGATGTATTAAACCATTGGGAACAAGAAATTGTTTATAATATCGTAGAAATTTTGGATGGGTGAGCCTTTTTTTGGTTTTTGAGAGGCGTAGTTGCGGGTCTGGAAAGGTTATCCATATCTCCGCCACTTCGTTTTTAGTAAAATAGCTGGCTATTGCATCAATCTTGGTGCGCAGAAAGAACACATTGGTTAAGTTTTGTTGCAAGGCTTTTTTTGCTCCTACCCAGATACGGTTGCCTTTGAGATCAATACCGATAAAATTTCTAGTAGGGTATAACTGGGCTAGCCCAATAGCATATTCGCCTTTACCGCAGGCCAATTCAAGCGTGATGGGGTTCTCGTTTTTAAAAAATCCATTCCATTTACCAGCTACATCGTTTGGATTCTGCAATACATTTGGAAATGTATTTAATTCTTCAAACCGGATTAGTTTTTTTTGTCCCATGGGCGGTAAAGATACTGAGGAGAGGATGGTTTTACGCTTAGCAGGAAAATTGAAATGTACCAGTAAGCCGGGTACTATAAATTATTTCAGGTAATAATATTGGGTTCATTTTTATAAAGCAAAGCTGTTTTAAAATGGGTGCATTTCAAATTGTCGCTGTTCTTATAGTTTTTGGTTGGCAAGGAACGTTCAAATAGTTGGTAATTATCTATGTGATCTATGGCCTATGTGGTAAAAAATCAGGAAAATGGAACCACATAGGCACACTAGCAAACAGTAGGAATTCACATAGAACAATATTAAGTTGCTTTTTTGTCCAAGATAATCAATGCGACAATTTGAAATGCAACCTTTAAAGTCATTGCCTATTTAAAATTATATAATTTAGTACAGGCCGTTATCAGAATTTCAGTGTCAACCCTAAGCCAACCAATGATTTTAATTGTAAGGCAGCAGAACGTTGATTTTTGCCAAACAACCTTACATCATCATCATATATTAAATCTACACTCCACGAAACGGTAAATACCTTGCCTAATTTTGCGTTTAACAGGTTTGACATAAAGAGATCTATATTCTGTGGATTTTTTTTGTAATTGGAAAACAGATCAAGCCTTCCTTTATACGTGATGAATTTATTAAATTCTTTCAGGTAGCCAATGGTGGCAAAAGAACCAAACTCCAGGGCCGATTTTTTTCCCGGCTTTACTCCATAGAGTCCTTTATTGGAAAGCGCAGAATCTCTCACGATCACCAATCGGGCTGTGGCTGGTGAAAAGAAAATAGTCAGGTTTTTTGTTGGCTTATAATCGAGCCCCGGACTAACCAATAAATAACCCGGTGCCAGGAAGTTGGAGGAAAATGTTTTCACATTGCCCGGGAAAATAAATCCTTTAAAAAACTGCGAGCGAAGATTCACCAATCCCGAAAGATTCAGATGGGAAGTTAATGCATAACCATATTTGGAAAGCAGGTCAAAGCGGTCGTCGTTTTTCCGGCTTCCCAGGCTCGTGGTTTTGACATAGCCGAGATTAAAATCAAAGGTATTATCCCAGCTGTGTTT
>JANMLJ010000282.1:0-6165 GCA_031372465.1 Chitinophagaceae bacterium | reverse complement strand
GGTATAAACTTTGAGCCAGGAGTCAAGAGTCGGGAGTTCGGAGTCAAGAACTCCAGACTCCCGACTCACGACTCCGAACTCAATCTCCGCCCCTTCGCTTTTACCAATCCAGTTGCGTTGCATTTCTTTCATGCTATCGCTAAAGTCCACTGTTTCCAATCCTTCCAGCAATCTGTCGGCATAGGCAGTTATTCTTAAATACCATTGCCGCATTTTCTTTTTTTCTACCGGGTGCCCTCCTCTTTCGCTAACACCATTTATCACTTCATCATTGGCTAATACAGTTCCCAATGCTTCGCACCAATTTACTTCGCCAAACTTGCTGAATGCCAGGCGACGATTCATTAATATTTCTTCCTGTTCTTTTCTGGTGTATCCGTTCCATTGCTCAGGTGAAAAATGTTTGCCAGGAATAAAAGGCCCTGATTTTGGTAAGGCTCCAATAGATTCATATTTTTTTATAAGCAATGAAATGGGCAATGCCTTTTTTTCTGTGTTACAGAAATAACTATTAAATAATTGGAGAAATATCCATTGTGTCCATTTATAATAACCGGGATCGCTGGTTTGCACTTCACGGCTCCAGTCGTAGCAGAAACCGATATTATCCAATTGTGCTTTAAATGTGGCAATATTTTTTTTCGTTGTCTCTGCAGGATGCTGGCCGGTATCCAGTGCATATTGTTCCGCAGGCAAGCCAAAACTGTCGAAGCCCATGGGATGCAGAACATTAAATCCTTTCAATTTTTTATACCGGCTATAAATATCAGATGCGATATAACCTAAAGGATGGCCAACATGCAGACCTGCACCGCTTGGATAAGGAAACATATCCAATACATAGTATTTGGGTTTGCGGGTAGCTTCGCCTGGTGAAGGATTAGCTACTTTGTATGCATTCGTTTCTTTCCATTTCTGCTGCCATTCTTTCTCTATTCTTCTAAAATCGTATTCCATAATAATTATTACCTGTTCTTATATTTTTATGATATGGCTATCGCCCATTCGTTAAAACTACCGGGCTCATCTAAATTTTTTAACAAATATCTTTTACGGCAAATGGCAATATGCACCAGTAGCAATCGTTTAACCTACCTGTTGGAAGGCAGGAAGGGTAGCAAAAATACTGAATGTAGCCCTAAACTGCTATTTTTGCTCTCCAGTCGCAGCTTTTAACCACTTTATAATTTTGGTGGATAAATTTGCGAAAGATGGCCCATAATCCATTAATCTGAAAAAACAAATTTCATGTCCCAATCTGGTAAAGCTTCCATTAAACGTGGTAAACCATCTTACTTTATGTCCATTCTGGGCGTTACCCTTGTTTTATTTCTGCTTGGCATAATTGGTTGGTTAGTGATAAATGCCAATAAATTAGGCGACCATTTTAAAGAAAGCGTGGAAGTAAGAGTTTATCTCCGAGGTGATCTGAATCCCAAAGACAGTGTTGCATTGATGAATTATATTGCCGCAAAGCCTTATGTAAAGTCCATGGACTTTATTACAAAAGATGCAGGTAAGAAACAATATATTGATGATGGCGGCGAAGACTGGAGCAAAGTTTTGGATGAAAATCCACTACCAAATGCAATATATTTCCGGATAAGAAAACAATATGTACAAATTGATACACTGGCAGGCATTAAAAGTGACCTCGAACTACAGACCTATGTAACGGATGTAAAGTACCCGGATGCGTTGGTTGGCAAACTGAATAAGAATATCCGCAAGGTCAGTATCGGTTTATTGATTCTTGTTATTCTTATTTCATTAGTAGTTATTTTCCTTATTGACAATACTATAAGACTGGCCATGTTTAGCAACCGGTTTCTTATTAAAACAATGCAGATGGTGGGGGCCACCCGTTGGTTTATTGCCAAACCTTTAAATATAAAAGCAATAATTAATGGGGCTATCAGTGGTGCCATTGCTTCGGCTTTGCTCTATATTGTAATCCTTATCTCTGAGGGTTCGGTAGGCTGGCTAAAAACGATTCATGATACAGGTTTACTGCTATTATTATTCTTTTTACTGATTATTATAGGTATCGGCATCACCCTTTTCAGTACCAACAGGAGTGTAATTAAGTACTTGCGGATGAAGTTGGATGATTTATATTAGTCCGAAAGACCGGAAGACGGAAAGTCAGAAAGCCTGAGTTCGATAATTGTAAAAACTCCAGCGTTTTCAATCTTATTCTTTCTGACTTCCCGACTTATGGACTTCCAGACTTTTTCTTTCAGAAGTGTGATTAAATACTTGCGGATGAAGCTGGATGATCTTTATTAGTCCGAAAGACCGGAAGACGGAAAGTCGGAAAGCCTGGGTTCGATAATTGTAAACCCCCTTTCTTTTTCAGACTAATTCTTTCCGACTTTCCGACTTATGGACTTCCCGACTTTTTCTTTCAGAAGTGTGATTAAATGCTTTTGGATGAAGCTGGATGATCTTTATTAGTCAGAAAGACCGGAAGACGGAAAGTCAGAAAGCCTGAGTTCGATAATTGTAAAAAACCTTGATTTTTAAAGTCTTTTTCTTTCCGACTTCCCGACTTATGGACTTCCCGACTTTTCCCTATATTGCACCACCAAAATCAAAAGAAATGAGCAACGAGAAAGCAAGCCCCTCCATTTTTAATAAAGAGAACTACAAGTGGATGCTGTTAGGCATAATTGTGATGGCAGTTGGTATGCTTTTGATGGCCGGCGGTAAGAATACAGACCCCAGTGTGTTTGATAAATCAAAAGTTTATAGTGCAACCCGTATCACTATAGCACCCTTGCTTATATTGGCAGGACTTGCCATTGAGATATTTGCCATTTTCAGGAGTCCGAAATCAGTTAGCTAATTCAATAATGTGCTAATCTGCTAATTCAAAACAGCATAAAATTTTCCTATATTTAGTCATTCAGCATTTCAGCATTTTTAGCAATGAATATTGTCGAAGCCGTTATCATCGCCGTTGTAGAAGGATTAACTGAATTTTTACCGGTATCCTCTACCGGGCATATGATCATTGCAGAAAATTTGATGAAACTGGGTACTACCCCTGATGAAAAAAGTTTTGTCAATCTCTACACCATTTCTATTCAGTTAGGGGCCATACTGGCAGTCGTTGTTATTTACTGGCGGCAATTTTTTGAATTTAGGCATTGGCAGTTTTATGCCAAATTAGTAATTGGTGTACTTCCTGCATTAATACTTGGATATTTGTTTGCAGATAAAATTGACGAATTACTTTTTAATCCAATGGTGGTATCAATAGCGATGCTGGCAGGTGGTATTGTTTTATTTTTTATTGATAAATTCTTTAAAAAACAAACGGTAGAGTCTGAAGATCAACTGGGTTTTGGCAAATCACTGATTATTGGTTGCTGGCAGGTATTGGCGATGGTACCAGGTGTAAGCCGGAGTGCTGCTACTATTATTGGTGGAATGCAACAAAAACTGACAAGAAACCTGGCTGCTGAGTTCTCCTTTTTTCTGGCAGTGCCTACCATGTTTGCCGCCACTGCTTATTCCCTGTTTATTAAAAAATGGCCCAGCACTACAGGTGGGGTTCAGAAAGGTATTTCGCTGATTACTTCTTCTCAGGAAAATACAGTGACGTTTATTATAGGCAATATTGTAGCATTTGTAGTAGCCATGCTGGCTATCCGCTTTTTTATTACCTTTCTGAAAGTTTATGGGTTCAAACCATTTGGTATTTACCGGATAATAGCGGGAATTGTTTTGCTTGTATTATTGTTAACAGGAGTTATTCATCAATAAATATTTACTGGCGAATCTGGCCGCCATCAGCCAGAAAAAAAACCAAAATATAAAAAATAATCACATGAAAAAGATCATCCTCAGCCTTTTGGTAGTTGTTGCTTTGACAGCTTGTACCAATTATGGCAAAAAAGTTAAAGTAGAAGGAACTAAAGCTGAAGTTTATTACAAAGGTGATGGCGTAACAGAAGATCAAGCTAAAAAAACCGGCGAATTTTTAAAGAGTGCTTCCTTTTTTGATTCAGGTAAAGAAGCAAGTATCCAGATCACCAAAGAGGGGGAAGTATTTACTATCCGTTTAGTGTACGATAAAGAGGTTGCTGATACCATGAAAGGTATTGAAGACGCCTTTAAAATAATTGGAGCCCAGGCCTCTAAAGACGTTTTTGGTGGCAAAAAAGTAAACATAGCTCTGGCCAACAAGAGTTTTAAAGATTATAAAACTATCCCTTACGATGAAGCTGTTGCAAAATCTTTAGAAGCACCGTCTCCTACTGAACAAACCGGGACTACTTTAACCAAAGAAGATTTTGACCATGATTCTGCAGGCGATGTTAATTTTTACTGGAAAGGAATTTCTGATGAAGAGTCTAAAACAATTGCTGATTATATCGTAAAGAACGGTTCATTCAGCGGTGGAACAGCAGAACTTTATATGACTAAAGAAGGCGATCGCTATATGATTCGTTTTCCTGTAGTGGAGGCATCAAGAACTGATCCGGCTATTCTTGCCGAACTTGAAAAAGTATCAAAACAAATAAAAGACAACTTATTTGCTGATGTTGCATTTTCATTTTATATGACCGATGAAAGGTTGAACACGGTGAAAGCCTGGGATTACTAAATTATTTTTATATCAACAAAACAATTTAACCAAAATCTAAAAATTGAAAAATGAAAAAAATTATTCTAAGCATACTAGTTGTATCTGTATTGACTGCCTGTGGAGGTAAAGACAAAAAAGGTGAAGAACCAAAAACTAACGTAACAAAACCCGCCGAAGAGCCTGTGCTTTTAAATTCGGATGATTACAAAAATGAAAAAGTGGGTGATGTAGATTTTTATTTCAAAGACATTACTCCAGAAGAGTCGAAAACAATTTCTGATTTTATCGTAAAAAGCGGTTCTTTTTCCGGAGGTTCGGCAGAACTGTTTATAACTAAAGAAGGTGACCGGCATATTTTCAGATTTCCAATTACCGATGAAGCATTAACCGATTCTGCCTATATGGCGAAAGTGGAAGTAGCAGCAAAACAAGTAAAAGACAATTTATTTGCAGACGTTCCTTTTTCATTTTTTTGCACCAATAAGAGGTATGCAACGCTGAAAGCCTGGGATTATTAGAATATTTATTTTTTAATAAAAGAAATTTATTTCGAACAGTGTATATTTTTTTATATAATTAAATTATTTAATAATACATAAAAAACAAAAAATGAAAAGTATCATTCTTAGCTTGTTGGTAATTGCATCTTTAACGGGTTGCAAAAATAGTATGGGCGAAAAAGTTTCGATAGAAGGCTCTAAAGGAATTGTTTATTACAAAGGCGATGCTGTTACAGAAGCCGATGCAAAAAAATTAGGAAACTACCTGAAAGAAACGGTGGGCTATTTTGATAATACGACGGTAAAGTCGGTTCAAATACAAAAAGGAGGAGACGGCACTTTTGAACTCCGTTTTGCCGCCAGTGAGGAACAATTAAAGGCAGCACCAACGGCCGGTGATGATTTCAAAAAAATCGGAGCCGCTATTTCCATTGAACTCTTTAATAATGCACCTGTAAATGTTGTTTTGACAGACAGCAAAGACAAAGCTCTGTTAACACTGCCTTTTGATAAAGATGTAGCCAAACAGTTACAAGAAGCGCTTGACAAAGCAAAGCAGGATGCTGCTCCACAAGATACAATGTCGACAACGCCGGTTGAAGATTCCGCTACCAATAACAACCAATAATAACCCTAAAGCCATCATTTATAGTTAAAGCAGCAGCCAACCGGTCTGCTGCTTTTCTTTTTTATATTACAGTAAAAGCATATTTTGCTAACTTATACCATTTAAACATTAAAAGTAAGCTAATGAGAATGTACTCATTTGCCATGTATTTGCACACGGATGATACGGACTAAACGGATGAACACAGATTTTTCTGCTACGCAGAAATCCAGGATTTTGATTTATCAAAATAGTCTGTGTTCATCTATCCAATCTGTTTTATCCGTGTGCAAAAATGTATTTTTAATGTAAATGGTATTATACCAATTGCCAAGAGTTTAAAAATTAGAAACAAGGAGATAACTTTTCATAGTATAGTTTATTACATTGATTCTTTCTTTTCTTTTGCCTTTGATGCAAAAGAAACAAAAGATCAAGGAAAAAAGAATGCTCCGCCTTTT
>JANMLJ010000221.1:0-1603 GCA_031372465.1 Chitinophagaceae bacterium | reverse complement strand
GAACCAGTGCCATCCAGTTTGGCAACATAACGGGGTCTTTCTTTTATGATAGCAGAATCATTTGGACTGGTATGTAATAGTACAATTAACGTTGTATCAATTTTGCCATTTTCGGCTAAAATAACTTTACCTGTTAATTCCAATGAATCAATATACCTGCCGGTTGAAAAAGTATAGGTAAATCCTTTCAGGGCATTGCCTTCTGTAAAATCTTTAATGGCATCGCCAAAGTTGATGGAATAAGTAGTATTTGACTCGAGGCTATCTACTAATTTTACGGAAACAGTATTTAATTTGAAATCTATTTTAGGATTTATTCCTGGTGAAGGAGAAACATTTAAGTTTTCCTGGATGGCCTGTACATCAACAAACTCATTAAAAGTGAACGTGATCTTATTGCCGGTAAAATTCCTGGTAGAATCTCCGGGAGTTGCTTTTAACAGGACTGGCGGAAGAGAGTCTTTTGGCCCACCTTGCGGAGGAATAATATTGGCGCAGCCAGGGCCAATGGTTACACTCATGGCAATAAGTAGCAGGATGAATGCTGATGATATTAAATTTCTGTAACTCATGTAAGCTGCAAACTTATAGTGTTTACTGACAATGATTTGTTTTTAAAATCATAATAAATCAGTTTCATCCTCAGTTTCGTGCAACGCAATCGCCAGTTTGTTTGTTTTTACAAAATTGCACCAGTGGCAGTCTTCTTTTCCGCAGCCTATATAAAACTCCCGGTTTTGTATCTTTTCCCAGGTATTGGTTATTTGCTGAGTCACCGTGGTTATATCTTCCGGGGTTACCGGCACTTTTTCTTTACGGTAATTTTTTTTCTTGTCGGGTTCAATAAAGTCAAACTCTGTACTGACAACTTTCCAATCTTTTTGCTCATAATTATCAACCAAAATTTTATAAAAAACAGCTTGTCGCCAGTAATCACCACCATTGGGCTCTTTCTCCGACGGGCCTTTTATTTTAGGAAAAGCTTTATCCGGATCCCCGGTTTTATAGTCAACCACATTCACCGACTTGCCGTCAAATTCGAGTTTGTCTAATTTTCCTTTTAACGGCACATCCTTTACTACCACATTACGGATAGTTCTTTCAATAGCAACAATTTTATTAAAACTGCTGATATATTTATCGTAATAGTTCTTCAATACTTCCTGTCCGTATTCAAGTCGCCTGTCAAATTGTTCTTTGGTAAAACTTTCCCGGTGACGATACATATGCCATTCAAAGTCTGCAATAAATACTTCTTTCGATGGAAATTTGTCTTTTTTCTCCTCCTGCATCTTTCTGAATAGTTTTTCCAACGCAGCATGTACAGCAGAACCGAATTCGGTAGCTTCATTTTTTTGTGAGGGAATACGTATCAGGTTTTTGAAATAAAATTCTAACGGGCATTTCAGGTAGTTATTCAAAGCCGTTACGTTCATGACAAATTTATCCAGTATATGACTGATAAACTCCTCTTCTATTTTATCAATTTCAGGTGCTTCTGCATTTCCAAAATGCAAGGCAGTAAATTCCGATAATATTTCTGTATCAATTATTATTTTTTGTACCGGTAACTGGTGTTCATCCTGTATTTCTGCAATGAACA
>JANMLJ010000018.1:0-2875 GCA_031372465.1 Chitinophagaceae bacterium | reverse complement strand
TTGTTGTCGTTATTTATTACAACATTCTACGGAAAAAAATTAATCAAGTTCTTACAGAAAAAGCAAATTGGGGAAAGTATCCGGGAAGAAGGATTGCCGGGGGAAGAGCAGAAAAGGGGCACTCCGACAATGGGTGGTATCATTATAATATTGGCTATTATCATTCCCACTTTATTATTGGCTAATCTGACAAAGGTATATGTGCAATTAATGCTGATTTGCACTTTGTGGGTGGGCGTCATTGGTTTTATAGATGATTATTTAAAACTAAGAGGTAAGCGATTAGCTCAGAAAAAGGATGAACAATACAAAAAAGGAAGTAAAGATGGATTAGCGGGTTGGTTCAAAATTCTGGGGCAGGTAGGATTAGGGATCACTGTTGGAGCTACACTTTATTTCAACAGCGAAGTAAAAATCTGGAGAGAATACCTGGGTAAAATTCCGCCAACAGACAGTACAGTTTTTTCAAGAGAGGTAAGTGGTAAAACAAAATATTTCACAGAAACAAAGACACCATTGACAACTATTCCATTTGTAAAGAATCATGAGTTCAATTATTCCAAGTTGCTCCCCGCTGCCTGGAGAAAATATACCTGGGTGTTGTACATTCTGGTGGTAATATTTATTATCACTGCCGTATCAAATGGATCAAACCTTACGGATGGATTAGACGGCCTGGCAACAGGCACTTCAGCTATAATAGGTGTATTGCTCGGCATATTCGCCTATGCAAGTGGTAACCTGGTGTTTGCAGATTATTTGAATATAATGTACATCCCCAATTTGGGTGAACTAACCATATTTATTGCAGCAATGATAGGAGCCTGTATTGGTTTTCTATGGTATAATTCTTTTCCGGCCCAGATTTTTATGGGTGATACCGGTAGTCTGACATTGGGTGGAATAATAGCATCGCTGGCAATCATTGTACATAAGGAATTGTTATTGCCCATATTCTGCGGTGTTTTTTTCGTAGAAACATTAAGTGTAATGATTCAGGTTGGTTATTTCAAATATTCTAAAAAGAGATATGGTGTTGGCAGGCGAGTATTTTTAAAAGCACCGCTTCATCACCATTACCAGGTAAAAGGATATCATGAAGTAAAGATTGTAAACAGGTTTTGGATTGTGACGGTGTTGCTGGTCGTGTTGAGTATTGTAACACTGAAGATGAGATAATAACAGAAGGAAAAAAATAATTGATTGTTGAAAAACCATCTCGCTCCTGGGCGGGATCCAAACCCAAAGAAGACTATTGTTCTGCTTTAATTGAATTGATGTGCAGTTGTATTTGAATCCAATACTTATGAAGAATCGTGTTCCGTACACGTTATTCTTATGATCAGCTTTGTTATCAATTGGATAACAAAGTGACATGGTTGAAAAATTAATAAAGCCCGGCCTCTCCGCTGATATCGGAGAAAAGGGCAAGTCAAGATGGCTAAAAGGTTTGTCATATTGGGTGGTGGTGAAAGTGGTGTGGGTGCCGCATTGCTGGTGAAGCAACAGGGATATGATATTTTCCTTTCTGACAGTAGTTCTTTGAAAAATGAGTATCGTAACGAGTTGCGTAATGCAGGAATTGATTTTGAGGAAGGTCTTCATACAGAATCAAAAATTCTGAATGCTGATGAAGTGATGAAAAGCCCTGGAATACCGGAAAAAACGGAGATAGTAAAAAAGATAAGAGCAGAAGGAATAACTATCATTAGTGAAATAGAACTGGCTTACCGGTTTAAAGGAAATAGCAAAATTATTGCTATCACAGGTAGCAATGGAAAAACGACCACTACTGCACTGACCTATCACATTTGTAAAACAGCAGGACTTGATTGTGCCATGGTTGGCAATATTGGTTATTCGTTTGCCAGGCAGGTAGCCAAAGATCCCAAACAATTATATGTGGCAGAAGTAAGCAGTTTTCAATTGGATGACATTATCACCTTCAGACCGGATATAGCTATTCTGACAAATATCACGGAAGACCATTTAGACCGTTACGATTACAAATTTGAAAATTATATAAGGAGCAAATTTCGTATCACGATGAACCAACAGAAAAATGATTTTTTTATTTATAACTGTGATGATGAAGTAACCATGAAATACCTAAACCACCCGGAAATTTCCGGATTTACTAATCAACCTAACCAACTGCCAATATCTATGAAAAGAGAACTACCAAACGGAGCATTTATTAAAGACGGGGATATGTACATTAGAACGGGACAAGATTTTACCAATATGAGTGTATTTGATTTTGCATTAAAAGGAAAGCACAATCAATACAATACGATGGCTGCCTGCGTAGCCACCACTACACTTGACATCCGGAAAGAAAAAATCCGTGATGCAGTTCAAAATTTTCAAAATCTTGAACATCGTATGGAGCATGTAGCTACTGTACGGGGCGTGGAATTTATAAACGACAGTAAAGCCACCAATGTAAACTCCACCTGGTATGCGCTGGAAAGCATGACAAAACCAACCGTCCTTATTTTAGGTGGAGTAGACAAAGGAAATGATTACTCACTGATGGAAGACCTGGTAAAGGAGAAAGTTAAAGCTATTATATGCCTGGGAACGGAGAACAGGAAAATTCACGAGGCGTTTGGTAATACGATGAGTACAATCGTAAACACTGCAACGGCAGCTGAAGCAGTACATGCCGCCTTTCATTTTGCCGGTAAAGGCGATGTGGTATTGTTAAGCCCGGCCTGTGCAAGTTTTGATTTGTTCAAAAACTATGAAGATCGTGGCAACCAGTTTAAACAAATAGTAAAAGAATTATAATAAAATGGAAGTAACAAGAGATATAGGGTTTGGTGGACTTAAAAACACTTTTACAACCAATAATCTTATAAGCAAGACGAAA
>JANMLJ010000017.1:0-1978 GCA_031372465.1 Chitinophagaceae bacterium | reverse complement strand
GCAAACTTTAGTGGTTGCTTTTCTGAAAACTTCCACCAGCATTGGTCCATAACTAATATTGGGAACAAACCGGCCATCCATAATATCTAAATGATACCAGTCCGCCTCACTTTCGTTCAGCATTTTACATTCGGCATCCAGGTTCAGAAAATTGGCGGCAAGCAGGGAGGGGGCGATGATGGGCATTTTACTAGTTTAGATTATAGGTGTAGAAGTATTCTTGACTCGTTGACAAACTCTTTTGCAATATCAGTGAATTCGTTTACCAACTCCATTTTTGCAATTTTTATCCTGATGATATCTTCTTTGGAAGGTGTACTCATAGGAGAATACCATCTTTTTTAATATTGATGAATAAAGCAGTATTAGGATATTTTTCATACCAGGTGTTTTTAGACTTTATAAAAGGAGAGATAACCTGTTGAGTTTGAATTTCAAGCGCATAAAGAGGATAGCTGATTCTTTTTTCATCAAAATACGTTACTGTATCTTTTTGTAAAAGAATAAGCAGATCCAAATCAGAATCGGGCCTGTTATCACCCCTTGCAAAAGAGCCATACAGGATAATTTCTGCACCCGGTTCCTGCAATAAAACCAGTCTTTTTATTTCTGATAAAAGTTCCTCCTTTCCCATTGGGTAAAATTACAGTTATTTTATTTTATCCGCCGCTTCTTTCGCCTCCGTAAATGTATTATCTAATCCATAAGCCCGCTGGTAATTCAGCCTGGCTTCGTCTTTTTGTCCAAGCTCTTCATGGCATTTTGCAATCCAATAATATGCATCAGCAAATTGTGGGGATATCGTATTGGCTAATTGGAAAGTTTTTAAAGCTACATTGATTTTTTTCTGGCTTAACTGTATTTTCCCTTTTTCGATGTACGCGTTCAGGTAATTAAAATTATGCTGAATGGCCTGGCTAAACAAACCCAATGCGGTTGATTTATCATTGATATTAGCAAAATAAATGCCTTTGTAATAATACGGCTCCGCATAATGGCCCAATGTATCTATTCTGATCAATGAATCACAAAGGGCGATAACTTTTGCATTTTTATTTTCCGCATATTTATAGGCTAATTCATAATTCAGGTCAATATCATACGGCGTAAGTTGGTAGGCTCTTTCTAAAATACTGATCGCTTCCCTTGTATTTCCTGTTTTATCCAGCAGCTCTGCTTTTAATTTCATCATATCCACCTGGGCAGGATTTTTTTGTAAAAGGTCATTACATATCTTCAGTGCTTCAGCTGTTTTATCCAGCGCATAAAGTGAACGGGCCAGCGTTAGCTGTAATAAAAAACTTTTGGGCAATTCTTTTAATGCTGATTCAAGGTATAGAATAGCAGAGTCAGGTTTTTTTTCCAGCAATAAATTCCCGATACCAACTGCATACTTCTCATCCTTCTTTAACGACCAGGCTTTTTTGAAATCGGCCAAAGCTGGTTCAGCCAGATCATTACTGTTTAATAACACGGCCCGGCGAAAATACAATTCATCATTAGCCGGTTCTTTTTTAATACTGTCTGTGAGTCCGGAAAAAGGGGGCTTGATAAGCACATCATCAAAAGGAGAGTTGGTGGTCTTGTCAGTACAACTACTGATTAAAATCAGCCCACTTATTATTACTATTGTTATTTTTGCCAGCCTTTGCATAAAACAAAACTAAATAATTTTATAAATGTGGACATGACAAACGCATGACAAAGGCAAATTTTAACGAAATACCTTTACAGTCTTGCTAAATTTCATGCATGCTTTGACTAAACGAATAAAAATGAAAAAACTTATTTTATTTTCTTTACTAATTGCTCTTCTTGCTTCATCGTGTAATAATAGTGCTAAAATAGCTGCTGTTCCGGTAGCAGATACATTGAAATATACGGATGAAACCCATTTTAAAAATGTGCAGCAACTGACTTTTGGGGGCGATAATGCAGAAGCATACTGGAGTTATGACAGCAAATACCTCATTTTTCA
>JANMLJ010000203.1:0-1854 GCA_031372465.1 Chitinophagaceae bacterium | reverse complement strand
ATATTTGCTATCTATCCTGACAATTGGCCCGGGTGGCGAAATTGGTAGACGCACTGCCTTCAGGTGGCAGCGTTCGAAAGGATGTGCTGGTTCGAATCCAGTCCCGGGCACAAAAAAGGAGCAATTTATCTTGCTCCTTTTTTATCTCTTTAATTCTGAAATTACCCTATAAAATTATTACCAATTCAGGACTCCCTATTGCCTTTCTTAAACTTCACCAATTTTCCATAGTTTGCTTCATTATTACATATCCTATTTCAATCTCTCCCTCCCTCTGCTTAATATTTTTCTCACTTCCCAAACACTCATCTCCACAAGAAAAAATAAATTAATTTCATTTAAATATATATAACTATATTAGCATTTTCAAAATATTCAAACAGTAGAAACTTATTTTGATTGCATTTTAATAAACAATCATTTTCGCATTCAACACCAACCATAAAACAGCCAACCATGAAGACAAAAAATTTACACCTGCGTTTGGTACATTGTTTTTTATTTTCTTTTTTTTATTTCCTGAATTCGTCCTCGTATGCAACCATCAAAATTGTGGGCCTTGTTGATCTTTGTAATAACAATACAGCCGTATACTCCGACTCTGGCCATTCAGCGGGGGGGGTACACGTGGTCTGTTAGTAGCCAGGGAACTATTGTTGGATCGGCTAATAACCAAACTGTAACCATTACATGGACCACTTCTGGAACAGCTAAAGTTTTCTTAGAGTTGGACTCAGCAGGCACAACCCTTTATGACACGCTTATTGTAACTGTAAAACGTTATCCATTGCCGTATATCACTGCTATCAAAATTTATGGTTGTCAGGTTCTAGATACCCTTCAAAGAGAAGATAACCAGAGTTGGTTTAATGATGATGGCGAATGCATAAGAGCATGTGCAGGTAGCACCATCACTTATACTGCGCATGGATTTGTTGGCAGTACATACAACTGGATAATTGATGGCGGAACTATTCAAAATAGTACTGATAGTACCCGAACTATTAAATGGCCTGATAACCCCGGTTTGGGCAATATAACCCTTACTGAATTAAGTAATTCCGGATGCAAACGAACCATTTCTCTTTGCATTGAAATCATTGAAAAACCGCTTGCCCGGTTTAAGGTACTTCCAAAAGGCGGTACAGCATGCCTCAATCAGGATTACATTTTTACAGATTCTTCTAAAGGGTCCAATTCATCGCCCATTATTCATTGGCTTTGGGACTTTGGCGATGGAACTTTTTACAGTACAAGCACTTTTAACAGTCCAACACATGCCTATACAACTCCCGGTAAAAAGGTGGTTAAGCTGATTGTAAAAAATGCTTGCAATTGTACAGATACTGCTAAAATGAACTTAGATGTTATGAGCGACCCCTCTATCAAAATAAAATGTACTAGTGTATTGTGCGAAGGAGATACCGGCTATTATGCCATTGAAGACTCCACCTTTCAGGGCGATGTTCACTGGAGTATCAGAGGAGGTCACATTTTAAATGACTTACATCATTCAATTGTAGTTTTATGGGATGCGATTGATCAATCAGGCTTTGGTTACATTACGGCTGATATTACAAGTGGCAGTTGCCCGGGACCGGTGACCATAAAAGTTCCTGTTATAAAAAGCAGCATAAAATTTAGCGATACAGCATTGGCTATTTGCGATACCAGCTCCAGAATATACCGCTTGCCTGCATGGCCGGGCACTACTTTTAATTGGTCCTTAGACCCACAAAGCACCAATGCAACCATATCCAATACAGACCAACCCAATGAGATAGTGCTAAATACCAATGGAAATGGTCAGGTTATATTAAGTTGCAATTACCAAAGTGCCCTTGCGGGTTGCAG
>JANMLJ010000199.1:0-2296 GCA_031372465.1 Chitinophagaceae bacterium | reverse complement strand
TAAGACATTGTTGGAAAAATACAGAGCTAAAGGTTTACCGGGTATTTCTCTGTTTGTAAATGATCCAAAAGGTACATGGATCGGTGCAAGCGGCAAAGCCGATATCGGCAACAATATTGATTTTGTTCCCGGTACTGTTTCCAAAGTAGCCAGTATCACCAAACTTTTTATGGGCGTGCTCATGTTTAAATTATTCGAAGACTCTGTCAACACCGGGCTTGGGTATCGGTCATTGAATATGCCCATGAGCAACTGGATACCGCATCGTATCACTGATAAAATTGCAAATGGCAATACCATTACGTTGGGACAATTGATGAAACATGAAAGCGGTATTCCTGATCTCATTGAAGATGATGCGTTTTACCTGGCCGTTCTCAATAATCCCAATAAGAAATGGTCCCAGGAGGAATTGTTATCATTCATCTATAATAAACCGGCCATATTTCAGCCAGGCGATACCGCCATTTATTCTAATACCAATACTATTCTTGTAACGCTGGTAATGGAATATGCTACCGGTAAGAAACATGAAGACCTGCTTAAACAAAGAATTTTACTGCCGCTCAATCTTACTACTAATACGTTTTATCAGCCACATGATGTGTTGCCCAATAGTGTAGCCCAGGGATATTTTGATCTTTATAACAACAATACACTTATTAATGTATCCAATATTGTAACCGGCAGCGGTAATGGTTATGGTGGTATTTACAGCAACCTGTTTGATCTCTATAAGTTTGCAGACGCCTTGTTTTTGAAAAAAACGTTGTTGAAGCCATCTTCCCTGAGCCTTATGCAAACCTATGGCAAGCAGGATGGCAGTAATTTCTATGGATACGGAATCCAAAAATCATATTCAACCCGGGGAATAGATTTCGGTATAGGTCATAAAGGAAGAGACCTGGCTTATACGGCTAACCTGTTTTATTTTCCGAATAAAGGGGTGTTACATATATTCTTTGTCAATTATGGTACTGATGCAAAAAGTAACCTGCGGGAAACATTTTATCAATTCCAGGACGAGTTGATTGAACTGACTTTAAACTGATAAATTTTTAAATTAATATTTATCATCATGAAAAAAATAATTATTTGTTCTTTGTTGCTGGTAATAACAACTACAACTTTCAGCCAGAAAATCAGTCCTTCCCCCACGTTGACAAAACAGGATTATGTGAAAAAAAGTAAAAATCAAAAAACAGCTGCCTGGGTGTTGCTTGGCGGGGGATTGACTTTGTCATCAATTGGGGCCATTACTGCTGCGCCTAAAGCAGGAGAAGATATTGGATATGCTATATTGCTTCTTCCAAATGCCCTTACCGGCAATCTGCAACCCGAGCCTCAAAATAATTATACAGCCCAAACAATTCTACTGATAGGTGGATTAACGGCTATGTTATCCTCCATTCCTTTATTTATAGCATCCGGTAAAAACAAAACAAAAGCCCTGAGTCTATCTTTTAAAAATGAAACGTCACCACAAATTCAGAAAAATAATTTTGTTTACAGGACTGTGCCATCTTTAACCTTAAAAATTAAGTTATGAAAAAAATCATTGTTGGTTTTATCTTGCTGATCCTGGCAACTTCAGCTTTTAGTCAGCAAACCAGTTCTTCCCCTGTTTTGACAAAACAGGATTACCTGGAAAAGAGTAAGAAACAAAAAACAACGGCAAAAATATTATTCGTTGTGGGTGGGGCGATGTTTATGTCTGGAATTTTAGTGATAACCGATGATATAGGGGGTATCGGCAATCCGAATGATAAGCAAAACAGTTCATTGGCCGATGTGTTGGGATATGCAGGCGCAACGGTTGCAGTAGCCAGTATCCCTTTCCTGGTGTCAGCGGGACGCAACAAACGAAAAGCTATGAGCATATCTTTTAAAAATGAATTATCCCCACAAATTCAAAAAAGCAGTTTTGTTTACAGAGCAATACCTTCTTTCACCTTAAAATTTCAGTTATGAAAAAAATTATCGTTGGTTGTATGGTGTTAATGCTGGCAACTTCAGTTTTCAGTCAGCAAACCAGTTCTTCCTCTGTTTTGACAAAACAGGATTTACTGAAAAAAAGTAAACACCAGAAAATTACCGCCTTCTGTTTGGCCGGAGGAGGTATAGTTGTATGGCTGGCTGGTGCTTCCAAATATATGAACCAGGAAGATGGTATTGATGGAGGTGGGGAAACAGCGATGGCAATCGGAAGTATTGCCGCCTTAGCAAGCATTCCAATGTTTATTATTGCTTCAAAAAATAAAAGAAAAGCTGCATCCTTATCTTTTAAAAATGAACC
>JANMLJ010000176.1:0-6682 GCA_031372465.1 Chitinophagaceae bacterium | reverse complement strand
GCGAAATCATTCTGTTTTTTTACTGAAGCTGGATTACATTCATTTCAATCCTCTAAAAGCAGAAATGAGTAAACTTCCTGAAGAATATAAATATTCATCTGTATTGTTTTATGAAACGGGAATTGATAATTGGGGATTTCTTACACATTTCAGGGATTGACATAATTGTTGGACTGGGTGTCTTTAATTCACTTTGTTGGTGTCTTGCATTCACACAAGGCCATCACACAACACACAACAAAGGCATCCCTCATTTTCGCTGACCATTGAAGGTGAAAACTTTTTCTGTCGTCGTCCTTTTCCAAAGCCAAATACGAAACGGAGTTTACTTTCTAATGTCTACACACGGTCAAACATTATCTTGCCTCCGGACAAAAAATTGTTTAAAGAAACAGGAGTTTATTCATTGAATTAGATTTTTTTTAAAGGCCTTCTGCCATATGCTTGTGATAAAAGTCAGTTCATCCTGTGAAGTTGCTCATCCCCTTCCTATAAGGCTACCGCTACTTTAGCTCCCTATTCAAGGGGAATACTATGCCTTTAACAAAGCCAACCATTCAAAAAGCACCTTGTTACCATTGCGGTGAAGCATGCCCCAACGAGAAAATTCATTGGCAGGAAAAGAGTTTTTGCTGCGAGGGTTGTAAAATGGTATTCCAGATATTAAACCAAAATGACCTTTGCGATTATTACAACCTGAATGAAAAACCTGGTATCAGCCAGCGGATCAACGTAAGAAAAGACAAGTTTTCCTTCCTGGATGATGAAAAAATACAAGTTCAGCTGATCAGTTTCCGTGACGACAAGCAGGTACATGTTACTTTTTACCTGCCGCAGATGCATTGCAGCTCCTGTCTTTATTTATTGGAAAATCTGCATCGTATTGAGCCTGGTATTATTTCAGGTAAAGTAAATTTTACCCGAAAAGAAGTGGAGATAGTTTTTCTTACGCAGGAAATCAGTTTAAGAAAAGTAGCAGAAACATTGACCCGTATTGGTTACGAACCCTACATCAGTCTTAATGATTTGAAAACAAAGAGACCTGCTATCAACAAAAGCATGGTGTATCAACTCGGTATTGCCGGTTTTTGTTTTGGCAATATCATGCTGATGAGTTTTCCGGAATATCTGGGCATTGATGCGAGTGAAGCTGGTCTGAGAAGTATTTTCCGCTGGGCAAATTTTGGATTGGCTATTCCTGTACTTCTTTATTCATCACTGCCCTTTTATCAATCATCCTGGAAAAGTCTGCAACATAAATTCCTGAATATTGATACACCAATTGCACTGGCCATCATTATTACTTTTATCCGGAGTGCTTATGAGGTAATCAGCGGCACGGGCGGTGGTTATTTCGACTCCATGACCGGTATTGTTTTCTTTATGCTGGCCGGGCGCATTATCCAGGATAAAACCTACCGGCAATTATCTTTTGACAGAGATTATACTTCTTATTTCCCCATTGCTGTTTCTGTATTGAAAGCCGATAAAGAAATACCTACCTTATTGCCTGCTATCAAACCGGGACAAACCTTACTTATTCATTATGAAGAATTGATTCCTGCAGACGGAATACTAACCAGGGGTAAAGCATTTATTGATTATAGTTTTGTAACGGGTGAATCATTACCGGTATTAAAAGAAGTGGGTGAGCTGGTATATGCCGGAGGTAAGCAAACAGCTGGCAATATTGAAATACTGGTGGTAAAAGAAGTGGCGCAGAGTTATCTTACCAAACTCTGGAACAAAGATGCTCCTATTGAACAGCGTGAGCGTAAAGAGAGCGGTATCATTAAACAAGGAGTTGTTAAATCAGTTTCTTTTGTTCATTTGCTCAGCCGTTATTTTTCGTTGATGGTTTTAAGCATCGCCACTATCACAGCTATTTACTGGCAAATAAATGACCCTTCAAAGTTGTGGCCGGCTGTGACTGCCATTTTTATTATCGCCTGTCCCTGTGCCTTATTGCTATCCAATAATTTTACCAATGGAAATATTTTGCGCATATTAGGTAAAAATCATTTTTACCTGCGAAGTGCCCAAACTATTGAGGACATTGCGAAAATCAATCATATTGTTTTTGATAAAACAGGAACACTTACTACTACCCATCAGCAGGATATTAACTATGAAGGCAAAACGTTATCTGCTTATCAACTACAACAGGTGGCTTCACTGGCTGCCTGTTCTTCTCATCCCTTAAGCAAAGCATTGGCAAAACACCTTGCTACCGGAAAAAAAATAGAAGTAGCGGGTTATAAAGAAACTATCGGTCAGGGTATAGAAGGATTTGTCAATGATGATTTACTGAAACTCGGATCGTACAGTTTTGTTACCGGAAATAAAGACAGGCAGACAGGAACCGCAATTTTTTTCAGTATGGAGGATAAATTGTGCGGTTATTTTTTATTCGGTAATCATTACCGCGATGAAATTCCGGCGTTGTTGCAAAAACTGAAAGGGAATTATCACTTATCCGTATTATCGGGTGATAATGAAACGGAAAAAGAAAATCTGCAAAAATTATTGGGTAAAAAAAGTGCGCTTCTCTTTCATCAAAAACCAGCAGACAAATTATTATACATACAACACCTGCAACAACAAGGAGAAAAAGTGATGATGATTGGTGACGGGCTGAATGATGCCGGTGCATTGAAACAAAGTGATATTGGTATTGCTGTAGCGGAACAAACCAACAATTTTACACCATCCAGCGATGCCATCATCGAAGCAAAGCAATTATCCAGGCTTACCCGGTTTATTTATTTATGCCGGGCCAACCGCAATATTGTGATGGCCAGTTTTGTTTTATCCATCGTTTATAACATTATCGGATTACTTTTTGCTGTGCAGGGCACTCTTTCGCCGTTAGTGGCCGCTATCCTGATGCCGAGCAGTTCGTTGAGCATTTTACTTATCACTTTTGGCAGCAGTAGCCTGCTGGCAAGGCGGTTGAAGCTGTAGAAGTAGTTCAATCTCAGTCTTTTTAACCCGAAAAATGATATAAATCAGTTCCTGTCTTGATATTAGTTACCATTAGCCGGAGTGCATCAAAATATTTTTACGGCATTTAATAAAAGCCAATGAGTGTCATAATTATTCTGCTGATTGCCAGCATATCAGTAGCCGCTATCTTTTTAGTTGCCTTTTTATGGGGTGTTAAATCAGGCCAGTTTGAAGACGATTACTCTCCTTCTTCCCGTATTCTTTTTGATGACAAACCTGCCTCATCCACCAAAACAAAATAAACAAAACAATTATGCAAGAATCTACTTCAGGGATGCAAATTGAAAAATTTTATTACGACAACAAAATTGTAAAAGCATTTGGTTATGCCACGGTGGTTTTCGGTATCGTGGGCATGCTGGTTGGTCTCTGGGCTGCTATCCAGATGTATTATCCACCCATAAGTTTAAACTGGGCACCAACAACTTTTGGCCGGCTACGTCCTTTACACACCAATGCAATCATTTTTGCATTTGTGGGTAATGCCTCCTTTGCGGGTATTTATTATTCACTCCAACGGCTATGTAAAGCAAGAATGTTCAGCGACAAACTCAGCTGGATTCATTTCTGGGGTTGGCAACTAATCATCGTTGCAGCAGCTATTACTTTACCACTTGGCCTGAATAACGGTGCTGAGTATGCGGAGTTAATTTGGCCAATTGATATAGCCATTGCGTTGGTTTGGGTAATCTTTGGTATCAATATGTTTGGTACCATTCTGAAAAGAAGGGAAAAACATTTGTATGTGGCTATCTGGTTTTATATTGCCACCTGGGTTACTGTTGCCTTATTGCATATCGTTCGTTCCATTGAACTCCCTTATTCCGCCACCGGAAGCTATAGCTGGTATGCAGGTGTACAGGATGCATTGGTACAATGGTGGTACGGACATAACGCCGTTGCATTTTTTCTTACCACACCAGTACTGGGCTTAATGTATTATTTTTTACCAAAAGCGGCTAACCGCCCGGTTTATTCCTATCGTCTTTCTATTATTCACTTTTGGTCGTTAATTTTTCTTTATATCTGGGCGGGCCCTCACCATTTATTATATACTGCTTTGCCTGATTGGGCACAATCATTGGGCGTTGTTTTCTCTATCATGCTGATAGCGCCAAGTTGGGGAGGAATGTTGAATGGTTTGTTTACACTTCGTGGTGCCTGGGACAGGGTAAGAGAAGATCCTGTTTTAAAATTTATGGTGGTAGCCATTACCTGTTATGGTATGGCCACTTTTGAAGGACCTTTGTTAAGTTTAAAAAGTGTGAATGCTATTTCTCATTTCAGCGACTGGACGATCGGGCATGTGCATATTGGCGGATTAGGATGGAATGGATTTATGGCTTTTGCTATTTTATATTATATGATCCCTAAAATGTGGGGAACATCCTTGTATTCGAAAAAATTAGCCACCAATCACTTCTGGTTGGGTACAATAGGTATTATTATCTATGCAGTTCCGTTGTATTGGGCAGGTTTTGAACAAAGCCTGATGTGGAAACAATTTACACCTGAAGGACAGTTAAAGTTTGACTTCATGCAAACTGTTACCAATATTAAACCGATGTATATTGCCCGAAGTATTGGTGGTATGCTTTACCTGAGCGGCGCACTGATAATGGTATATAATCTATACAAGACAATTGCACTTGGTAAATTTATTGCCAATGAAGCAGCCGAAGCACCAGCCCTGGTAAAAATAGCCTCTCCAAAAAAAGAATACTGGCACCGTGTAATTGAAAGAAAGCCGTTAACTATGTTATTATTCAGCTTAATTCTTGTTGCTATCGGAGGTTTGGTACAAATGATCCCAACATTTCTTGTTAAATCAAATGTTCCAACCATTGCCAGTGTAAAACCCTACACTCCGCTTGAATTGCAGGGACGTGATATTTATACAAGGGAGGGTTGTTACACCTGCCACTCCCAAATGATAAGGCCGTTCCGTGATGAAGTGGCCCGCTATGGCGAATACTCAAAAGCCGGTGAGTTTGTTTATGACCATCCCTTTCAATGGGGAAGTAAAAGAACAGGACCTGACCTGGCAAGGGAAGGCGCCGATAAAAACAAACGACCAGACTCCTGGCACTATACACATATGTACGACCCGCGTTTAACATCACCGGGTTCTATCATGCCCAGGTATGTTTGGTTGCTGGATAATAAATTAAATACATCAACCACTCCTGCAAAGATCAGGGCCATGAGAACCCTGGGTGTTCCTTATCCCGAAGGGTATGATAAGATTGCCAATGATGATCTGATGAAACAGGCTGAGTTAATAACAGCCAGTTTGAAAAAAGATAAAATTGAAACTTCATCAGATAAGGAAATCATAGCACTGATTGCCTACCTGCAACGGCTCGGGAAAGATATACAGGCAGAACCAAAACCAATTACCACTATCAATAAATAACCTATCATGAAATTCATTAATTATATAGAAAAAGTAAGCGGCGTTGATATTATGGGATTGATTTCATTAATTGTTTTCTTTTTATTTTTTTTAGTAATAGTTACCTGGGTATTTAAAACTAAAAAGGAAGATTTTAATGAAGTAAGCAGGATACCACTCGATAATAAGAATTAATAATAACCAGTAATGATTTTAATATGCGAAAAAAATTAAAATATATTTCAGGATTAATCGCCACTTTGTTGGTATTTACTGTACAGCCAGCCTTCGCTGGTGGCCCACCGGCACCTTCGATATTCAATAATGCATTGGCAATAACATTACTTATATTAATGTTGTTGTTACTGCTTGTTATTGGCATTCTTGCCAATATTGTAATTGGCGCTGCTGATGTAACGCTGAAAAAAAGAATGAGTGAAAAAACAGGAGGTTCTTCTGCTATACTGTTATTGCTTATGTTGATCATTTCTCCTTCACTTATAGCGCAGAATACAACTGCTGAAGCGGTACAAAAAACAACCCAGGTTATCGGGGGAATGGATGCTTCCACTTTTTATGTGATGGTTACCGTACTATTTCTTGAATTGGCCATTATCCTTACGCTGCTGTTAAATATTAAAATTTTATTAAAGAAAGACATAATTAAAAAGGTAACCGCGGCAGACATAGCTATTGCTGCTGAGAAAAAGGCAAACCAGCTAAGCTGGTGGGATAAAGTAAACAAATTACGGCCGGTAAGCGAAGAAGCCGAGTTGGACCTGGGGCATGAGTATGATGGTATACGTGAGTTGAATAACCGTCTTCCTCCCTGGTGGTTATATGGGTTTTATGCAACCATTGTTTTCGCAATAATATACCTCTGGCGCTTTGAAGTTTCGCACAATGGCCCTTCCAGCAAACAGGAATTTGAAACATCCGTTGCAAGAGCAGAAATAAAAATTATGGAATACCTGAAGAAAAAAGGTGACCAGGTAAATGAGAATACGGTTACACTTCTAACCGGTGCAGATGATATTGCTGCTGGTAAAGCCATCTTTACAGACCCAAGTAAATGCCCTGCCTGTCATACAGCAGAAGGAGGTGGTAATGCAGTAGGTCCAAATCTCACAGATGATTATTGGGTATATGGTGGCAGTATAAAAAATATTTTTAATACTATTAAGTATGGCACCAGTAAAGGGATGAGAAGCTGGAAAGATGATTTATCCGCCAAACAAATGGCACAGGTAGCCAGTTATGTAAAAACGTTGAGAGGAACAA
>JANMLJ010000173.1:0-2173 GCA_031372465.1 Chitinophagaceae bacterium | reverse complement strand
ATTTGTTATATTTGCCTCCCCAATTAATAAGCCCAGATGGCGAAATTGGTAGACGCACTGCCTTCAGGTGGCAGCGTTCGAAAGGATGTGCTGGTTCGAATCCAGTTCTGGGCACTTTACCAGATTTAAGGCGATTCTTCTCAGAATCGCCTTTTTTATTTTCCTCTGCAATCCGCTTCAGTGGCTCAATTGCTGCAAACAAACTGTTGACTCTTGGAGTTCGAACTACCCCCTTATTCTTGTTATACAGAATTCCATCAGGGAATACAAGGTTTTGCAAGCGCTGCTTATTCTCGAATGATGCTGAAACCCAAGCAACCTTGGTAAGTAAATCTCAAATCTTTTGACTTGTTCGGCTGGTGCGTGGTTATGCTAATATCTGCTGCTACTTAGGGCTTGATCAAAAACCCTAAATAGAATATTGTCCAAAAAAAATTCCCGTACAGCCTACGCTGTACGGGATGAAAAAATGGATAGCTGTTAATCAGCTTACAAAGGATTTTGCACTAATGCTTTATTCGTATTTATTTCATCCTGATGAAATAACCATTGCCATTGCTTATCTCCCACCGGCACATTAAAAATGACGGAAATACTCGGATTGTGGTTTGGAATTCCATTTCTGTTTAAAGCCGAATTAGTACGTTTTAAATCGGTAAAACGGAAACCTTCACCCCACAATTCTACTCTTCTATGAAACATTACTTCGTCTATTAAAGCCTGACCAGTATTCGTTGATAAAACATAAGAAGGATTTCTGTTTTTTACCAACGTAAACAATGCAGCTGCAGCATTTGCATCCTGACCCTGTCTGGCTCTTGCTTCTGCTTCAATCAGGTACATTTCTGCCGCCCGCATATAAGGCACATCACCAATACTGCTGCTAACACTTTCCGCCAGAAACTTTTTTGCATGATAAGGAATCCGGATACCACCTGGTGGTATGGGAACGGTAGCACCGGTTAAGTCAAAAACAGCTTTCCGAATATCAGTAGCCGGAAGCGCATTAAAAAGATTTGCATTAATAGCTCTTGGTTGTGTTCTTGTATTAGACCCATTGAAGTTGCAACCCATGGATGCATGAAAAGTCCAGAAGAACGTGGTTTGATCAGGAATTATTTTACTACCCCATATCCACTCCTGGTTCTCTGTTTTATTAAACCCTGCTAAATATTCAGCATTCGTCATCAGTGTAAATCCTGTTCTTGCAGCAATGGCATTTGTAGCTGCTGCATCCCAGTTTTGTTGGGCCAATGCAACTCTGGCTTTTATTCCCCTTGCTACATTTACATTAAAATTAGATTTAGGTGTTGAACCGGATCGAACATAATTAGCTAATAAGAGTATAGCATCATCCAGGTCTTTATTCACTTGCGTATATGCCTGCTCAACGGTAGCTCTTGGTTGCCCATCTAATGTATTCGTTAGCAATAACGGAACGCCTAACTGCGTATTTCCTCCACCGCTTTTATAGCGTTCGCCCCATAACTGCACCAATTGAAAGTGTGCAAATGCCCTGTATACCAGTGCCTGCCCTTTAATAATGTTTTTATCCGCTTGCAGGCCTGAAGCATTATCAATGCCATTAATCAATATATTGGCATTAGAAATTACAGCATAATAGTAACGATATACAAACCGCATATTCCCACTATTCACATTCCGGTTGCTTACCCATTGAATAAAACCAAGAAAGTCGGTTCTTCCTGCAGGATTGGTATAGATCACATCTTCTCCCATTAAATCCCTGATAATATTTGCTGCGCCTTCACCCGACTCAGGTTGATTGTCATATTGTATATATAAAGAACGATGAATTCCATTAATGGCAGCATATCCATTTTTGGTACTGGCTATAGCTGCATCAGATGAAACTGCGTCAGTAGGACTTGTATTCAAAAAATCCTTTTTGCAGGATGAAAATGAAATGGCTGCGATAATAGCGAGGGCTACTATTTTATTTTTATTATTGAACATAGCTGTTGATTTAAAAATTATAAATTAAAAGTCAAACCTGTTGATAATATCCTGGCCGGAGGATAAGAGCCACTTGTCAAACCAGTAAATGCATTTTGATTATTCATACCTTTTCTTTTGGAGAAAAAGGCCACATTTTCTGCGCTGATAAAAAATTGCGCCCCGTTTATCTTTGCTTTAGATAAAACTGATTTTG
>JANMLJ010000133.1:0-2916 GCA_031372465.1 Chitinophagaceae bacterium | reverse complement strand
AGGCTTTGCCCTATTAAGTTCCATCAGTGTACAGGAAGCACATGATTTTGCATTGATTGCACAAGTGGCATCCTTAAAATCAAGAATTCCTTTCATTCATTTCTTTGATGGCTTCCGCACATCTCATGAAGTAAATAAACTGGAATTAATAAGTGATGAGCAGATAAAATCAATGATACCTGATGAGCTGGTAATTGCTCATCGTAAAAGGGGATTAAATCCTGAACATCCTTTTATACGCGGTACAGCACAAAACCCAGATGTATATTTCCAGGGAAGGGAAACGGTAAACCAGTTTTACAATGCTATGCCCGGCATAGTGGAAGAGGTGATGAATGATTTTGAAAAACTAACCGGAAGAAAATATCAACTCTTTGAATATACCGGTGCTGCTGATGCAGAAGAGATAACTGTCATTATGGGTTCTGGTAGTGAGACGGTAGAAGAAACTGTCATGGCCTTGAATAAGTTGGGAAGAAAAACAGGGGTGATTGTCGTTCGTTTGTACAGACCGTTCTCCATGGAACATTTACTTAAAGTAATGCCAGCGTCTGTAAAATCAATTGCTGTATTGGACAGAACCAAAGAATCCGGAGCAGCCGGAGAACCAATGTACCAGGATGTGCTGGCAACTTTAGTAGAAGCGTTGCAGCAGGGGAAACTAAATAAATTGCCTAACATCGTTGGTGGTCGTTATGGTCTTTCATCGAAAGAATTTACTCCGGCTATGGTGAAAGCGGTGTACGACGAATTGATGAAGAAGCAACCAAAAAATGGATTTACAATTGGGATCAACGATGATGTCACTTACACCAGTCTTGCTTATGATCCTTTGTATAAATTAGATGAGTCTGAATGGAGACAGGGCTTGTTCTTTGGATTGGGTGCCGATGGTACCGTAGGTGCAAATAAGAATACTATTAAAATTATCGGAGAGAATACAGATCTGTATGCACAAGGATATTTTGTATATGATTCAAAAAAATCAGGCGCAAGAACTGTTTCGCATTTGCGATTTGGTCCAAAACCTATCCGGGCTCCTTATTTAATTTCAAAAGCAGATTTTATTGCCTGCCACCAGTTCAACTTTATTGAAAAAGTAGAAATGCTTGAATTCGCCAGTGACGGTGCTACTTTTTTAATAAACAGTCCATATGGTAAGGATGAAGTATGGGATAAATTGACAGGGCAGGTGCAGAAAATGATCATTGATAAGAAAATTAAACTCTATGTAATAGATGCAACAACGGTAGCAAGAGATACAGGTATGAGTGGCCGTATCAACACCATTATGCAGACCTGTTATTTTGCATTATCGGGTGTATTGCCAAGAGAAGATGCTATCAAACAAATTAAAAAAGCAATTGAAAAAACATATTTTAAAAAAGGACAAAAAGTAATAGAACAGAATTATGTAGCGGTGGATGCTACATTGGCTAATTTGTATGAAGTCAATTATCCTGAAAAAGTTTCAGCGGCTGAACATAATTTATTAACGGTGTCTGATAAAGCGCCTGATTTTGTTAAAGAAGTCACCGCCATTATGATGGCTGGTCATGGGGATGAATTAGCAGTAAGTAAAATGCCCATTGATGGCACTTATCCCAGCGGTACCACGCAATGGGCAAAAAGAAATGTATCTGATCTGGTACCGGTTTGGGAGCCTGAGCTTTGTATTCAGTGTGGCAACTGTGCATATGTTTGCCCGCATAGTGTTATACGGGCAAAATTTTATCATTCCGATCATTTAAAAGATGCACCGGAAGATTTTAAATTAGCGCCTATCAATGCAAGAGGATTTCCTGAAACCCAATATTCATTACAGGTTTATTTAGAAGATTGTACCGGTTGTAATTTATGTGTGGAAGTTTGCCCGGCAACAGATCCGGTTAACCGTTCCCGTAAGGCCATCAACATGGCAGACAAAGAGCCAGTGCTGCAAAAAGAAAAAAGGAATATTGAATTCTTTGAGAATATTCCCTGGAATGATCGTTCAAAAATTGATTTCTCTACGGTACATGGAGCACAATTCCTGGAACCTTTATTTGAATTTTCCGGGGCATGTGCGGGTTGTGGTGAAACACCGTATTTAAAATTATTATCGCAATTATTTGGCGACAGGTTATTAGTTGCCAACGCCACTGGTTGTTCATCTATTTATGGAGGCAATCTTCCGACAACTCCCTGGACTGTCAATAAAGAAGGAAGGGGGCCTGCCTGGTCCAATTCATTGTTTGAAGACAATGCAGAGTTTGGTTTGGGAATGCGCATTACAGCCGATAAGCAATTGGGTATGGCCAAACAATATTTGCTGGAATTAAAAGAGGAATTAGGTGAAAAAGTGGTGAATGATATACTGGATGCTAAACAAATTCATGAATCTGAATTGGCTATTCAGCAACTTAGAGTGCAATATTTAAAGGAGCAATTAAAGGGAATGAACAGTTCACCTGCTGCTCACCTGCTTTCTGTTGCTGACCAGTTAGTAAGGCGAAGTGTATGGTTGGTAGGCGGAGATGGATGGGCCTATGATATTGGTTATGGAGGATTAGATCATGCATTAGCTAGCGGAAGAAATATTAATATACTGGTATTGGATACAGAAGTGTATTCCAACACCGGAGGTCAATCATCCAAATCAACACCTACTGCCGCTACTGCAAAATTTGCAGCCGGTGGTAAGACCGGAGGAAAAAAAGATTTAGCGATGCAGGCCATCTCCTATGGCAATGTGTATGTAGCAAGAGTAGCTTTTGGTGCCAATCCACAACAAACATTGCTAGCCATGCGGGAGGCAGAAGCTTATGATGGTCCTTCATTGATTTTGGCCTATAGTCATTGTATAGCTCATGGCTATGATTTAAAAGATGGACTTAGTCAGCAGAATAAAGCAGTGTCCAGCGGCCACTGGCCATT
>JANMLJ010000114.1:0-3611 GCA_031372465.1 Chitinophagaceae bacterium | reverse complement strand
GCTGAAATTCTTCGTTTTTTTAACGGTGATTTTAAAATAGCAAATAAAGAGGGAGTAAATAATTTAGTGACCGAAGCAGACCATGCTGCCGAAAAAGCCATTATTGAAGTTATTAAAGCTACATTCCCCGAACACCAGATATTAAGTGAAGAGATTGGGGAATTAGCACAGGACTCTAACTATAAATGGATAATTGACCCCATTGATGGCACGATTAACTTTGCACATGGTATTCCGCTTAATTGTGTTTCTATTGGTATTGAACATCATGGTGAAATAGTGATGGCCGCTGTGTTTAATCCGCATTTAAATGAATTTTATTTTGCGGAAAAGGGGAAGGGAGCCACATTGAATGACAAGCCCATCCAGGTAAGTACACAAACCGAAGCCATAAAATCCTGTTTGGTAACGGGCTTTCCCTATACTTATATTAATACCTCCAACGGTCCTTTAGAAGTATTTGAGCGTTTTATCCGAAAAGGTGTTCCTGTTAGAAGATTGGGATCCGCTGCTATTGATTTGTGCTGGGTAGCGGCTGGAAGATTTGATGGATTTTATGAACATAAATTAGAAGCCTGGGATAGCGCGGCTGGTTATTTAATAGTAGAAGAAGCCGGAGGAAAGGTAACTGACCATGAGGGAAATAAATTTTCTGTGTATCAGCACCGGGTTTTAGCAACAAACGGTAAAATACATGATGAAATGCTTGCCGTTATAAATAATAAGAAAGAACTATGAATATAGAAAGAACAGAAATTGCATCGCTTGGCGAATTTGGTTTAATAGAGCACCTCACTAAAAATATTGAGCTGCAAAACGTGTCATCCGTTCTTGGTGTTGGCGATGATGCCGCGGTGATTGACCATTTTGGTAAACAAACAGTTATTACCACTGATTTACTTATTGAAGGTGTTCATTTTGATTTGAGTTATACTCCTCTCAAACATCTTGGGTATAAAAGCGTAATTGTAAACCTCAGCGATGTGTATGCGATGAATGCTGTCCCCACACAAATTACGCTAAGCCTTGGTATCAGCAATCGTTTCAGTCTGGAATCATTGGATGAATTTTATGAAGGCGTTTATGCCGCCTGTAATAAATATGGCGTTGATTTGATAGGTGGCGATACCAGTTCTTCTCAAAAAGGATTCATTATTTCCGTTACGGCAATTGGAGAAGTGGCACCTGATAAATTTGTAAAAAGAAATACTTCACAAAAAGGCGACCTGCTTTGTGTAAGTGGTACACTTGGTGCTGCCTATGTAGGTTTGTTGTTCCTGGAAAGAGAAAAGAAAATTTTTATGGAAAGCCCGGGTGTGCAGCCCGATCTGGAAGGAGAGTCTTATGTAATAGGAAAGCTGTTGAAACCAGAGGCAAGAAAGGATATTATTGAATTTTTCGAAAAGCAGGAAATCATACCTACCGCCATGATTGACATCAGCGATGGATTGAGTTCGGAAATTCTACATATTTGTAAAAACAGTAACCTCGGTTGTGTACTGTACGAAGAAAAAATTCCTGTTGCAGAAGAAATGAAAAAAGCCGCCTACAAATTTGAAATAGACCCGACGGCCTGTGCATTAAGCGGTGGCGAAGATTATGAACTCCTGTTTACTATTCCTCAAACAGATTATGATAAAATGGTTTTAAATGAAGAAATTAGTGTGGTAGGATATATGACAGATTTGGAGCAGGGTGCGCATATCATTACTAAAGGCGGTGGTAAACATGCTATCACCGCACAAGGTTGGAATCATATGACCCCCTAACCCTTCGATAAACCCGATAACTATCGGGTCAGGAAATAACCCCCAGGGGAACATTAGACGCTCTTACTTGAAGATACTTTTTAACCTTTTAGGATTATTTTATCCGAACATGAAGACACCATTTTTAATTTTTGTTATTCCGTTACTGCTTACTGCATGCACCACCAGTAAATCTTCTTTTTCTCCTAAACACAAATACTCCCTTGAACAGGTTCAGAAAGATTATACTGTTTACCGGTCAATTTTAGAAGAACATCATCCCAGTCTTTATTGGTACACCAGCAAAGACAGTATGGATTATTTTTTCAACTGGGGTAAGCAACAATTGAAAGATTCCATGACGGAGCCGGAATTTCGTAAAGTGCTTTCCTATGTTACGGCTAAAATAAACTGTGGTCATACAACTGTCCGGCCATCGAAATTGTGGAGTAAATACAGCGATACGGTAAGGTTGGGAAAAATGTTCCCTTTAAGTATGAAAGTTTGGGATGAATCAATGGTAGTAACGGCTAACCTGAACCGTCGTGACAGTATGTTGAAAAGAGGAACAGTCATATCAAAAATAAATGGCAGAACAAAAGATTCGATTACAGATACACTGTTTAATTATATTTCTACTGATGGATATAATAGAACTCACAAGTATCAAACATTGAGCAACAGGGGTTTCTTTGGTTCGTTATATACTTCCTTATTTGGTTTATCAGAAAAATATACCATTGAATATATAGATGCCGCCGGTCAAACAAAAAATATTATTATCCCGGTTTACAATCCTGCTGCTGATACCGCTAATCGAACAGGCCCCCGGCCACTGAGACCTGCAACCACCAGGCCTTCAAAAGGAGAAAGGAAACGTCAATTATTAAATTCAGTTCGATTATTAAAGATAGATTCTGCCAATCATACGGCGATGATGGATCTTTCATCATTTGGCCGGGATTATGGCTTAAAAAAATTTTTTCATAATTCATTCCGGGCTTTACAAAAAAATAACATCAATCATTTAATTATTGATGTTAGGGGAAATGGCGGAGGTAGTGTTGCTAATTCAACGCTGATCAGCCGTTATCTTTCAAACCAACCATTTAAAATCAGTGATTCTTTATACGCAATAAAAAAAAGCAGTCAATATCAGCAATATATCAAAAATCACTTTTGGAATAAGCTATTTATATCCTTCTTCACAAAAAAGAAAAAAGACGGAAAATATCATTTCGGCTATTTTGAAAGACATTTTTTTAAGCCAAAGCATAGTAATCATTATACTGGTAAAGTATATATACTTACCGGGGGCAATTCTTTTTCTGCCACCACTTTATTCGTTAGTGCAGTTATTAAAGAGAATAACATTACGGTGATCGGAGAAGAAACCGGTGGAGGAGCATATGGAAATTCTGCCTGGTTGATACCAGATGCTACCTTACCCGAAACCGGGGTTCGTTTCCGACTGCCCTTATTCAGGTTGGTAATTGATAAAAATTCACCTAAGATTGGAAGAGGCGTACAACCGGAAATCCTTTCTTTACCTACTATAGATGATGTAAAACGTGGAGCTGATTATAAATTGGAAAAAGCGATGGAGCTGATTAAGAAAGATAAGAGTAGATGATAGTGGATAGATGACAGATGATAATTCTATATTTTGTAACGGTGTTTAGTAAATGCTGAAATCAATAGTCGACACTATCGCCAATCCACTATTATCTGCTATTGTGTAATCCATTCGGTTTGTAAACAAGTGTACTCCTTTAATTGATTATCATCTATCCTCTGTCAGTTATAATCTGATAAGAGTAGATGATAGTGGATAGATGACAGATGATAATTCTTAATTATGTA
>JANMLJ010000094.1:0-2627 GCA_031372465.1 Chitinophagaceae bacterium | reverse complement strand
TAATCGTTTTTATTTAACCCGTATCAATTAAAATCACGAATAACTGTAATGGCTCAACCTACTTTAAAATCATTGCTGGGAAAAAAAAGCGAAACAACTGCCTGGTTGCTTAACTGGTCTACATTAAATAAATCGGATATTGTTGTTGAAGATAGTCAGCATACAATTTTATTTGGTACCGCCATAACCAACGAATCACCTATATTCCCGGTTACACTGGAGGGTGAGATTGCCGGTTTTGTAAAAGCAACCGAAAATGCTGATATCATTGCCCGTCTTTTATCATTGATGCTGCAAAAAGAATCGGAGAAAAAGAAATTAGGAACTGAGGTGCTCAACTTATACCAGGAATTGAATGTTATTTATAATTTTTCCGAAAAACTAACGGAGACCATTGATCCGGATACTATTGCACAACTAACACTGGAACAGGCCATGCACTCCCTTCCTTCTAATAGCGGAGTCATAGTACTTTGGGATGAAGAGAGCCGGCAATTAACGATACCCGCCACATCAGGAGAACCGCTTTTCCATGAAGATGGATTACGTACCAATAGTGGCATTCTTTTGAAGATCGGGTTGAGTGGCCAATCAGAAATCATGAGTGATATATCCATATTGAAAGAGAAAGGAATTATTGAAAGCGATGTACAATCACTTATTTATGCGGCGATGAAAGTCAAGCAACGTATACTCGGTGCTATTATTCTTGCGGGTAAAGAAGAAGAACAATATTCTGCAGCTCACCTGAAATTATTGGTTACCCTGGCATTGCAATCATCTACAGCTATTGAAAGTGCAACGCTCTACGAAAAAAATATCAAGGAAGTACGCGAAAGAGAAGAAGCTATTCTGCGGATACATGAAGTGACTAAAAAGTTTGTGCCCAACGAGTTCATCCGCTTATTAGGAAAAGAATCGCTGACAGATGTACGGTTGGGCGACCAGGCAGAAAAAATTGTAACGGTATTATTTACCGATATACGTGATTTCACTTCGCTCTCAGAAAAAATGACACCGGATGAAAATTTCCGTTTTGTATCCTCCTTTAATGAACGACTTGGTCCGATTATCCGTTCACACCTGGGATTTATCAACCAGTACCTGGGTGATTCTATCATGGCCATATTTCCCCGTCATCCGGATGATGCGCTGAATGCAGCAGTCGGTATGCAAAAAGCCATTTTTGAATTGAACCTGGAAAGGCAATCAGCAGGGCTACCAATCATTAAAGCAGGAATTGGGATGCATACAGGCCCACTGATAATCGGGATCACCGGTGACGAACATCGTATGGATGCGGCTACTATTTCCGATACGGTGAATACGGCAGCAAGAATTGAAAGCCTGACAAAATATTACCGGTCGCCTTTATTGTTAAGTGGTGAAACGCTACAGGAGATCAGCAAAGCAGATAAATATCATTTACGGCATTTGGGCAAAGTGCAATTAAAAGGCAAGCACAACCAGTTAAGTATTTTTGAATGTATCAATGGATACCCGGGGATAGAATTGCAAAAGAAAACAACGACGCTGGCTTCCTTTAATGCATCCATGAATCATTATTTTAACCAGGAATTTGATAATGCGATCGAGGGATTCCAGGCAGTACTGGCAACAGATCCGGAAGATAGTACCGCCATTTTTTTTATGGATAATGCGTTGAAATATTTAACCAATGGAGTGCCTGAAAACTGGACCGGGGCGGAAGAGATGCTGATAAAGTAAGGTCGGCCGATTTTATCCCGATGATTTACTATCTTGACATTGAATTTTTACCAATGGGTCATCATTATACCAAAATTTACAATTCCATTCATTCCCATATTATTGCAAAATTGCAAAATGGGTTATCACCCCGTTATACCTATCATTGCATCGGTCATACACTGGATGTACTGGAACAGGCGCAAGCAATAGCAGCCAGAGAAAAACTGGATGATAAAGAAAAGTATTTTTTACTAAAAATAGCTGCCCTCTACCATGATACCGGGTTTTTGGTTGTTTATACCGGACATGAAGAACAGGGCTGTGAACTGGCAAAAAAAGAATTGCCGGGATTTGGATTAACAAAGCCGCAGATCAAAAAAATCTGCGGGATGATCATGGCAACAAAAATTCCGCAATCGCCTACCAACAAACTGGAAAAAATAATTTGTGATGCTGATCTGGATTATCTTGGCCGGGATGATTTTGAACCGATCAGTAACAGTCTGTATAAAGAGTTTCTTACAGTTGGTTTTGTAAAAGATTATTCCGACTGGATGAAAAAACAGATCGGTTTTTTAGAAATGCACCAGTATTTTACCAAAAGTTCACAAAAACTTCGTCAACCTAAAAAGCTGGATCAACTGATAAAATTAAAAGCTATTCCTCTTGCCGGGAATTAATTCCGATTATAGTTCATAATCAGGCCCAATTATTGAACCACAATAGGCACATAAAACACATAAGAAAAACACATAGAAGAACCTATGTGTCAACCTATTGTTTTCTATCTCCTACCTGCCTGCCATGCCTACGCTTTGGCTTCGGCAGGTAAACCGGCAGGCAGGTGTGGTAAAAGCAAAATGATTACTTGATATTATTGAATTACTTATGAAATATAAAAGGTATAACACAAATAC
>JANMLJ010000084.1:0-21124 GCA_031372465.1 Chitinophagaceae bacterium | reverse complement strand
AATTGCCCGCTCAGCACTTCACTGTCCACCATATTTTTACTGCATCCGAGTGTGATGATGTTGACTTTGTCTTTTTTGAGTGTCTTTGTTTTCATAAATAGTTGGCAAAGGTAATACCAATTGATTTATTTATTCGTCTACTATTTTCCAATAGTTTTTCAGTTTCAATTTATGTATTATCGAATTTAACCACGCAGACACATTGTCACAGAGAAACACAGGGCAAACACTGTGAAGCTCCGTGTTCACCCTGCCTCTGTGGTTTAATAATTTCAAACTGCGACACTATCTATTTTTCGTTATAATACCGATGTAGCAGCCGTTTAGGCCAACGAAATTGGACTATTACGGATGCACTATCGGCGAAACCTAACAATTATAATTTCTTTAATCTATTTTTTCAAAACATTTGATGATTTTTGCGGCACATGTTAGTACTCAGCAACATACAAAAATCGTACGGCAGTCACCATATTTTCAGCATCAATGAATTACAACTCCCCAAAGGCGTTTACTGGCTAAAAGGAGCTAATGGAGCTGGTAAATCAACTTTGTTGAAATTGATGGCCGGTCTTATTCCGTTTAAAGGAGATGTTTTAATGGACGAAAAAATATCTATACGAAAAGATCCTGTTCCTTATCGCCTTTTGCTGAACCACGCAGAAGCTGAACCTGTTTATCCTTCCTTTTTAACCGGTAATGAGTTAATTGAATTTGTAAGAAACATAAAAAATGGTACAAAAGAACAAGTAGCTGAATTACGTCAGGTGCTTGGAATAGATGATTACCTGCAAAACGCTACCGGCAGTTATTCTAGCGGTATGCTGAAAAAATTAGCTTTGTTGCTGGCGTTTATAGGAAACCCATCCTGGATATTGCTGGATGAACCATTAACTACCCTGGACCAGTTATCACAAAAAGCCTTGTGTGAACTGATCATGCAACAACGAAAACAAAAAAATGTTTCATTTATCATCACGTCACATCATGATATTGAAAACAAGGAGATACATTTTGACAAAACTTTTTTGTTAAAAGACAAACAACTGGTCACGGTCCAACAGGTGTTATGAACAGTACAAATAAAATATTACAGCGATCTGTTGTTGCGCCCTTTTACCGGAGGAATTCCGGCTTTTTCCTATTTATATTTTTCCTGCTTTTTGGATTGTATCCCCATTTTCAACAAACACTGGAGCTTCATTACGTTTTTATAAATGGGATATCTTCTTCGCTTGATTTTTTCTTGATCGCCTTACTTGTTTGGCTCTTATATTCCTTCAAAACTATTCATTTCTTAAATGGATGTGTAAAAAGCGACCGATACAACTTTTTACAGCACATGAATGCAGTAGCATTTCGCAAAAGATTTTTTCAACTTTTATTTATACAATGTCAATTGCTGGCACCTGTGTTATTTTATGGACTGGCAGCTATAATTATAGCATTTATCAATCAGCAGTATACAGGGGGATTAGCGATCGTTTTTACTTTGATATTCCTTTGTTTTTCTACTACGGCTATTACCATTCATTTATTGCAAAAAACAAAAGTGACAGTATTAAAAATATCGCTTCCCTCTTTACGTTTGCCCGGCAACCTGTTTTCTTTTTTATTGAAATATATTTTCAGCGAACAAATTGTGGTATTGCTCGTACTTAAATTAATTACATTCAGTTGCCTTTATTTTTTTGCTAAAACCGATGCACAGGTATTTGAAGAAAGAATGTTATGGATGTTATACCTCACTTCGCTGGTTGGACATAGCATTCTCATTTACCGGAATCAGCATTTTATGGAAACTAATATGTTGTTCTATAGAAACCTGCCGGTTAAGCCCTGGTCTACCCTTCTTTCCTTATTAGGTGTTTATACCATTGTATTGATACCAGAATTATGGGCCTTAAAAGGACTAGCGATTCAGCAACATGCAATAATGAATTATATATGGATGTTATTAACCGGCCCTTCTCTTTTACTGCTGCTGCATTGCCTGTTGTATACAGAAGATATGAAGATGGAGGGCTTTCTGCAACTGCTCTTCGGTGTATGGATCGTTATGCTATTCTTTAGCCTATCGTCTAATCGCTGGTTGTTACCGCTGATATGCCTGGGAATGGCGCTGATAATTTTCTTTACTTCTTATTACCGGTACGAAAAAAATACAGAGGTGGAAGGGCTGGAATAAAATTAAAGACTTAATTTATTCTTCCTTTCTTTCTAAATTAAATAAACTATCTACAAATTCGTGTTTATCAAAAACCAGTAAATCTTCCATTTTTTCGCCTACACCGATAAACTTAACGGGTATTTTAAATTGATCAGCAATGGCCAATACCACACCACCTTTGGCCGTTCCGTCTAATTTAGTAATAGCTAATGCGGTAACATTGGTGGTTGCCGTAAAATGTTTAGCCTGTTCCAACGCATTCTGCCCGGTAGATCCATCTAATACCAGTAACACTTCATGTGGCGCATCCGGAATAGTTTTCTGAATTACTCTTTTGATCTTACTCAGTTCATCCATCAGGTGTGCCTTATTATGCAAACGGCCTGCAGTGTCTATCAGCACCACATCGCATTGTTTGGACAATGCACTTTGCACTGTATCAAAAGCAACTGCAGCCGGATCACTGCCCATGGCCTGCTTTACAATCGGTACTCCAGCTCTTTCACTCCATATAGTCAATTGGTCAACTGCCGCTGCACGAAATGTATCAGCAGCACCTAACAAAACATTTTTCCCGGCCTTTTTAAAATTATACGCAAGTTTGCCAATCGTTGTTGTTTTTCCAACACCGTTTACACCAACCACTAAAATAATATAGGGCTTGGTTGGCAACTCGGAATTAAAAGCATAACTATTTGATTCAGGAGCATCTACCAGCAATGCCTCAATTTCTTCCTGCAGCATTATGTTTAAATCAGATGCCTTCAGGTATTTGTCTTTAGCCACTCGCTTTTCTATCCGGTCAATAATCTTTATCGTTGTTTCTATACCCACATCAGCTCCTACCAAAGCTTCTTCCAGGTTGTCCAGTACTTCTTCATCTACCGTACTTTTTCCGGCGATTGCTTTTGAGATCTTGGAAAAGAATCCTTCTTTGGTTTTTTGCAAACCCTCGTCAAGGCTCTCCTTTTCTTTTTTACCGAATAGTTTATTAAAGAATCCCATGCTTGAATTTTTATTTTATATTATTCCACGCCAAGTCGCAGAGACGCAAAACTAATTACATCGTAGCGTCATTGATCTTTGCAAGAAATGTATTTACTTATATATCTCACACGAAAAGTAAGGCCTCCCCCGATCTTCGTTCCCAACCTTCGTTATCACTTGGTTGCCTCCAAGGAGGGGATTTAAGTCGTTTATAATTTATAATTACTTCAAAAGAATCAATACTCAAACGTTCTTACTCTGTATTCATCTGTGTCAAT
Organism: Chitinophagaceae bacterium; assembly: GCA_031372465.1. Classification (GTDB taxonomy): domain Bacteria; phylum Bacteroidota; class Bacteroidia; order Chitinophagales; family Chitinophagaceae; genus JJ008. The sequence goes on along the minus strand of JANMLJ010000084.1, from coordinate 17,689 downwards.
CTGTGTTAATCTGTGGCCAACTTGTATTTATGTATTGCTTGCGCCTTTGCGGCATTGAGTGATAATACACTAAACAACAAAAGCCATCCGTATTGTCACGAATAGCTTTTGAATATATTGAATAACTCAAATTTATTTCTGCGCTAAAAAATCCTTGATCTTATCTTTATGAATGATCTGCTCTTTAAACGTGTAAGCACCCGACTTTGGACTGCGTACAGCTTTAATCACTTTTGTCCAGTTCTTTGCTTCTAAAGCCTGTTTAGGATCTTTCTTTTGCGCGGTTTTTGCTGCTTTTGCCATGAGTATTAATTTGAAAATGTGATTTGTTGATCCCGATAACTATCGGGAGTGGAAATGCGAATTTTTAATTTTCACTTTTATCACACCCGATTGCTACCGGATCTCACATCAGTTATTTAATTTCTTTATGAACAGTTACTTTTTTCAGAATGGGATTGAACTTCTTTAATTCCAATCGCTCTGGATTGTTCTTTTTGTTTTTTACCGTGATATAACGGCTGGTGCCCGGCTTACCACTTGTTTTGTGCTCAGTGCATTCCAGTATTACTTGTACACGACTACCTTTCTTTGCCATTTTATTAAACGTTTAAATTCTTTTATTAAAAACCAAATTGGTACTGAGTTAAACATCCTCCTTACCACTATCCGATTAGATTTTTTCTCCCTTTGCTCTCAGTTCTTTTATAACTGAAAATAGACCATTCTTATTGATAGTACGAATAGCATCGGTTGTTAATTTAAGTGTAATCCACTTATCTTCTTCGGCCAGGTAAAATCTTTTCTTCTGCAAATTCGGCAGAAAACGACGCTTGGTCTTGATGTTGGAGTGAGAAACTTTGTTTCCTCCAACCGGAATTTTACCTGTAACCTGACATACTCTGGCCATGATTGTTCTAAATTTTGGACGGCAAAGGTAAGGGGAAATAGTGAATAATTTCGTAGGATTAATTAAAAATTTAGTCTTTCTTCCCCTGTTTTACTCACATACGGTGGAAAGGCTGATATTATTGATTTTCAAAGGCTAAATTAATGCTTTTGATCAATGCTGATCTGTTTTTAGCTGCATGACCAGCCTATCCACGCAAAAATTCTCTTTTTCAGGACTTCAAATTAAGCCTGCTCATACAGAAACATTGCACAAACCTTAGCATTGGCAACTCAGTTTTTCATTTCATCCTTTTGCCCGATTGCATCTTTTCAAATAACTTCGCCACTCTTTAACAATCAACTTGTTTACTTACCAATTAACAAATAAAATATGGCATACGATGTAGTTGTTCTCGGAAGTGGTCCTGGTGGTTATGTAGCGGCTATCCGTGCTTCCCAATTAGGATTTAAAACTGCAATAATAGAAAAAGAAAGTCTTGGCGGTGTTTGCCTTAACTGGGGTTGTATACCCACCAAAGCCTTGCTAAAAAGTGCTCAGGTGATGGAAGACATTAAACATGCAAGCGGCTATGGTATCGAAGCAACAGGCAAAGCAAACTTTGAGGCGGTAATTAAACGTAGCCGGGGTGTAGCCGATAAAATGAGTAAAGGTGTTCAGTTCCTGATGAAGAAGAACAAAATTGATGTAGTGATGGGCTTTGGCAAACTGAAAGCCAAAGGACAAATAGAAGTTACTGCCGCTGATGGAACAAAAAAAACAGTTGAGGGAAAACATATCATCATAGCAACAGGTGGCCGTAGCCGTGAATTGCCATCGTTAAAACAAGATGGCAAAAAAATAATTGGCTACCGGGAAGCCATGAATTTGCCCACACAACCAAAATCGATAATCGTAGTTGGTAGCGGTGCAATTGGTGTTGAGTTTGGTTACTTCTATAATAGTATGGGAACAAAAGTGACCATTGTTGAGTTTTTACCAAGAATCGTTCCGGTAGAAGATGAAGAAATTTCTAAAGAATTAGAAAAGAATTTCAAAAAAAGCGGGATTGATATTTTGGTCAATAGTGAAGTAACTTCAGTTGATACATCAGGGGCTGGGGTAAAAGCCACCATAAAAACTGCTGATGGAGAAAAAGTACTGGAGGCAGATATTTTATTAAGCGCTGTTGGTGTTATTGCCAACCTGGAAGGTATTGGTTTGGAAGAACTGGGTATTAAAACAGATAAAGGCCGTGTGTTGGTTGATAAATATGGCCAAACAAATGTTGCGGGTTTCTATGCTATTGGCGACTGTGCACCAGGTCAGGCATTGGCCCACGTTGCCAGTAAAGAAGCCATCATTACTGTAGAAAATATTGGTTACAACGAAAAGAAATTTAATCACCAGCCAGAAGCAATAGATTATAATAATGTTCCGGGTTGTACATATTGCTATCCAGAAATTGCATCAGTTGGTTACACAGAAAAACAAGCGAAAGATGCAGGATATGATGTAAAAGTTGGTAAGTTTCCATTAAGTGCAAGTGGCAAAGCTTCTGCTGCCGGTCATACAGAGGGTTTTGTAAAAGTGGTTTTTGATGCTAAATACGGTGAATGGCTCGGCACTCATATGATTGGTTATAATGTTACTGAAATTATAATAGAAACAGTGCTGGGAAGAAAATTAGAAACTACTTATCACGAAGTATTGAACAGCATTCACCCCCACCCGACTATCAGCGAAAGTGTGAAGGATGCAATTGAAGTGGCTTATGGGGAAGCCATTCATTTATAAGCTATTTACTCACGAACCTGTTAATAGTAAGAAGCTATTAATATTTTGTCAGAAGGACTTACCTTAGAGAGGTGCTGGAAAAGCCCGAAGGGCTTTGATGTGAATAACCACTGGTTTTACCAGTGGTTATGAATGAATTTAGGAACAACCCTGATAGGGGTTGAATATTGGAAGATTTGTGCAAAGTCATTTTTATTGCGGTTTGAAACTGGAAATATTCAGATCTAAGCAGCTATTAATTCATGTAAGTATTGTTAGGCCCATTATTCGCATTACCCACAAAGAGATAAATTCAAATAGAAAGCCCCGGAATAACCCGGGGCCCGCTTGCCATTAGAATAAATTTGGTTGCGACGTTATAACTTGATAAACTTCTGCTTCATAGACTCCCCATCTGCCTTTTTCGCTGCAATGAAATATACACCAGCTTGTAATTGGCTGACCACAATTTTCTGATTTTTAGACGTAATCGGCACATTCATAACGCTTTGCCCTTGTACATTGGTCACAAAAATAGTTTTACCAATCCACCCCGCATCATACGTTAAATCTATAAAAACCTCGTTTATTGCGGGATTTGGGTATAATTGAGGATGAAGCCATTTGGGATCAGCTTCCGCAACTGGTGATTCGAATATCAAAGGAGTTGATAACCCTTTTGATGAAAGGAAGGAATTGCGGAAGCCTCCGATTGCGAATAAAGACCTCATCCTGGCTTTCTGACCTTTTGTAAACATATTGATACAGGCATCATTGGTGTAATCCATATAGTTCATGTACATATCACCATAGGGGCTGTTGCCACAGGTAACACGAATATTAGTTGGGCAACCAACCGTATAACTTGCCTGTTTTGGCGTATCACTCACACCATCATCTCCACAGTTTTCATCTCCCCATAAATGTTTAAGATTTAACCAATGACCAACTTCATGAACCGCAGTCTTACCCATATCATACCCGGCCACCCCTGTACCAGTTCCAAAGACAGAATAAGAAAGTACTACACCATCTTTTATCATGTCGCCGCCCGGCATAGTAGAATAACCGGCAAACCTATCAAGATTGCAAACCCAGATATTCAGGTAACTTTTAGGATCCCAGGCATCATCTCCATTCGCGGAAGCAAACTTCATCTGATCATCTGCTTTCCATTTTGTAACAGGCGTGTATTTCCGGATTATACCTGTTGTGGATCTGCTTCTGGAGTCAGAAGAGGCTAATTGAAATTCGATTTCGCAATCTGCAGCAAACTGCCGGAAATACGCAGGTGTATTCGCAGTATCACTATTTCTGCGACGGAAATATTTATTGAGCGCAGCAATCTGGCTGTTGACCTGCGCATCAGTTACCTTTTCATTCGGCGTACGATATAGTATATGTACGACTACAGGTATCTTAATTATAATTTCACTGGTCCTGGAGGCAATTGCATTTTCAATAGGTTGAGCGGCAAATGCTTCCAATGAATTTATCTTTTCGATGAGAGATGGATTCTTTCTCAGCTCTTCCTGCTGATAAGATGTTGATGAACACTTCTGCTGTGCAGAGAGCTGGCTTATAAAGGTTAATGATAAAAGAGCAATAAGTAATTTAGCCATCATAGTTTCCAGTTAAATGTTCTTTAGGGTTTGTCATGGCAATATTTTACAGCCATGAGTTAATAATAGGATGTTGATATTAGCTCACCTTTGCTACGAAGCACCGGTAAAAAGGAAATTTTGGGGATTTTAAAATGCACCTAAGAGATACTATTTCAAAAAATTTGGATTAGTATGAATACTGTTAATCCTACCGTAAATATAATTCTTTTATTTTATAATACAAGTAAACGTACAGAAGAATTTCTATCGTACTTTTCCGATATTGTCTGTTACTTGTAGTAGTTTTAACAGCTATAACCGTTACTGGTACTTACTTTTGTAAATATTCAATTTTTTTAGATGAAGAAATTATTAGTGATCGCTTTCCTTGCTGGTTTCGTATCCTGTAAAAATAAAGACAATAACGAACCCGATAAACCTGATCCGAATGCGCCAAAAATGATGAGCTATTCCATTGTAACTACTTTCCCCCACGATACATCTTCCTATACACAGGGTCTACTTATTTATAAAGGAGAACTGTATGAAGGCACCGGCAATTATGGCTTTTCCAAAATAAAAAAAGTAGACCTGAAAACAGGAAAGTCACAATTTGAAATTGCACTGGACAAAAAATATTTTGGCGAAGGTGTTACCATTTTAAATGACACGGTTTATCAGCTTACCTGGAAAGAAAAAAAAGTTTTTGTATATGCGTTGAAAAATTTTAAAAAAATAAATGAATTTAACGTTGATATTGAAGGCTGGGGATTGACAAATGACGGTAAAAATATTATCGCCAGCACGGGAGGCAGCGACTTATACTATTATGAACCATCCACTTTTAAATTAGTCAAAACACAAACAGTTACTGAATCAGGCAGCCCTTCTTTTAACCTGAATGAACTGGAATATATCAATGGCTTTGTATATGCTAATCAATATCAGTTTCCATATATTTTTAAGATCGATCCGGTTTCCGGACATATCATTGCTAAAGCAGATCTTACTGCCATGTGGGAAAGAATAAAAGCTATTGATCATGATGCAGATGTTCCAAATGGTATAGCTTATGATACGGCTACAAAAAAAATATATATCACCGGTAAATGGTGGCCGGAATTGTACGAGGTGCAGTTTAGCCAGTAAAGCGCCTCCCTGCCCTCCAAAAGAGGGTTCTTAGAGCCTGTTATCAGAAGAGTCATTTCATATAATACCAATTAGAGACATTAAAAATACATTTTCGCACACGGATAAAATGGATTGGATAGATGAACACAGATTATTTTGATAAATCAAAATCCTGGATTTCTGCGTAGCAGAAAAATCTGTGTTCATCCGTTTAGTCCTTGTCATCCGTGTGCAAATACACGGCAAATGAGTACATTCTCAATAGCTTACTTTTAATGTAAATGGCATTACACATCAGCGTCTACTCTTATCGAATAATTATAAACACTATTTGAGTATAATGTCTCACTTGAAGGTTATTCACTTACCCGATAGCTATCGGGATTGCCGAAGGATTATATCAAAGTAAAAATATTATTAGTTTTATGTATTCTTTGCGCCGCCTTTTCTTGGCGTTCTTTGCGTGAAATGTATTGGGCTGTTTAAAATATCATAATGATATTATTGACCATTATTTTCCGATAATATAAATCACCGAACTGCATTTTTTTACATCCTGCATTGCCCTGCTATTGGAGCGTAGACCGTTGAAGAAAGATGCCAGGAGATTGGTGGCTCCATTTTTATATTTACTACTTAAAATCGACACATAAAAGCTATCGTACCACATGGCTTTATACGCCAGAACTTTTAAGCCATGTTTTTCCATTAAACCCAGCATAGACGCCGGAGAAAAATGATACAAGTGACGGGGTACATCATAAGCTGCCCAATGCTCCCTATAAATATCCGCATCCATAGACCTATAATTAGGAACGGCAATAAACAATTTTCCATCCTGTTTCAGTAATGATTTCAATTGTGCCATATATCCATGGAGATCATGTACATGTTCCAATACATGCCATAAGGTAATGGCATCGAAGGAAGATGGAGGCAATTCAAACAACTGATTGATAGGCGCCAATTCAATATCATATACTTGCTTACAAACTGATCTTGCATCCGCATCAGGCTCAAGCCCGGTTACCTGCCAGCCGCTTTGTTTCATTACGCTTACAAAAGCACCTGTACCGCTTCCCACATCCAACATACTTCCTTTATTAATTCCTGTTTCCTTTTCAACCAATTTTCTTTTCTTCTTTAATGTTCGTTTACGAACTGATTGATAAAGACGATTAATTAACCCCTGCGAACTGTTTGTATGAGATATATAATTTTCCGATTTGTAATATGTTCCAATCGAAGCAGCATCTGGCACATCTTGCGTAAAACGAAGTGTGCAGCCATTACATTCAGCAATTACAAAGTTTTCATTGCTGCAGGTGTAATCTTTTGTAAGCAGCACATTTTTTATGTCGCCAGAACCACAAACAGGACAATTAGTATAATGAATTAATACAGGCATATGTTCAGCTAGCTATAGAATAAACAAAGTAAAACGAAAATCGTCAATTAGACCGGGTATAAATAGTCTGCGGTTAAATTTCAGGATATTGGCTGGTCTTTACCAGTATTTTTTTGATGTAGAATAAAATGCCGTTCCTGCTTTATCGCTTTAAAAGGAGAATTATGGTAGTACCAGATAATTTGCTGTTGCTTCTGCGGGAACCAATTTAGCTGTATTGGAGATAGCCATTATATCCAGTCCTTTTTCAGAAAAATTCCAACAGATAAAAATGGCAGAAAGTACTGCCAATACCAGTGGCAAAATCCACCAGTAAGCTTTTTTTTCTTTGTGCTTGTTCAGCACTTTCGTCATTTCAGTAGAAGTCATTTCATCCTCTCCTACTCTTAACATATGAGTAGGGTTTCCCCTTGTTACCGTATTGGCAGTAACAGGCTTTTCCAGAATAAGTGCATTCTTCAACGGCATAAGTTTTACAGCCCCGGCAACACCTCTTTGTAAAGTACCTACCCCATTCCAATTAATAACGGTGCCTTCGCTTATTTGCTTTTTCATATCAAAAGCAAAATCATTAAACCGGAAAATTGCTTCCCTCCCGGAAATGCCCAATACATTCGCTAACCAGGCAAAAAAAGGCTGACCAGGCAAATGCCCACCCGGGGCAAGGGCGATACTGTAAGAAGGCGGGTTGATTATTCGATTGGCAAAATCAAATTCAGCTGATTTCTTTTCCGATAAAAAAGTGCCAATACCCGGCATTGGTAACTGTTTATGCAGAATCAGATATTGATAAAGTTCTATGTACATCATCAGTTTTTTTGGTCGAAGGAAAATATAACACCTCCCACAAAGTTAAACCCATACACGGGGTATTGATTCCATCGTTGATATTCCTTGTTGAAGATATTATTAAACTGGGTCCAAAGGTTAATATTTTTAGTTATCTTAAATTCAAGGCCTGCATTTAAATCGGTTACTCCTGACAGTTTACCAGAACTTCCATCTTTTTTCAAATATTGTGAGCCGCTCCAGGCAAAGAGATCAGTTTTTAACCATAGGTCCTTTATTATTTGCAACCGCAAGGCAGTCTTAAATTCCAGTGGCGCTAATCCCCAGGCTTCTGCATTATCCTTTAAGTCAGCGTACTGATTAAACGTTAATCCGGTAATGATCGAAATTTTTTCATGTACAGCAAATCCAAATTCACCTCCAAAGTTCACCACCTTCATCTCACTTTCATTTACCACACGAAATGATTTACCGCCAAGTCCAGTTGTATAATTATTTATAAACAATGGCTGATTAGTCAACTTATTAAAGCCAACTTTTGCTGCATAGCTAAAATGAACACCGGCAGACCCTTTGAATCCGGCAAATCGTTCTTCAACCCGGGTATTCTTAAAAGAGGTTGGCAACGATAACCAGGGGTTTTGAGAGGACAGGTATTGATAAGTTGTTTTCCTGACAGTACCTGTCCAACCAAACTGGAAGGTGAATCTTTTATCCTGTGTAGTAATATCTGCCAGTACATTTGGCAACATTTTAAATGTCTTATTATCCCAGGTGGGTCTGATACCAACCTGTGCGTTAATCTTTGCTGTTTTATATAACACAGAAGGAGAAAGATAATACATCGTATTATTCAGAGATGATTTATTAGCAGGTGAAAGACGGGTAAGATCAAAGGTGACACCAAGGTTTACAGCAAATTCTTTTCCTAATGTTTTTTGCAGTGGAAGATTCAGCACTGTATTACTCTCCGAATTTTTTCTGTTATCACTAAAAACATCTATCTTAATTTCTGGCCAGTAGGTTAATCCAAAGGCTGTTTTGTTCATATTATGAACAGCCACCCTGGCAGCAATTGTTTGAAAATTTTGTTTCAATGAATCAATAGAAAAAACAAGTGTTGACGGTTCATAGCCATACTTATACGTTTTAAGTAGTTTCATTCCTACACTGGCATCCCATTCAAGATTATTTCCTGTTTTAAAGAAACCGGCAAGCTTAATATCAGTGTTGGTAAATTTCTGAAAATCTCTTTTCCCATCTGAACCAACGTGCTTCGCATAAATATTCAATCCGGCTGTTTTGCCATCACCAAATGAAATGCCCGCCTGCACAAAGGGTGTTCGCAAACTTCCGAAACCGGCTTTTACATAACCACTATTATCAAATTTTCCTCCCGAATCAATATCCATTGCCAGTGGCTTTAATGAACCCGGCTGGTAAGCAAATAATAAATTTTGATTGGGTATATCGTAATTTAATTTTGCTTTAGTGGTATCTGCCGAAGGTGGAGATGCATTAAAATTAATTTTCGCCGCTTCCCGGAGTACCGGTTTAAAACTGGAGACAATATCAATTCCTCCTTTCTTGGTAGTATCCTGCTGTGCAACAGCTATTCCAAAAGATAAAATTCCAATTCCTGCGAATATTGTTTTATATAATTGCTGATTCATCATGTATCTTTCTTTTTTACAGCCCTAACAGAGCTTAAATTTATTTTAATCTATTTCATTTTTTATTCAGGCAATGCTTTCATTTACCAGTTAGCCTAATTATTAATTTTGCTCGATTTACCTTCTTCGTCGATAACCTGGTTTAGTTTTGTCTGTGCTTCACTTTTCAGTTCAGCATTAATGGTATTATCTACAATACTCTGATAAGTAGCTTTTGCATTGAAATAATCCTTTTGTTTGAAATAAATATCGCCCAGTAAAATATACGCTTTAGTCACCCAGTAATCATAGGAGCCTGATTTATTAATCGTTTCAAATGCCGCTTTCTCTGATTCAGTTAATTTATTTACCTGGAACCAGCAATTAGCTATTTCATACCGGGCTTCAGCTGCCATTGCTGCCTTATTAATCAGCACTACTGCTTTAAAATTAGCTATAGCCTGATCATACTGTCCTCCCACCTGGTAGGATTTACCAATGGCCATATTCGCCAGGGTCTTATCATCAGCACTGCTACCTTTTGCTTCCGTTAATTCTTTGGCATTCTCCACCGCTTCCGACCATTTCTCCTGCTTATACTGGCACCTTAATAATCCCCGCATAGCTTCCAGTTTATTTTCCTGGCTGGCAGTGATCTGTTTTAACTGCAAATAATAATTCTCTGCCTTTGTATAATTTTTTAGCTCAAAGAAATTGATCCTTGCAGCAGTTAGTACTGCTCTTTCCGCATATTTGTTAGGAGCATTCGCTGCAACTGCATCATACCCGGTTAATGCATTCGGCCAGTCTTTCTTCGAATTATATATCTCTGCCTTGTTGAAGTTTGCATCTAATGCATACACTCCTTCAGGAAATTTTTGCAGATAATTATTAAATCCTGCCAATGCCGCATTAATATTCTGGTCATCATATTGCTTATCGGCAGCTGCAAACGTCAGTGAATCTTCTGTACTTACACTCAATGGACGTCCTGCATCCCGCATAAAAACTGCATACTCATCCGGTTTGCCATCTTCTACATAAATTGTTTTTACATTATCCAGCGCATCTTCCGCCTCGGGTGAGCTAGGATATTTATCGATCAGTATCTTAAATTGCTTCAACGCCTCCGCATTATTATTAAGATTGAAATATGCAGTACCCATTTTCAGATAAGCCTGGGGCACAAGGCTGGCATTACCACTTGTCTTAGCTACTGTATTCAAATAAGGAATTGCTTCACTGAATTTTTCATCACTCATGTATGTATTGGCAATTTCCATATTGGCATCTGTTACCAATGAAGAAGCCGGAAATTTTCTGATCATAGTATTCAAAAGGGCAATCTTATCCTTGGGACTTTTAACACCGGTCAGCATGGCATTCTGAAAAGTGGCATAATCTTCAGCCGGCCAGGAATACTTTATCACATTATCATAGTAGCTTTTTGCTTTGGCATAATCTTTTTGCATGTAATAGCAATCAGCGGTGCGGATATAAGCATCCTGGGTAAATGAATTGGAACTAAGTGATGGATTTCTTCCCAATGATTCAAAATAAGTAAGTGCAACAGGGTAGTTTTCTTTCCGTAAATAAGAATAGCCAAGATTATAACGAACGTTGTTCATATTGGCTTCACCACTGGTTGGCGCCCCCCCCTTTTCATATTCATGGTAGTATTTGATCGCATCATCCAGTTTATTGTTGCGATAGGACAATTCCCCTTTCCAGAAATTTAGCAGGGGTAATACGGCGACATTGTTAGGATTTTTTAATCCCTTATCAAGCAACGCTTCTGCTTCATTCAAACGACCATCATTTATCAATTCTGTAGCCCTGCCATAAAGAATTCTTGGATAAAGTTTCTTAGCATTTTCTGAAGGCTTTTCCAGCCCTTCCAGCAGTTCCTGGGCATCTTTATAATTATTGGTATTGGTAAGTACCGCAATCATCAGCTCTTTTGCTTCCAGGTTATACGTGGAAGATGGATAATCAGCAATGAATTCACTTAGACCGTTTAAAGCTTCATCCTGGTAGCCTAATTCATAAGAAAGTTTGGCATACTGATATTTGGAAATTTCTTTTTGAGTGGTGTTGTTACTGTTGGAAGAACAAAACAAAAATGCATTTCGGGCATTTGATTTCTGACCGGTTTTCAGATACGCATCCCCCAGCAGGTACATAGCATGCTGACTTAACGAATCGTCCTTACCGCTTAATTGCTTAAAACCATCAATTGCTTTTGATAATTTTTTAGCCTGGTAATAGCAATAAGAAAGTTCATAGAGATCTTCGCGCCTAACTTTTTTAGAGCGGCTTACATAATCTTCCAGATAAGGCAGAGCCTTTATATAATCTTTTTGCTCGAAGTAAGCGTGACCGATCAGTTGTTTCAATTCAAGGTCATAATACTGTGAATTGCTGCCGGTTTGTAATTTATTCTGAATATAAGTGATCGCTTCTTCTTTTTTGCCCTGTATATAATATATCTGGGCAATGTAATAAGGCACTACTGTGCCATAACTTTTCCCGTTCTCTACAATTTTAAAGGCTGCAAGCGCATCTCCATACTGTGCATCGCGAAAAGAAAGAAACCCATAATAGTAATTTGCATCTATATAGTTCGGGTCATCCTTCATAGACCGAATACTATTAAACAATGGTTTAGCCTGGGCAAATTTTTGCAAAGCAAAAAAAGAATAGCCCTGGTGAAATTTCATATCAGCTATTTCCCGGTTACTAAGATTTTCTAAACTGGCTTGTTCATACAACTGAACAGCTTCCAAAAATTTTTGTTGCCGGTAATAATATTCTCCCAAATGAAAACTCATCATCTGGGTTCTGGCCGTATTCTTTTGAATGTCTATATACTCCTTCGCTTCATCTTCTGCCCTGCCTTCGCCTTGTTTTAGGGCACAAACGGTCGTATAATAAATTATTTCCTGCACAGTAATAGCCATATTAGCTTTATCTGTTTCCCGGATTGCTTCTTTTAATTCCTTAAATAAAGGATAAGCCAGACTATACTGTTCTTTTTGAAAATATTCTTTGGCTTCTTTAAATGTTGACTCCGGATCATCATAAAAACGGGTCTGTTGAGAAAAAGCGGAAATGCTGAATAAAATGGCGAAAGCCAGTAAGCGTTGATTCTTCATTGAGTTTGTCCTTTAAAAACCGTGTTGATTAAACGTTGCGAATATTCAAATTATTTCAGGTCAATCCAAACATCATTCCAAACAAGTGTGGATAAGTCGCTTGTGGTGAGATGTTTAACATTTTGTTGGTTATTTAATGTGCGTATTGGCCATTTCCTGACAATCTCAATGTACCTAAACGCGAAGTTTATTTCGGTTATGATTTTTAACTTTCGGTGTCTTTTGACTTTTAAGCCGCTGCTCAAACCTTTTTCTTAATATTGCTTTTAAAAAATAAATACCCATGAAGAAACTTTTCAGCACAAGGTATTCTGATAAATCAATTTCTTTTTCATTACTTATCTTTCGCCTTTTTTTGGGTGGACTGATGATGCCATATGGCTATCAGAAGCTGATGAGTTTTGCAACAGGTACAGCAGGTTTTAGCGACCCTTTTCACATAGGAGGTACCGCTTCGCTGACTTTAACAATTTTTGCCGAATTATTTTGTGCCTTATTGGTTGTTCTTGGATTAATGACCAGGGTTGCCTGCATTCCATTGATAATTGCCATGTCCGTTGCCTTGTTTTATTCACATCAAGGCCAGCTTTTTGGTGATGGTGAACATGCTGCATTATACCTGAGTGGTTATATAGCCCTGCTATTTGCCGGGCCGGGAAAAATAAGTCTAGACAAACTGGTAGGAAAATAAAATCAAGCTTTACAAATGTTTACTTCAACAACAAAAATACGTGTACGCTATGCCGAAACAGACCAGATGGGCATAGTATATCATAGTAACTACTTTCTTTATTTTGAATCAGGCAGAACTGAGTCTATCCGTGAATTAGGTTTTACGTATGCCGATATGGAAAATATGGGTGTCATAATGCCTGTCTCAGATGTACATTGCCGCTATCTGCGGTCTGCAAAATATGATGACCTGCTGACTGTAAAAACCACGCTGAAAAAATTTCCGGCCCATCATAAAATAGAATTTTTTCAGGAAGTACACAATGAAAAAAATGAATTACTGGCGGGGGGTAAAATCATTTTAAATTTTATTGATGCTAAAAGTAAAAAGCCTGTTAGTATGCCTGTGCAATTGATGGAAAAACTTCAACCCTATTTTGATTAATTTTATCCGATGGAGAATTCCCCTGAAGAAATGCCCGCATTGAATAGTGATAGTGCACCTTCCTTAACAGAAGAATTGACAATATTTCCCCCTAAATATGTAAAGCAGGAACAGACAGCTAATATCTGGCTTCGATCATTTATCAGCCTGGCAGCTTACCTTATTTTAGGCTACTATATTTTTCCAAGCTATAAAATTCTTTTGCTTATTACGGCTATTGTAATGATTCACGAACTGGGGCATTTTTTTGCCATGAAATTTTTCCGGTACAAAGATCTGGGCATCTTTTTTATTCCTTTATTGGGGGCATATGTTTCAGGAAGTAAAAGGGAAGTGTCGCAAAAAGAATCAGCTGTTATTTTGCTGGCCGGACCGTTACCCGGCATTTTGATAGGTATTGCTTTTTATCTTTTATATAAAAACAACCCTGAATTTTCTATGGCCGGTTTGTCTTTTTATACTATTTCCTTATCATTTATTTTATTAAACCTGATTAATCTCCTGCCCGTTTATCCCCTAGATGGTGGTCAGCTGCTGAACAGGGTGTTTTTAGAAGAAGAGAGTTGGGTAAGCAAAGTATTTGTTTTTCTTTCTATTGGTTTTTTAATCTGGTTTGCTTTATATGGAACAAGCCGTCCATTTTATGCTTTACTACTTTTTCCATTGATGATGATATTCAGGATGTTTGGCGATTTCACTTTAAGATCATTGGAGAAAAAAGTTCACCACAGTGATATTGATATGGACAAATCCTATGAAGAGTTATCCGATGAAGATTATTGGAAAATAAGGAATATCATTATAGAAGAACATCCTTCTTTTAAAGATGTAGCCCCGGCTCCTCCGTATGAATACAGCGATAAGGAAGAAAAAATAATGACTACCATCCAAAGCCTGTTACACCGTCACCTGATACAAGACCTTTCTTTACCTGCCAAATTATTTATTATACTACTCTGGCTGGGGGCTTTTGCTGCTCCCTGGTTTTTGGAAATGTACCAGGCAATTATGAACCGGTTTGGGTATTGATGAAGAAGCAGGAAAAATGAACACTCCTTTATAATAAATTATGCCCGGTTATAATCTGCTCTCCAGTTTGTAATAGACTCTTTAATTTGTTTTTGAGAAAGATTTTCTTCAACTGCCTTTTTAGCCAATGCAGGCATTTCCTGATCACTGGCAAAACGAAGTGCAATGATTTGTCCCATTCTCAACTTAGTATCAAAGGGCTTACCCGTAAGAATAAAGTGGCGAAAATTTTCTTCTGCACGTATGGCCCTGTCCTGTGCTTTTAATGCAAATGCTCTTGCATACCAGAAAATCAGTATTAAAACAAAGAAAGCTACCACGAGTAAGGCAGCAGAATAATGCGTTTGTGCATCTGCATGAAACAGGTTTACAATGGCGCCACCAAAACCCAAAAGAGTTAACATTCCTGCTACAAAATGATATAATGGAACGAACCTGGTATGATTTTTAAAATTTTGTTCTGACATAAAGAAAAGTTTTGAGTTTTGAGTTATGAGTTTCGGGTTAGTAACCGAAAGTAGGATATTTTCTGCTCTTTGGGCTATGAGATGCAAAGCCACTCCGAGAGCAACCAAATTTATCAGGAGTTGGGAATGAAATTCGGGGGGAAAATCTACTTTAATTCATCCAAAACTTTATACATCTTATTCACCATTCACTATTGACAATTCACTTCAGTTCATCCAAAACTTTATACATCTTATTCACTACCCCGGAGGTTTTTCCGCTGTAATTATTTACCAGGAATGAAAAGATATATTCTTTTCCATTGTTGGCTTTGTGATAACCGCAAAAGCCTTTTACATCACTGATGGTACCGCTTTTCATTTTCATACTGTTGTACAATGGCAGGGCATCATAGAAATAAGGAAACCAGTCCCTTGTTCTGGCGTATTTCAACACTTCCACCTGGCTATGCGTGGTAATCCGATTAAGGGGCGAAAGACCAGATCCGTCATAGATATTCAACTCTTCAACATCTATTCCCTTTTCTTTCCAGAATTTCCTGACAATGGCAACACCACTATCGGTGGAACCAAAGCCCTGCTTTTCAAAGGCAAATGTTTTTAGCAATGCTTCCCCATACAGGTTGATACTTTTTTTAAGAAACCAGTAGATAATGGAATCAAGCGATGGCGAATTCTCCGTATAAAAAATGGTGCCCTTATTGGAATATACAGGAAGAAAATCATCGGCTATATTGTAAATTGTTTGCTTGTTGAAAAGAACAGTGACCCCGGCTTTTTTTATTGTATCGATCATCCTGTGCTGAAATTCATAAGCTGGATTCACCACTGCCCCGGAAATAGTAAATCGGTTTTCATTTACAGGAATAGTGCCTTTTATAATAGCGGATGAATTCCCCAACGGCATATAAATATAAGCATTATCACCACTGCCTTTCGAAGCTGCACGTAGTGTTGATTCAATCTCCTGCGAAAAATAATTATACGGTTTAATGTCTGCTATCTCAACTTTACTTCCAATATCATTACCCGATTTTAATAAAATATCATATTGATTTTCCCTCCAGTTAAGTGCGGCTGCTCCGGCTCCATAATAATTGCCGATATCCTGCCATATCCAGCCATCAGGAATATTATTTACTTCAAACTTTCTATCCTCCACAAAAAGCATATAATCAGCCGTGTCGATTTTTAATCCTTTAATAGCCTTTAGCAGCCTATTGGTAAAACCTGACTCCTTGGTAGTTTCATACCTTGAGCTGCCCAATGTAGGATCACCACTTGCCAGCACATAAATTCTTCCATTTAATTTTCTGCCGGTAATAGAACCCTGGTATCCAAATTGCGTTTTATAACGGTAATCTTTTCCCAACAATTCAAAAGCTGTTGCCGCCGTAATTATTTTCTGTGTAGAAGCTCCTGCCAAACCTACCTGTGCGTTTTTATCAAATACCACCTGTCCTGTTTTGGCATCAATTACATACAGGGAACTGATGGCATGTTTCAACTGGCTGTCGCTTTCAAATTGTTGAAAAGCTTTTTGGAGTTGCTGAGTAACAGTTTGTGCCTGTAAAGTAAAAGACAAAAGCGATACCGCAAATAGAAGTAGCCATTTCATAGAATTACTTTTAATCAAAACTAAAAAGAATTAAATTTGGAATATGGAAAATGAAGTTAAAGAACCAGCAGTAAAGTTCAATTATGTTTCTCCGGAGGCATACCTGGCTGCGGAACGGTTAGCAACGGAGAAGCATGAGTATTTTAAAGGAGAACTGTTCGCCATGTCGGGGGCATCCTGGGCTCATAATGTAATAGCTAAAAATATAAACACGCTGGTTCTTCCTTTTTTAAAGGGCAAGCCCTGCGATATGTTTGGAAGTGATTTGCGTGTTCATATCCCGGAAAACTCGCTGTATACTTACCCAGATTTTACTGTTATTTGCGGGGAATGGGAAACTATAGATTCAGAAAAAGATACTGTAACGAATCCTTCCGTAATTGTTGAAATTCTTTCTAAGTCAACCAGGGATTATGACAGGGGAACAAAATTTAATCGTTACAGAAGTATTAAGACCTTGAAAGAATATATCTTAATAGATTCCCTTATAGTTTCGGTTGAGTTATTCACCCGTCAAAACGACGAAAGATGGATTTTATCCGAATATAAAACCCTTTCAGATCATTTTACAATTGCAACAATCGGTCTTAGTCTTCAACTTTATGATGTATATGAAGACGTGCGTATACTTGAATAACTGATATTTGCAAAAACTAATTTCTATTGAAACAAGTTACTGCCTCCATCATCACCATCGGTGATGAATTATTAATAGGTCAGACCATTGATACCAACAGTGCATTTATTGCCCAGGAACTGAATAAAATCGGTGTATGGGTAAAACGAAGGCTTGCAGTTGGTGATGTATATGATGATATCTGGCAGGCCCTTGATGAAGAAAGCAAACAATCGGATATTATTATCATAACCGGCGGCCTCGGTCCTACGGCAGATGATATTACCAAACCACTACTTTGTAACTATTTTGGAGGCAAACTGGTAGTAAATGAAAAAGTATTAGCACATGTAAAATATCTATTTGAAATAGTTTTCCGCCGCCCCGGCCCGATGCTTGAACGAAACCTGAAACAGGCGGAAGTACCGGATGTATGTA
>JANMLJ010000080.1:0-3159 GCA_031372465.1 Chitinophagaceae bacterium | reverse complement strand
AAACTTCTTTGGAGCTGTCTGAGCTTTTGCGTAATGATTTACTTCAGACTTAGTGGAGTGTTTTTCTTTTTTATCACCAAAAGAAAGCGAAAGTGCATTGTACCCGTCAGATTCGGTTGTTTTAACCTGGGTAACTACACAAGGCCCAGCTTCAATAATCGTACAGGCTGTTTGTTTGCCCGAAGGATCGAAAATGCTGGTCATCCCAATTTTTTTCCCAATAATACCTTTCATGGTTGGTCAATTTATGCCTGCAAGGTTATTGGGACATGCCATGATTAGTGTCTCACTAATCATTCCGGTTCGTGAGACACGAACCGAGGCGTCAATCCCCGTTTGCCACCGACCTTTTCCTTTCTGGGGAAGTACCGGTAGTAAACAAACCCTGAATGGCTTGTTTTATGTGCCCCTATCCCTAAAGGGGGGATAAGAGATTTGCTGATGTCAGAGCTCTTTTCTCCTGCCTTCGGCGGGATTGAGAGATAACCAAATGTTTTATTTATAAGAACTTTTCCCGACGCCCCTAAAGGGGATGGGGTTATGCTTTAATTTCTACTTCCACACCACTTGGCAAATCCAGCTTACTTAATGCATCCACTGTTCTTGAAGAAGAAGTGTAGATATCCAGTAAGCGCTTATGTGTAGCTAACTGAAACTGCTCACGGCTCTTCTTATTAGCATGTGGTGAACGCAGTACGGTAAAGATCTTACGACGGGTAGGTAAAGGAATTGGACCTGTTACTACTGCGCCGGTGCTTCGTACTGTTTTTACGATCTTCTCCGCTGATTTATCAACCAGGTTATGATCGTAAGATTGTAATTTGATTCTGATTCGTTGCGACATGTATGAAATCCCAATTTTCTTTTGGGAGTGCAAAGGTAAGGCTGAGAGTCATACCTTCCAAATACTTAGGAAAGAATTTTATAGGCTGTGGACAAACTTAAATAGAAACATATAAAACTACTTTTCAGGCTTAAGCTTCAAACTCAATGCCGCAAACCCACCAAGCTCCAGATGTTCTACCCTGAAAATGTGTTGCCCACTGATTTTCAATGAAATATGCCGGTTTGGTGACTGATCAAATGTATATTTAGATGGATTCCATTCATCAAGAATAAGCTTTTCATCCATATAAATCCTTACAGCATCATCCCAGGTTACTGAAAGCTCATACTTGCCTTCCGGGATATTTGCTTTTGCAGATGCTACGGTAATGAATTGAGCATGAACGATACCTTTTTCTTTAATACCATTCCACCAGGCATAATCCAGCCTGTCAACATGCTCCACCTTAAACGCTTCTTTCTTTTCATGCTGGGAAAATAACTTACCAGATTTAATCGGATTATAACTGTTAGTATCAAGCGCATAAAAAAGTACTTCCCATTCTAAAGGCTGAAAGAATTTTTTAAAAGAAAATACAGAAGGTTTACCTGCCACAATCTTTTCCCCGAAAGGATTAGTAAGGAGTTCTCCGGTATACTCCAGCTCTATAAAAATATCCGTTCGATCTCCTTTTATTTTTTGTACACTAATAGTGGCAGGAAACATTCCTTTACTTATTGAGAAATTTTTTACTCCCCTGAAGTTTTTAATGGCCCATTTTCCTTTTGGCCCGAGCAAATCAAATTTCATTATATCACCTGTATCAGTTGGATTGGTATTCCAGATAATGGGAGATCGGAAATCATAAGGACCCCATTCTGTAATCAATATGTTTTTTCTACCGGCTATTCTTCCGTTTCCTGCAAACGGATCAATTGGATTTTTTACAACAGGATAAATCAGGGCAGTTTCAACCAGATCACTTTCTATAGAATCTATATTCGTTACAGTTGAATCTGTTATCAGTTTAACAGCAATATCAAAAAAAGTATTGCCAAATATTTTCAGACTGTCTGATCTTGTAGTATTGAAAACAACAGGATTATTATTGAAACTATTCATAGCAATAATATAATCTGCACTTCTTGTATCCCTGTATTTAGCATAGCCCCAATCGGTTGGCTGTTGTTTTCTTGACCAGAGTTTTATAGCCTCTTTATCCTTTGAAAAAAGATTATAAGAAATAGTATTATGTTGCCCGTGTTCAATAGCAATCGCAATCCGGTTATCCCTGAATTTATTGCCGGTAATTGCAGAAGAAAAACTATACCCACCCCAGATACCATGATCACATTCAACTATCCGGTTACCGGATATAAGATTTCGGCTAAAGGTCACTTCCACTCCATTTGTTGGCGCATAGGAAAAATCATTTTCAAGCAATACATTGTCATTACACCCACCTTTACCTGTGTCCATCGTTGTTTGTCCAGCCCAAAGAAAAAACCCATCCCCACTATGTGTTACAGAATTTTTATAAAATATATTATTATTGCTTTGCTCGTACACTAAAATACCTGCACTATCCTGTCCCCTGTTATAAACACCGTGACTATACCCCCTGACATTAAAATTTATTCTGTTATAGCAAACTTCATTTCCATTACACCGGTACATGCCCAGACCAATACCGGAGTTAAAAGAAAAGTCGTTATTGTAGATCTTTCCTTTATTACATTCCATCATCATTAGTGCATTTTGACCTCCTGTTACCTTACAATTCCTGATAAGTACATAGTCACATCGCCGTAAATACATGGCGGCACCATACCTCAACCATTCATCATTTTCATTCTGATGATAACTCATCCAGTCGGCTACATCTTCTTTCTCGGGTGTACTGTTGAGATGTTGCCGGTAATTATAACTGAAGTCGCAATTCTCTACTGTTAGCTTCTCTACATTCGTTGCCTGCAAAGCAATTTTATAACCTCCGGCTTTAAGGTTCCTGATGATAACATTTTTACTGTTGCGGATAAGAATGGCCAACCCAAAAAAATTATCAGGGTTTTTGACATTATTACTTCCTTTTAGTTCAGCATTATTAAAATCAACAATTATATTGTCTCCTTCAATAAGCACTACCGGCTTTCCCATATTTTTTATTGCATCCAGTTTGAAAATATCTTTTTTTATTTTTTGTGACCGGGTGATCTTCATTCCAGCTACAAGCGGCTTGTCCTGCCCGCAAAGTTCGGTGAGGCCAATAAAAAGGAATAGTATGTTCAAAATTCTTTTAATCACTAATTTGGATTTACTTGCAACAATTTACA
>JANMLJ010000062.1:0-15132 GCA_031372465.1 Chitinophagaceae bacterium | reverse complement strand
CGGACCTGGAAAATTGTAGGCACAATCTCCTTGCTAATTGCTATTTTTCTTTTTATATCTTTTTTTTCCTATTTGTTTACCTGGAAAGAAGACCAGGCAATAGCCCAACAGGGTTTTTCTGCCATACTGGATAATGATAAGTCAGTCGCCAATTTACTCGGGCGATTTGGTGCAGTTATTTCTCACTTTTTCATATTCAAGGCATTTGGAATAGCTTCCTTTCTTATCTGCACTTTTTTCTTTGTAGTGGGGGTCAATTTATTATTCCGCCGTAAAGTTTTTTCAATCTGGAAAAATCTGAAATACGTAACAGTTGGGTTGCTCGTGTTGTCTGTTTTACTGGCTTTCATTTTTGCCAAAAGTGATTTTGCTTTTGGTGGTGGGGTAGGCGACATGATCAATAAAAAACTGATTGTAAGTGTTGGCACTATTGGTACAGGTGCTGTTCTTTTATTACTGGCATTGGGTTATTTTATCTGGCAGTTCAACCCGGCATTCAATTTCCCTGCTGCTAAAAAGGAAAACAGCAGTGATGATTGGAAGACAGATGATGAGGAAGAAGTTGAAGTTCTTCCAATGACCGGTGGTAAAACTATTAATGATAGTTATAATGAGAAGGGTGAATTAACTAATCCCGGTAAAGTAGCTAAACCCGATACTGGCTTTGTAATAAATTTTCCTGATCAGCAGCCAATGCATGATCTTCAAATGATAGAAAAAGAGGAAGCAGTTGAAAAGGAATTGGAGATAATTGAAAAACAACCACCAACACCGGAGAAAGAGATTGTTAGTGAAATTTTGCACGAGCATGATTTTACTGTTATGGAAGAGCCGCCAGCTGAAATTATTCCCCCGATAAAAGAAAAACCAGTCAGCAAACTGAAGGAAAAGCCCCTGGAACTGGAAATAAAAGCAGTGCCGGATAAAATTTTAGCGGAAGAAGAATTGGTGGCTGAAAACCTTCCGCCTTATGAACCTACACTTGACTTAAGGGATTATAAATACCCAACATTGGGATTGCTGGAAACGCATGGCAGTGAAAAAATCATCCAGGATTCGAATGAATTAGTGAATAATAAAAATCAGATTATTGCTACGCTGAAAAATTATTCCATCGAAATTCAAAAGATCAGTGCTACAGTAGGCCCCACCGTTACTTTATACGAGATTGTACCTGCACCGGGTGTACGGATTTCAAAAATAAAAAACCTGGAAGATGATATAGCCCTTAGCCTGGCGGCATTGGGTATCCGTATCATTGCGCCTATTCCGGGCAAGGGCACTATTGGTATTGAAGTACCGAATGTAAGGAAGACGGTAGTGAGTATGAAAACATTACTTGCATCTGAAAAATTTCAGAATAATAATTTCAGTCTACCGATCGCTATTGGGAAGAAAATTGACAATGAAAATTTTATTGTTGACCTTACGTCTATGCCGCATTTGCTGATGGCCGGTGCTACGGGACAGGGTAAATCAGTGGGGTTGAATGCTATTCTTGTTTCACTGTTATATAAAAAGCATCCATCACAATTAAAGCTGGTGTTGATTGATCCTAAAAAAGTAGAGCTGAGTATTTACCGGCATATTGAAAAACATTTTTTAGCCAAGTTGCCCGGCGAGGAAGATGCTATCATCACCGATACTAAAAAAGTGGTACATACACTCAATGCATTGTGTATTGAAATGGATAACCGCTATGATCTGTTGAAAGAGGCGGGTGCAAGAAATATCAAAGAGTACAATGAGAAATTTATTAAACGAAGACTGAATCCGCAGAAAGGCCACCAATTTCTTCCTTTCATCGTATTGGTAATTGATGAGTTTGCCGATTTGATTATGACGGCCGGAAAAGAAATTGAAATGCCGATTGCCCGGCTTGCACAGTTGGCCAGAGCTGTAGGTATTCATCTTATTATTGCTACGCAACGTCCTTCGGTTAATATTATTACCGGTACTATTAAAGCGAACTTCCCGTCAAGGATTGCTTTTAAAGTATCTTCTAAAATAGATTCAAGAACCATCTTAGATACGGGTGGTGCAGAACAATTGATTGGAAAAGGGGATATGCTTATTTCTCACCATGGTGAAGTGACAAGATTGCAATGTGCTTTTGTAGATACCCCGGAAGTAGAGCAGATCGTTGAATATATTGGTGACCAACGTGGATATCCACAGGCCTTTTTATTGCCAGAATACATCGATGAGAAGGAATTGGAAGGGAAGGATTTCGATTTGTCTGACAGGGACTCCTTGTTTGGAGATGCGGCCCGGTTGATTGTTCAAAACCAGATAGGATCTACTTCTTTATTGCAACGCAGAATGAAACTGGGGTATAACCGGGCAGGACGCCTGATGGATCAGCTGGAAGCTGCCGGTGTGGTGGGCCCCAACCAGGGAAGCAAGGCCAGGGATGTATTAATAAAAACCGAGATGGAATTGAATCAGCACCTGGATATGCTGGGTTGATCCGCTTTCTCAATGCTATAACGGGAATTGCGTTAGCAGGTTGTTAAGAAAAGGATTGAATTGCAACCCGATAAGGTCAAAACATGTCCTACTTCAAACTATATTTTTTTTGAGTTAATCGCGGTTTTACCCAAATAAGTATAGCATTTAGCGATAATATTTAATGACAATTGGCTTAAAGTAACCTTGAAATGGAACCACATAGAAATATAGCCCACTCCCGATAGCTATCGGGAAGGAATAAATACATAGAATTCTATGTTTATATCTGCCTATATGGTTCAAAAAGACTGCAGGTTTTGTTATCCCGATAGTCACTTAATATTTTAATCCGTACCTTCAAAACACCACACAAATAAATCAGATGAAGAAAATTTACTTATCAGCTATTTTAGGTTGTATTACTTGTATTGCACTGGCACAAGCCAGCGACCCCAATGCTAAAGTCATCCTGGATGGAGTCAGTGCTAAATTCAAGACATTTTCTACGGTTAAGGCCACCTTCTCGTACAAAGTAGAAAATGCATCTGGCAAAGCTCTTTCCACCAAAACCGGTACTATCCAGATGAAGGGTACAAAATACCGGGTGTCATTCAGCGGCCAGGAAATATTTTGCAATGGCACTACTATCTGGAATTTTGATAAAGCCGCGAATGAAGTTACTATTAGCAAACTTGATGCATCCAGTGGAATGGTAACACCGCAAAAATTATTTACCAATTTTTATGATAAAGATTTCCGGTATATGCTGAATGGTGAAAAAAAGGTAGGCGGAAAAACAGTTCAGGAAATAGAAATGACCCCGCTGGATAAAAGCAAACCTTTTCATAAAGTATATGTAATGGTAGATAAAGCGACTAAGACTATTTACAGTACCAAAGTATTAGAGAATGCAGGCAATCGTTATTCATATACTGTTAGTAGTATGAAAACGAATATGGCAATGGCAGATGCGCAGTTTACATTTGACAAAGCAAAATATCCCGGAGTTGAGGAAGTAGATTTGAGGTAGGAGGGAAGTTGATTAACGTCAGACTTTTAGCCATCCACGAAAGGCCCTGCCACCATAGTAAGATTGTGCGCCATTGTGATACACAAATACTTTACCGAAGCGGTAATCAGCAAAAAGAGCACCGCCTAATTCCCGGATCTCAACAGGTGTTTTCAACCAGCTTGATGTTTTTGTATCGAAGTTTCCCCTATTTTGTAATTCCCTGTATTGCTCTTCTGTCAAAAGTTCAATGCCCATATCAGTGGCCATATCCATCGCATTGTTTTTTGGTTGATGTTCTTTTCTTGACTCCAGCCCTTCACGGTCATAACAAATACTTCTGCGGCCAGCAGGACTTTCCGCTGAACAATCATAAAAAATATATTCTCCTTTCTTTTTATCATAACCAACTATATCTGGTTCACCACCGGTTCTTTCCATTTCATAGATCGACCACAATTTTTCATGATGTAATAAAAGCTTTGCTTGTACTTCAGCCCAGGCAAGACCTTTGTGACGATCCATGTTTTTCTCAAAACGGGCTTGTAGTTTGTTGAGTAACTCTTCACGTTGTTTTGCTGAAAGTTCCTTTTTATTTTTCTTTAGCATAAGTTAAGAAATTATAATTTTCATTTCCCGGGAAATGTAATTAGGATGATATACTTGCTGATTTAATCAATATCTGGCTTAGCTTTTAAATTTGAAGGTTCATCAGTTGGTTTCAACAAAGCTTTTCTATCCATTATTACTTCGCTTTTATTTTATTTCCCTTTGCATCGTGCGTAATTATTGCAAGTCCAAGCTTTTCCATTAGCGGCGGAACATACATTCCAAAACGGCCGCGAAGTCCTTTTTTAAGTCCATACCAGCCACTCACAGGATTTTTGGCTGAACGGCCCCAGGCTTCAACGGTTCCTTCTTTAGCTGGTTTTTGTTCGTCGGCACTGCCAAGTTCCATCCAGTCGCCGTGCTTTTTAAGCATTACATGAAGGTCATTCAGACAGCGATAGTCATACAGCAATGTTGTTTTGCCAACCACACAAACTATTACTTCTTTTCCATCTTTTTCATCTTTGTACATTTCGTAGTCAGAAGTCAGTGGGGGCGTTTTTAACTTCCAGGGGTTTTCTTTTGTTCCTTCTTTTGCCATGTTGCCCGTCTTATTAATTGGTGAATGCGGTTTATTTTATTATCTCTAAATTAGTTTATTTTTCTTTCATCCCATTCCCGTTTCAGCAGGGCAAATTGGTATTCACTTCCCCATTTTCCTTTAAAGAATATATTTTCAATGAAATGTCCCTCCTGGTTAAATCCGGTACTTTTCAGCAGGTTAATGGAAGCAATGTTTTCGGCATCGACTATTTCAACAACCCGGTGTATTTCTTTTGTGTCAAACAGGAATGCCAGAATGCCCATTAGCGTTTCTTTTGCGTAACCTTTTTTTTGTTCAAGGTGAGAAATAGTAATGCCCATTTCGGCAATACGTAGGTCATACTGATCAAGTTTAATGGCACAATCACCAACAAGTTTTTTTGTTTCATTATTTTCAATGGCGTACTGAACCCATTCGCCTGCTTTACCAAAATGTTTTGCCGAGTTATCTTTGATAAATTGCTCAGCTTGTTCAATGGTCATCACATCAAAGCCCTGGTATTTTGTAACGTCAGGGTTTGAACGATAAATATGAAAGTCTGTTAAATCGGATAATTCAAGATGCCGTATGATAAGCCGGTTGGTTTGCAGATTTAGTATTTCCATTTTTAAAGATCCTTAGCGATTCTTATATCTGAAAAGCCCTATTTTTTAATCGTTATAAATAGCTCAACCATTTATTTTCCTTGTGACTGGATTTGTATTTATCGTACCATTTGCATAGTGGGTACAAGATAATGATCACGGCAAGCCATACTGCATAAGTCATACCAAGGTTTAGGCCATAGCCCGGAGGCAGGTGTTGCTTTAAATCAGCTGGCTTGAAACCCTGCAGGTACGTCATCGCCACCGATCCAAGGTGGATAAGGTATAAATGACAGATATAATAGAACATGGGAACCCTTCCAAAAACTTTAATGATATTGGAGAAGCGGTTAGAGATATGCTCGCTGAATGCCAGGAAGAGCAATGCCGGTCCCAACGTCATGGTAAGGTATAATAAAGAAGGTGGATATTTTGTGGTGTTGAAAAAAGATAAAATGGTAAAGGCAGTATTTTTCTGTGAAGACCAGTGTGCCGCATCACCATAGATATTACTAAGGCGTAGTACAATAAAGATGGTAATAGCCGATAATCCAAGCAGGGTAAGTATTTTTTTTCTTTTTGCGGCATCAACATCCGTGGTATATAATTTCCCCAAACAATAACCTAATGCCATCACCCCGATCCAGGATAAAATAGGATACATCACAAAAAATTGTACGCTTCCTAATTTCCCGGCTCCCGGATCATGTAATAGTTTCCAGGCAATGGCACTAATATTATTACCTGCAACATGTACCGAATCCAGTGCATTATGTCCGCAAACTAATAGTAACCCAATAGCAAGGATGGCTTTAAAGGGAAGCCATATCATACCTGCTAAAACAACCATACAGGCGCCCAGTGCCCAAATAACTTGTAACGCGAAAAAGTGAAAATTAAGCTCAAAGCTCCAGCCAATACCTATTATGGTAAGTTCCATGAAAATCAGAAATAATCCTCTTGTCAATAAAAAAATGGATAATTCCTTCTTCGTTTTTTTCTGTCCCATCAAAAATGCAGAAGTGCCCGCCAGGAAAACGAATACGGGGGCGCAAAAATGGGTGATCCACCGGGTGGCAAAAAAGGCCACATTGGTTTTGGACAGATCGGTAGGATCTATCATAAAAGAATCCGTATTAAAAAAATCACGTACATGGTCAAGCGCCATGATGATCATTACAAGCCCCTTTAAGAGGTCAAGCGATTGGATGCGGGGTTTGTTAAGTGAGATTGAATCCATAAAATAATTTAATTCACTAATCTACTACTTTATGTTGGGTAGACATTATTTCTGCTACTTTTAAATTAAGTGATCCACGACGGATGAATTCCTTCGGAGAAAAGTAAATCTAATCGAACGTTTTCGAAAAGCAGTAAACCAGCAGTAAAATTAATAGCGATTTTTTTCTTCTTTTATTGATTTCCTGCACATTTGTCAACATATATCACCGCTTTGTAGCAATGATTCTTATCCTGGTTCTTAACAATGTTTACTTTCATGGTGACTTCTTTAGCATTTGGAGTTGAACGGTTCATGACAGGGTCTTCTCCATAAACACCTCCGGCACATCTCATCCATTCAACCCGTTTGATTATATACGATGAATTATTCGAAGGATAGCCTTCCCTCGGCCCGATTTCAATCTGCATCGTATGAGGTCCTGCCGGGAACATCGTAAAGCCGGCGGGGCCGGTTGCATTTATTTTTTTTCCGTCGAAGTACATACTGACCAGTACATCCTCTATTGTATTACGCGGATCATTTTTATTGGCACATTCAGGATATGTTTTATAAAGTACGGTTGATACCCAGGATGGATCAATGGGTTCGTCTTCCGGATCCCCTGTTTTGCAGTTCTGTTTGTTTCGTTCAATCCTGTTCTTAAGATTTTCGCTTTTAATAAATCCAAATGGCCTGGGATAAAAATGTCCGCAAGCGGATCTCTCCTGTTCCCGTAATTGCGAAACAATTATAAAGGCATTACTAAAATCACATTTGTCTGCCGCTTCACAGCCTTTTACATACAATTGCTCATATTTTTCAATTTTTTGATTGATGATTGCTGAGGCCGATTGTGTTCTACGGCACATCTCAGCTAATTTTGAAAGAAGGTTGGTAATTCTCTCAACATCTTTTTGTGCATTCACCCGCTCGTTATGATAGGGAACAAGCTGCACCCATTGAGATTCTATACCTATCAGCGGGGCCATTGCATTGGCAGGCCAAACAACGTCCTCCTGTCCGAATGGATACCATGGCTTAGTACCTGAAATTTCATTTATCTTGTCTTTCCATTTTCCTTCTTCTTTTCCCATCTGGGCAGCAAATTTTCGTTTGGATGTCAAAGCAGCCTGGGCTGCCTCAATCCCTTCTTTCATTTTTTGGTCAAGATCAATGATCTTACAATCATCAGTCACCTTATTTATCATTGACTCTGCTAAGCTTAATGCATTCTTTGCCTGCGATTCGTAGGAGGTAAATGCTTTTCTGGGGTTTTTGACATAACCGAGAAGAATATTCAATCCTTCAGAAGTTTTTTTAATATTCTCCGTTATATCACTCCAGTTCGTCAAAAGTTCTTTGTCTTTCATTTGAAGGCTATCATATTTCGCATATCGGTCTTTTAGTGCGGCCATCTTATTATACATTGCTTCTTTGGCCTTTCCAAAACTCCCGGCTGCCTTTTTTACTTTTAGTATCCCTTCCGGAACATAATATTTTACAATACCGTCCCACATGCAGCTTATGATATATAGCTCCGGACCTGCGGCTATTTTTTCCATCACTTCATAGAGGCCTTTTGTTTTTTCAATAGCATTTTCAATGGCAGCCTTTATCTTTGGGCCATCTTCGTTTTTTAGACTCTCAACAGATTTCTGTACAGAGCTGAGTTTGCCTTTCATCATCTCTTCTTCAAATATTGCCTGAAGTTTATTTTTGATCCCCACTGTCGAAAAAGTCAGGTCAACCAGTGAATTCACCGCTTCATCAGCTGCACCCAAACAACTTTCACTGATCGCATCCAGCAGTGTTTTTTCACTCTCAATGGCATTTTTATCATAAGTCGGAACCGATGCCAGCGGATTTACTTCGCAGAGAGCAGTATATGGTCCAAACGGAATGCTCTCGGAAAATTTAATTGTTGAATAAATGCTTTTATCGGTACTTACCTTCGTATTTATCGTAGGTTCTTTTAACTCAGTTATTTTATTGTCATCCCATCCATCGGTGATTATTACCATGTCTTCGGGCATTTCAATCGTCAGCATTTTAAGCCTGTAATTAATAAATACAGGTGAATCAAATGTATTTACACCCCTGGTTATACGGGCTCTGCCGCTTGAATAATTTTCTACGGGGCCAATGTCAAAGCTTGCTATTCCTTCGTTATTTGTTTTGCTTTTCAGCACTTTTCCAAAATTGTCGACCAGCTCAACATCTGCATTTACAACAGCTTTTTTTTGTTCATTTGTAATAAGAATGCTGAATTTTCTTGTTTCGGTTTGTGCTTTTAACCCTGTAAAGCAAAAGAAGAACAGGACAAAAGGAGCAGCGGTATTTAGTATGGCTCGCATAAATACAGGTTTAAGATTAATGATCTAAAACGTGGATTGTACTATTAATGATAAGGAAAGTTTAAAATAGAAAAAATTGAGTGCATGCTGGATCAGGGCTGTTTAATGAGCAGTGTTTTTTGAAAATTTTCTATCACTGAACAAATTCACAAAAGTTGACAGGAAGTTTAGTTTAGTATTACTTTTTTCCGCCCGGTGAGTCTCCTTTTACTCACTTATTAAATGTGCAAAACAATTAGAATGAAAATTTCTTTTGAAACAGCAAGAGACTCCGGGTCTGACAATTAATGATTTTCGTTTCATATAGGCCCGGAGTCCGCTGTACAGGTAAGAGAAAAAATTTTTACATGAAAATTCTGCTTCGTATTTTAATGTGGTTGTGAGACTCCGGACGGAAAAGAATATTTATTGGCAATAGATACATCCGGCATGTTTTTTTCATATTCTACGAAGTACATATCCAAATCACCAAGGCTTTTTACAAATATCTTTCCCCGGTGGCTGCATTCAAACCGGTCCTTTATAATTTCATAAGTGTGTGCTGAAATATTCACCCTGCCCGGCGTGCAATTATTTTCCATACGGCTTGCTATGTTCACAGTGCTGCCCCAAATATCATAGGCATATTTCTTTTTGCCCACCACACCTGCTACCACCGGGCCTACATGCACTCCAATCCTTATTTCCCATGCCTGGAAACCCTTTTCGGCCTGGCGTACGTTATACTCCTGTATGAAATTCTGTATCTCCAAGGCTGCTTTAATTATTTTATATATATGATCGGGGCTAAGGGAAGGAATATTCCCTGCACACATATAAGAGTCCCCAATGGTTTTTATTTTTTCAAGACCATGCTTTTCTATGATATTGTCAAATACCATAAAGCATTCATTCAACTTTTCCACCACTTCGGTCGGAGATAATTTATCTGCAATACCGGTGAAACCTTTAAAATCGGTGAATAAAACAGACACTTCTTCAAAATGTCTGGGTTTTGATTCACCGGTGGCTTGCAATTCCGACGCTACTTCTTTAGGAAGTATGTTCAACAACAGTTGCTCAATCTGATCTTTTTGTTTATCCAGAATTTTGTTGGTTCTTGCTTTTTGTAAATAGTTTCGGTAAATGCTAAACACTAAAATCAATAACAAACCTAATCCAATAGTCACACCGGTTCTGGCTTGTTTTTCAGATTTTATCCTCGCTTCTTTCAGATTTATTTCCACTTCTTTTTTAGAAAGTTCAAAATCGAATTGAAGCTGATTTAATTTCTTTTTGGTATCAAGATTATATAGTGTGTCTTTGATATCGCTATAAAGGGTTTTATACAAATAAGCATTAGAAAAATCTTTTTGTTTCGCATAGGCAACAGACATGTCTTTGTATAAGTCCTTGAGTTCAATCTTTACATCATCCATCTGTTCAGCAATTTTCCTTGCCCTGCTGTAATATTGTACGGCAAGCGAAGTATTGTTTTGTTTTTCATAAACATCTGCCAGCCCTCGCAGGCTGCGTATCACCTGAAATTTATCGTCCTCTTTTTCTGCGATTGCCAATGCCTTATTGTGGTTCTCCAATGCCAGGTTAAAATATCCCTGCTTAAGATATACTTTGCCGATGCCGTTATAGGCGAATGCGGCAGCGGAATCATTGACTGTGCTTCTGATAGATTTCTGAAAAAACTCGACAGCTTTTGTATTGTTATTATTGTCAAAATAAATTTCCCCCATGTTTGCAGTGATGACAACATACGCTGCTTTATTACTGCTGTTTTCTACCAGGGGTATTGCTTTTAGTAAATAATCTATAGCCACCGGGTCCCGTTTATTATGATAGATAGACCCCACATTGGTTAAAGCAGAGATCATTCGCAAGGTATCACTAATTTTTTCTGCCAGTTGCAAAGATCTGAGGCTGTATTCAAGAGCTTTATCATCTGCTCCCTGGTTTAGATAAATAGCGCCAATATTGTTCAACAAATTGGAGGTACCCACATCATCTCCGATACTTTCAAAAACCTGTAAAGATTGATTCCAGAAATCCAGCGTTTCTCCATACATTCCTTTCATATAATACACCATGCCAATATTCTTTAGGGCATACGCTTCTCCCTTGGGGTATTTTAATTCACGGGCCATTTTCTTTGCCTGCAGGGAGAGGCTGATTGCTTTGGCGGAATCAGAGCCTACCAGGCTTTTACTTTCACTGAGCAATGCATTAACAGTTGCAGTATCCTTACCTGAATTCGTTTGGCCCGAAGCGGCAGAGCCGGATACCAAAACCAGTATTAATAAAATCTTTTTTAGATTCATGTAAGGGTCGTTAATAAATTAATTTGTTGTTAAGGTAAGAAAAATAAAGAAAGAGGCCGAAACCTCTTTCCTTTTTGTTTTTACAATTTAATAAATTTAAAAGTTTTTAGGCCGGCGGCGGTTTTCGCCTGTATGATGTAAATACCCGGTGACAATCCTGAAACATTTATTTCATAAAGACCCGTATTAATCCTTCTGGAAGATCGTACAGTCAATTTGCCCACCCCGTCGTACATACGTATGTCGTTAACCGATTGCACATCATCTTTTAGCTGTAGCCTTATCGTAGAATGAGCAGGATTGGGATATATTTTATCTAAATAGGGTTTGCTGTCCTTATCAGTTACCGGTTCGCTTACAGATAGCGAATTCGCTGGTGTTCCTGAATTATTGGCCTGTATATTAGACGGCGGGTTACAAATAGAAACTTTTATATCGTCTATTTGACCATAAAATTGAGAACCATTATCTCTAATATCTCTACCTATAGTTGTTGTAATTGCGTTATTTAAATTAACTACAATAGATGTATTTCCAGTTGCTTCTAGTACATCATCGACATATAACTTGATTGTAGTTCCAACTCTTTCGCCTTTAATTTTGTGCCAATTACCATTATTAACTAATGTATTAGAAAATAAATCTAAAACTGGAGTAGCGTTTTCATAAATTAAGAAATATGCTTTGCCTGCATAATATGGATCTGTTGATTGTTGAGCATGCCATCCTCCAATTTTTAATATGTATTCACCGTTTACATTTCCATCTCTTTGTTGAATAATAACCATTGGCCTTTGTTCTCCAGGTAAAGTTTTAACCCAAGCACTAACTGAAAAATCACCAGTTCCAGGAACTGAACCTGAAGTACCCAACGAAATATAAGAAGGTGTATTAGTGAAATTAAAACTACTATTACCTATTGAATTATCAAAACCATTTGAAAATGTAACTCCACCCACATTAGTTCCTGTTGCATTTCCTTTAGAATCTGCAAAATTGCCATCAGCTTTCCAATGATGTTGTAAACAAGGTTCTTCTACTGTTACAGTAAATGAACATGTTGCAGTTAAACCTGAAGCATCAGTTACTCTGTGAGTTACAGTAGTAGTTCCCATGGGGAAAGTAGCACCACTTGCTAAACCTGTAATTCTTGTTGTTGTTGCTCCAGTACAATTATCAGTGCCAACAGGTGTAGTATAATTTACAACTACAGGAGTACTTGAATTTACTGTAATGTTTGCAGGGCAAGTAATTGTTGGTGCAATATTATCTATAACTGTTACGATTGCTGTGCATGAAGAAGAATTTCCATTATTATCAGAAACTGTTAATACTACTGGAATACGACCTGAGTTTGTCTCAATATCTGCTTTAAATGAAACAGCACCTCTGTCATCTCCTTCACAATTTGCAACAGCAAGAACAATTTCATTAGTTCCAACTATAAATAAATTTGAAGCATTTGTAGTTGTAATATCATCAAATGATTGATATCCTGTTCCTCCGTTAATATTAGAACCTGCTGTATTTATTACAACTCTATGGAAAATTGGATCAGTAAAATTTGCAACATCCGGATTAGCTTCTAATGCCACTGAAGTTCCATTAATAAATATTTGTACTGCATTATCAACTGAAGCTTGAAGTGTTGCCTTAATACCATTTAATGAAGTAAGATTAAATTGTTTTCTGTAATATCTAACATCATTAAGATTATATAAACCTTGTGTTCCAGGAATTACGACAGTAGCATAAGAATATATTGTAGGATTGATAGTGTAGGAGTTAGCTGATGGAAGACTAGATACTCCTGACCATACAATGTTACCATTGCAACCTGGCCATGGGGATGGAGTATAAATTGAGCTTTCTTTCCATGAACTGTCAGTTACTATGCTCTGAGTTGAAGAAATATCAGAACAATTAAATGTGCTTCTTGAGATAGAAAGATTTAATGTATTAGAACAATTATCAGTACTGCCATTATTTATATCATTAGCAGTTATTGAAGCTATTCCGTTTGCATTTAAATACACAGTTACTGGTTTACAAATAGCAGTTGGCGCCTGATTATCTCTTACAGTCACAGTCTGCGTGCCAGTTGTAAAATTTCCAGCAGCATCGGTAGCTGTCCAAGTCCGTTTGATTACCTTATTCCCTGTAGTAGTGGGTAAATTGGTTATTACTTCTCCAATTGATATATTATCAAAATAACCGATAGGAAGGCCTCCTTTTGATTGTCCGCTAAACAATTCTGTTTTTATTTTCACTTTACTGGTTCCAGCAGGCGCTGTAAAGGTTTTGGAATAAAATTTCCAACCTGTGGCAATAGAAGAAGTATTTGTTACTGCTCCTCCAAAATTGTCGACATAGTTTTGTCCCCCTATTAACCAATTTTCTCCAATATAACCGGATGCGCTATTATATCGATCTATTCCGATAAATGGCGTGTTTCCGCTTTCCCATTTAATCCATCCGGATACAATATAAGTACGACCTGCCTGTACATCAATGAAAGGAGAGAAATAATTACCACCAGCTCCTGCCTGAGTAATTTTATGAACTTTTGGAGAGAATGGAGAGCTTGGATCGTCCACTAATTCAAAAGAATATCCATTTGTTGCTGACCAACCACTAGTTCCATTTTCCCAACCTTGCTCATAAATTTCTATACTTTGGTTATAAACAGGAATCAAATTATTACTGCAATTATCAGTTACAGTGATGTTTGTAACCTGGGGAATATCGCCGTTGCACTGCACAGTTACATTAGCTGGCACACCTGTTAATACCGGTGCCTGATTATCTCTGACAGTAACAGTAAATGTACAAAGAGAACTACCAACTGCATTAGTTGCTGTAGCCGTAACCGTTGTAATTCCAACAGGGAATAAACTTCCTGAAGCAGGACTATACGAAATGGCAGATGCAGGATTACCCGTTGTTTCAGTTGCTGCAAAATTTACGATAGCACCGCATTGGCCGGGGTCATTATTTACAGTAATGTTGGCGGGGCAATTGATAGAAGGTGCAACACCTGAAACTGTAAACGTTCCATTTGTATATGTAATATTATAATTGGGAGAATTGCAAACTTGAATAGTGATCGGGTAAACACCAATTGGTGTACTTGTGGTTACGTCAGTAATCGCTACAATTGGATTCACACAAACATTATTCACTAAATCGCCATTTACCAAGCCATTAAAACTAAGTGTTAATGGAGGATTTTCACTGCCAAATATCTTGGACTTATTGTCTGCAGAAATGGTCAAATCTTTTTTGGTGACAGCTATTTGTCCATTTTGTAATAACAAGGTATAGTTAGACCCAACATTACCTCCACCTAAGGTGATCGGGTATAAACCTACATTGGAACTTGCAGTGGCTGTTGTAATAATGTTTGGCGCAGTAAAGTTCGCCATAGTTTGTCCGTAAGAGAAACCATCTGCAACTGTAGTTAAAGTTGGTAAAGTTGCTCCATAAACCTTGGTAGTGTCTTTTGCTTTAACAACCAATAATCTTGGTTGAATGGCCACTTCACCCAGTCCATAGCTAACATCAAAATTGTCGTTTACAAAAGCACCTGGTATTAATTTTTGCGTTCCTACGTTAAGCCCGGTAATCATGTTGATCGCAAACATACCGCCCAGCGATCCACCCTGAAGGGTAATGTCGTGATAATCGACAATTGCTACTGTATTGGCATTATTGGTGGCCCCAGCAACACTAAAGTTATTAACCATAGGTAGTAACTGGCCATTGACTAATGCTTGCAACTGGCCGTTTACGACAGCAAGTAGTTGACCATTTACAATTGCCTGTAATTGCCCGTTACTAATAGTGGTATTTACCATCGGCTGCAGTTGGCCGTTTACCACTGCCTGTAGCTGTCCATTTGCAATAGTTCCATTGTTGACTATTGGCTGTAATTGACCATTTACCAATGCTTGTAACTGACCGTTACTAAACACTGCAAAATTTAATTGGCCATTTACCAATGCCAATAGCTGTCCGTTAACAAGCGCTAATAATTGCCCGTTAACC
>JANMLJ010000048.1:0-8194 GCA_031372465.1 Chitinophagaceae bacterium | reverse complement strand
CACGTTGATTGGCTTTAATCATTGATTCTACTGCTATATATTCAAATATGGGATTTTCTTTCATTAAAATTAGTTGTTGCCAAAGCCTACCCATTCTACCATTACCATCAGCAAAGGGATGGATGAATTCCAGTTCGTAATGAAATACACAACTTTTGATAAGTACCGGATCTTTATCTGTTTTCAGGTAGTGAAACAGTTCATTCATTAGCGGCCTGACCATTTTAGCTGCTGGTGCCAGGTGAGCCGGTTTTGTCCCTTTTACGATCCCCACCGAAGTGGTCCGGATCTTCCCCGCCGATGAAACAAGGCCTTTCATTAAAATGGCATGTGCCTTCAAAAAGGCAGGCAGGCTTACGGAATTCAGTTTTTCCAGCTGATCATAAACAACAATAGCGTTTTTGACTTCCCGGATATCTTTTTCAGGAGCTATTACCCTTTTGTTCTCGAGTAACGCCGTAACCTGCTGAATGGTTAAAGCATTTCCTTCAATTTGCAGGGATGAATGTATCGTCTTAATACGATTCATTTTTCGGAGTTCAGCTCTGGGATATTGCAGGTGCGCCGCTTTGATGGCACCTACTTTTTCGGAGATAGCGCTTATCGCAGTTAATATTTCCGGAGTAATGGTATAAGGTGGCTTCATGATAGTATCATATGATACTATCAAAAGTATACAATAGCACGGATAATAAACCAATCATCCCTCGTTTATGGGTTTCATTTCCCCCGGAGTCTCCTGTCACTCTCTTATTAAATGTACAAATCAGGTTAAATAAAAACTTCTTTTGAAACAGTAAGGGAGCCGATAGCTATCGGCTCCGGGAGGGAAAAATTGAAAATGGGGGCTTTTTTGTTTAATAAAATAGCCTTAAAAGCATTATTTTTGCCGCCCGTCTACATTTAAAATTGCGGCGGATCAACCCTTTGCGGGGGTAGCTCAGCTGGTTAGAGCATCGGATTCATAACCCGAAGGTCGGCAGTTCAAGTCTGCTCTCCCGTACAAAGCCCCTTAATCGGGGCTTCTTTTATTGGGGATATGAAATTTACAGTTTACATATTATTTTCTGAAAAATTTGGAAAGCATTACACGGGTTATTCCTCTGATCTTGTCAATAGAATAGAATCACATAATTATTTAGGAAAAGATTGGACTGCTAAGTACCGCCCATGGAAACTTATTTACACCAAAGAATTTGCAACTAAAAAGGAGGCTATGGCCTATGAAAAATGGCTAAAAACTGGTGCAGGTAGAGATTTTATTAAAACATTATTGCATTGAGCATCGGATGCATATCCGCCGCGGCGGACGGCAGTTCAAGTCTGCTCTCCCGTACAAAGCCCCTTAATCGGGTCTTTTTTATTTTTTATCTATATCAAACCTATTGCTGTAGGAGTTTGATACAGATCAGCTTTGTTATTTAATTATCAGGTCAGCCCCACCTCATAATGCTCCTATGTTTCAAAATTTTATTTCTTACGTTGCTTAAAGGGTTTGAAACACGGAGGCACGGAGGCACCAAGACACTAAGAAGAGATTTTAGAAAGAGGTGTTTTCTTCTCCGTGCCTCCCTGTCTTAGTGCCTTTGTGGCAAATTCTCTTAAAATTTTCAGGTCAACCCAACCTCATAATGCTGCGCAGGTATTTCTATATCTGCAAACCCCTTTTTGGTTAGCCAGGTTTTAAAATCCTGCTGAACATCATATTCACCATGAACCAGGAATAATTTCTTCACCTGTTTTTTATCCTGGCAAGCCAGCCATTGCGAAAGATCTTCATAATCACCATGGGCGCTCATACTTCGGATCGCCCCTATTTCTGCATGTACTTCATGTACTACACCATAGATACTTACCTCCTTATTACCAGCTATTAACCTTCCCCCCAACGAATGTGGTTCGCAATACCCGGTCAATAAAATAGTGTTGCGGCTATTTTCAATATTGTTACTGATATGGTGTTTTACCCTGCCTGCATCAGCCATTCCGCTGGCAGAAATGATAACCATGGGCCCGTTTTGAAAATTGAGCTGCTTAGATTGATCCACCGTTTGTACATACCGTAGCCCTTTAAAACCAAAGGGATCATTATCCGTTCGCATCAGTTTCTCTACTGTCTTATTAAAATAATGCGGATACTTCTTTACAATCATGGTGGCTTCAATACTTAAAGGGCTGTCCACATAATAATCCAGGTCGGGTAACCGATTTTCAACTTCCAGCTGGTTCAACGCATATAATAATTCCTGGGTGCGGCCTACACTAAATGCCGGCATGATGAGTTTTCCTTTTTTCTGTACACAGGCTTTTTCAATCCATCGAAGCAGTATATCAGGTGTGGTCATATTGAGATCATGCAGACTATTGCCATAAGTGGATTCTACTAAAATATAATCGGCCTGCGGAAATGTTTCAGGAGATTTTAATATTGCATCCCGATAACGGCCCACATCACCGCTGAACGTGATACGGGTTTCTTTTCCATCTTCCTTCACCCTTACATGCACACAGGCGCTGCCAATAATATGACCTGCATCGGTGTACATGGCCTGCACTCCTTCTATCACATCAAACCACTGGCCATAGTCTTTTTCTTCCAGGTGATCGGCTGCCTTCTTTGCATCTTCGGCTGTATATAACGGCTGCAAATAGGGCATATCTTCCGCCGCCCTGCGTTTGTTCTGGTACTTTATTTCGTTTTCCTGTATTTCGGCAGAATCTTCCAGCAATACAGTGGTCAAATCCCTGGTGGCCGGTGTGCAAAATATCTTTCCCCGGAAACCTTCTGCCACCAAACGTGGAATCAATCCACTATGATCAATATGCGCATGTGAAAGAATCATTGCATTGACCTCTTTAGGATCAAAACCAAAATTTCGGTTAAGGATATCCGTTTCTTTTCCCAACCCCTGAAACATACCACAGTCTAACAATATTTTTTTACCATCTTTTAACGTCAGTAAATGCTTGGAACCGGTAACCGTTCTGGCGGCACCATGAAAGGCGATTTTCATTTTGTTGATTTTGCTTTAAATGACCAGGTAATAAAAAATTCTGCGATTACTTCTCCTTTTGTATTTTTTCCAACGGAAGTTGCTCTTACTATTCTTGCTTCACCGGTGGCGATCGTTTCTTCCACTGCTTTTTGGATCAGCGCCCCATCTTCACATATAAAATTGGTACGTTCAGTTGCTTTTTTATGATAATTGGCTTCTAATCCAACAACCAGCATCGATACAGCCGGTGTTCGTTTGTGCAATTGCATCATCCCTAATACACCCGTACTCATTTCTGCCGCCATTGCCAGGCAGGCGAAATACGTGGACTTAAACGGGTTCTGCGAAAACCATTTATAGGGAACGGAGACGCGGCATTGGCCGGCATCAATATCCCGGAGACGCACACCCGAAAAAAAGGCACTGGGTAATTTGAAAAACAGAAATAACCTGAATTTTACAGGATGCATCATTAACTTTATAAAATCAGCTGCTTGGGGATTCATTTATTGCTCTTTGTATTGTAAAGGGTCAAAAGCTTTCTTTCCCCAATCATTAAAAAAAGCGGTAACTTTTTCTTTATCATAACTCTTACCTGATTCGAGGTACCAGGAAGTTTGTGTATGAATCAAGTCCCCCTTTTCATTCAATACCAGGAAAACAGGAAAACCAAAACGCTGCGGAAATGCATATTTTGTCAGCAGATCATTGTTTTTATTTTCCTTACTATAGTTCAGGTGATAGACAACATAGTTACTGGTAACCAATGAATCCAGTGATTTATCATTGGTTACAAATTCATTGAAGCGGGCACACCAGATACACCAGTTACCTCCGATTTGTACCAGTACATGTTTGCCGGCATCCTTCGCTTTTTTCAGTGCGGAAGCAATTTCTACAGTCGCGTTCTCTTCGGGTTTATACAGCTTGAACTTTGTTAAGTCCTGTGAAAAACAGGATACATAAACAAAGAAAATAGCTACTATAAAAATTATTTTCTTCATGATTTTACTGTTTATCAATAGCAACAACACAAGCTACGGCTTTATTACTATTGGCATCCACTTTAAAATAAATAGAACCATCATTTGTATTGTTAAATCTCGCCGTTCTGATCAGGATACTTTGCAAGGCTTCATTTATTTTTCCCAGGTAATCAGGCCTGCTGCTACGGCTGATAGCCCCATTCAGCTGGTTATAATCCAGCTCTTCTTTACTGACAACAATACCTATAAAATCCCTGTTACCAATACTATCCGCTTCCATAGATTGCGCTTTGGGAAATAACCGGTAACCCGTAATACCGCAATAAGGAGAATGTTTGGAGACCGTTTCCCCATTTTTAAGATAGGGGAATAGCACATAGCTGCTACCGTTAGTCTCCTGGCCAAAAACATAGATATAACATTCTGTAGCATTTTGTATGGACATTTTAAATCTTGTCCCTTTCGGAATAGCAGCGGTTGTTTGAAACATATTTCCTGCTGTAACACGCAATGGAATATTTTTCCCCCCATCATTATTCACCAACCCGATATTACATTCTAATGGTATGTTTGCCACTTCCGTTCTTTTTGGCAACGGATCGATGCCATAGGCTTCTCTTACATACTTTTTAAAATCGCCATAGCGAACCCACGCCACACCTTCCTTACCCCATTCTGGTCCCCAGCTATTCATTATCTGGAAAGCCCCTCCATTATACTTTCTGTCATCATAACCAATAACACTCATGGCATGGCCACCCATTCCCATTTGTGATTCATCCATTCCCTGAGGTTGCCAAAGCTCCTGCCCCATCATATCCTGCATAAAACTCTGCCCTACCATCATCCCGATTGCAACCGGCGCATTTTTGGCAAGGTGTTCTTTTATACCTCTTACACTTATTTCATTTACGTTATCGCCATTGGTAATTCTGGTAAATCCATGTATCACATTTTGCCGCCCTTTTTGCACATCGGAGGAGCTGGGTTCTCTGTCGCAGTCCTGATCATTATACGGATATTGACTCAATGCCACACCACCATTGCTTCGCATAGACTCCATGGCCCTTTGAATATAAGATCCCTGGCAACCATCCAATTTTATCTGGTTGTATAAATAAGAAGGACTGAACCTGATTTGATTCGGGTCTGCCCCCGTTGCCGCCGCTGTTACTATTGTTTGAGAAGCATAGGCACAACTCCAGGCTACACAACTGCCTTGTTGCCCCTGGTTTCCCCTGGTGGGTGCATACTTTAATAAGGATACCGCTTCGGGCAAAGGGTTTTTTCCGGCATCATCTTCCAAACCTTCATAGACCGATGCTTTATTAAACTCATTCTTATCAAAGTTATAACCGCTCGAAGAGAATTTTTTTACTATCTCTGCTACATTGCAATTACCACTTTTGAAAAGGAAAAAAGCCCCTGCTGCTAGTATTAACAGCAGAAAAATTCCTTTGCCCTTAAACAAACCCATTAACAAAGGCAGCAGTGAAAGAAGTCCACCGCCCCCACCACCCCCTGGCCGGTTAGGTCCCCTGCCACCACCACCATCGTCATCATGTTGGTTAGGATCCACCGGATCGTCTGTCATTCTTATTGGCATAATAATTAAGTTTAAGTAAAAAACTATTTAAAAATAGGAAGTTCAGATGAAATTATGGGGGCAATTGAGGACAAACCGCTTAAAATACTTCATTATTATTTTATTAGAAATGGCCAAACTTCTTTCTTTACATCCCATCCGTGAATATCCATCTAATCCGCGTCCTCGTTTTCCTGTATTCCTTTGCGCAGCAAATAATTTGTGTTAATCCGTGTTAATCTGTGGCCAAACTTCTTTCTTTACATCCCATCCGTGAATATCCATCTAATCCGCGTTATCCGTGTGCATGTATTCGTTTTTTTAATACGTTTGCCCCAGGGGACAATAGTGGTACATATAACAATTATTTTTCCCCGTACTGCAACGATTTTGGCATAGTTTCGTCAATTTTGAACATTATACTACTCCAGGTTGTTTTTGGGTGGTACTAGTTCATATCATTCAACTTCTTCATTTATGAAAAAAATCACCGTTTCACTTTTTTGCCTTTTAGCTATTGCTGCCACTACTTTTTCCCAAAAAGTAACCGGGAAATTAAAATTTGAGCAAGGTCAGACACTTGAAGTAAATATGACTGTAAAATCCACCATTTCACAACAAGCAATGGGGCAGGCTATTGACTTTAAAGTAGATGCCACTGGTAAACATTCTTATAAAGTAACCAATACTACAGAAGACAATAGTACATTAAATCACCAG
This sequence comes from Chitinophagaceae bacterium, assembly GCA_031372465.1. Classification (GTDB taxonomy): domain Bacteria; phylum Bacteroidota; class Bacteroidia; order Chitinophagales; family Chitinophagaceae; genus JJ008. The sequence goes on along the minus strand of JANMLJ010000048.1, from coordinate 1,907 downwards.
GTGCAGCGTATCGCTTTTAGCTTTGACGGTATGGGTACAAAAATGGGATTTGATCCGGATAAAGAAAAAGATCTTAATGGCCCTTTTGGTAAAACAGTAAAGGATATGCTGGAAAAAAAATATGATATTATCATTGACCCTGCAGGAAAAGTGATGATGGCCATGCCGGAAAAAGTGGAGCTTTCTAAAGCAGATGGTCGTATGGCAATGATTACTACCATGCTGAAAGATGTACTGGACCTGGTACAACCGCCTCAAAAAGGTAAACCCAGTTTTTTTAAAGTGTTGCCGGATGGTGAAGGTGGCAAAGGTGATACCTGGACAACTTCTTACCAGTCAAATGGAGGAAAAGTAGATGCAGGATATACTATTGCAGATATTAACGATTCAACCATTGTTGTTGATTTTGCTGAAAATTCTGTTACTGTATCAAAGGCTGAAATGATGGGCAGTGAAACCACCACAACGATGAATAATAAATCGACGGGAAAAATTATTCTTGATCGTGTTACCGGTATTATGAAGGAAAAAACAATTACTACAGCATCAAATGGCAATACAGAAGCAGCATTTGGCACTTTACCGGTTACATCAAAAACTACAACAGTTATTACAGTAAATCCGGTTGCAGAGAAATAAAATATTATCCTGGTTCTATCTGATTGCTCAGCAAATCTTTAAACTCATCCCTCTTCCGGATGAGTTTTACTTTTCTGTCTTTTATTAATACTTCAGCCGGTTTAAATCTTGAGTTGTAGTTAGAAGCCATCTCAAAACCATAAGCCCCTGCATTATAAAAGGCCAGGAAATCTCCTTCCCGGATCTCGTTTATTTTTCTATCGGCCGCAAATGTATCTGTCTCACAAATATTGCCCGTTACGGTATACAGTTTTTCTTCGCCGCCAGGGTTAGAAATATTTTCAATATGATGATAGGCATCATACATCATTGGACGTATCAGGTGGTTGAGCCCGCTGTTCACGGCGGCAAACAGGATTGAACCCGTATCTTTTAACACCGTTACCTGTGCCAGCATAAAACCACATTGACTCACTAAAAATTTTCCCGGTTCAAACCACAATTGGAATTTTTTAGTTGCAGTCGTTTTTCCTGAGATGGCATGATTGTCAAAAGCCTCTTTTATCTTTTGTGCCAGCCCGTTAATATCGGTTTCTTTTTCACCAGGCTTGTAAGGAACTTTGAATCCACCACCCAGATCAATGACTTCCAATTCCGGAAAATGGGGAATCATCTCAAACAATACTTCTATCCCCTGTACAAATACTGCCGCATCTTTAATATCGCTACCGGTGTGAATATGTAAAGTGCGAATATGCATTCCCGTTGATTTTACGACCTCTTCAATCAGCGGCAACTGATTAACCGGGATGCCAAATTTGCTGCCGCCATGCCCTGTAGAAATTTTTAAATTGCCGCCGGCCATTATATCAGGTCGTATTCTGATTCCTACCGGGTAAGTATGGCCATAATTTTTCCCGAATTTTTCCAGGTTAGACAGGCTGTCGATATTAATATGTACACCTGCAGCAACCGCTTCTTCTATTTCACTAAAGGCAATTCCATTGGAAGTATAAAGAATCCGCTGCGGATCCATCCCTGCATGCAAAGCCAGCTTAACTTCATTGATGGAGCTGCAATCAATATTGCAACCGATCTCTTTTATATACCGTAGAATATTGATGTTGGTAAGTGCCTTACTGGCATAAAAAAATTTTGTATCCAGTATAGAAAAGGCAGCGGTAAGTTTTTGATATTGTTCTTTAATCTTTTCAGCATGATACACATACAAGGGTGTGCCAAATTCACTGGCTGCTTGCAATAATTGTTCGTTGGATAATTGTTCCGGCATAGTAGCGAAGATATTAAAGGGCTGTCACCGTTCCAAA
>JANMLJ010000024.1:0-6561 GCA_031372465.1 Chitinophagaceae bacterium | reverse complement strand
TGTATATTGGGTTGTAACGTATGAAATAATGGGAACGGACACAAATAATTAGTAAACTGTACTTCATAATCCCACAGCATAATGTTCGTACAAATCTTACTCCACCCAATAATATCATTTTTAAAAGATCTGCTGGCCGGGTCTGATTCGATTGGAAGACTTCTATTTAATTCAATGGTACAAAGGGTTATCATTACATTGGAAGCAGGCCAGGTTTGTAAGGGGGGCTTTCGGGAATATTGATAAGCCAACGTGGTAATTATTTTATCAGGAAAAGCTGCTGCAACTTTGTTTACAAAATTCAAAAGCGAACCGGTTGGCCCCCCGTCAATAGCATCAATTTTTTTGCAGGCATCGCATTGACAATAATCATAATTATCGTTTTGACTAACACTCCAATACTTTATCTGTGGATGCAGCAACATTTCTTCTTTTAACTTTCTCACTGCTATTACAAATACTTCCGGATTAGACAGGCAAAGCTGCCCATAAGGAATCCTTTTATTATTTATCAAAGAAAAATATTCGGGATGTGCTTCAAAATAATTGTTGGATGGCACCAACCGGTTAAATGTGTGCACATAGTATCCTTTCCAGTCCTTATCGCTCCAATTATCAGCAACTGTATTTATTTTGCGCCAATCTTTATAATCGGTATCATCAGCGAAACCACCATTAATGATGCGTATTCCGGCAGGTGGCACCTGCTTATCATTAATAGATTTAATGCTAATTATTTTTAAATCCGGGATGAATTCAGTTTGAGGAGCATATTTTCTGCAACCTAAATAGTCTTCTAAAAAACCAACCACCCCATATATTACTCCTTTACCAGTTCCTCCAGCAATAAATAATTTTTTGCCTTTAGACTTTAGATAATATCCATCCTCCTTTAAATCATTTAATAGTATACCCCATTCCTTTTTGCTACAGCGGTTAGTTTTTCCGATTACAATTTCAGTCTGGTTTTGTGCTTCCGCATCAGTTTTAAGTAAAAGCTGAACACCCGCTATTTTTTTAATGTAATCCTGTAAAATAAAAGCGGCCCTCTTATCTGTTGAATCAGCATTTTTAGAAATAATAATCTGATAATTACTTTTACCTTCATTTACCAAAACTAATTTTGTTTGTGCAACAGCCGAAACAGACAGCAGCGATATTACTGTAATGATTAAAATTTTCATTTTTAAAATAAGTATATCATTCTCAATTGAATTGACATCAATTGGCTATAATTCAATTTTACAAACCCATGCATAACTGCAGGGAATTATATCCGGGGTTAAAACCGGCATTTTTATAACCAGTATATTATTTTTATAACTAAACGCTACATTCCCCTTATAGCCGGGCATACTTACTGACTGGGGTTTTGCAATATTATTTATAACCAATTCCTTTTTCCATCTTGTAGTAATGGCATAAATATATTTTTCTTTTTGGGTAAAGAACAAATCAGTTTGTTTATTTACAGGCGGTGCATTGTCCCATGCTTTTGTATCGTAAATGGCTTCTCCATTTACTTTTAGCCAGCTGCCGATATCCATTAACCGTTGCTGCATGATAACAGGAATAGTTCCATCCGCAGCCGGGCCTATATTCAGCAATAGATTTCCTCCTCTTGCCACCACATTTATCAGTTCATGTACCAGCTGCTCACTGGTTGCATATTGTTCCAGACTTTCATTTCTGTTATACCCAAAAGATGCCCCGATACCACGGGTTTCTTCCCATGGCCGGTTTCCGGATATCTTACCACTACCATACTCGGAAGTTTGAAAACTACCATGAGCACTTTTGGTATCATTACCCCATCTGTCATTTACCACAATATTTTCTTTTGCCGGTGATTCATTATACAACCAGGCAAAAAAATCCTGGCTTTTCCAGGTTGTGGCAGAATGTTCCCAATCGCCATCTGCCCATAGCAGATCCGGATTATAGCGGGTTACCAGATCTTTCATCTGTGGCAACATTCTCTCCTTAACATATGCATCCACATTAGTTTTGTATAATGGATTAAACCATTCATATAAAGAATAATAAAATCCCATATGCAAGCCTGCCTTTTTTACGGCATTGCTTAAATCGCCTGCCAGATCACGATGAGGACCTGCATCTACTGCATTCCAGTTCCAGGATTGTACCGAAGGCCATAGACAAAAACCATCATGATGTTTGCTGGTGAGTACCACATATTTTGCTCCGGATTCTTTGAACAGTTTAGCCCATTGGCCGGGATCAAACATTTCGCACGTAAATTTTGGGGCAAAATCCTGGTACTTAAAATTTTTACCATAAACCCTCTCGTGAAAATCAATAAAATCTTTATGAATTTTTAAATTGGGTGCAAACAATCTTTGCCAATACCATTCAGCATAATTACTACCAAATCCATCTGCATATGAATTGGTAGCCCAGGAAGGAACAGCATACAAACCCCAATGAATAAAGATGCCGAATTTTGCATTACTATACCACTGCGGCACTGGTCTTTTATCCAGCGATTCCCAATTGGGCTGATAGGATTGTGCCATTGAAAAAAAGGAGACAAACAGAATGGCAGCGCAAATTAATTTTCTCATTAATAAAAAGTATGTTCGTTTATTTTATCGGTTGGATTTAAAATATAGGTAAGCAGGCTATTATCTTTTCTCAATTCTACAATTCTGAAGCCGCGGTAAGCAGTACCCCAATTACCGCCAAAATGTGCATCGAATATAAAAGGGATGTCGTTTTTCATTTTAATATTGTCTTCATCGTGATCGTGCCCGTTGAAAATAGCTCTGACATTTTTATACTTTGCCAGCAACTCGAAAAATGCCGGACTATCAACAGCATGCTTCGTTAGCTTACCCGGGTTTATATGTATAAAAATGAAAATATTTTTCTGATTTCTATGCTCTTCCAGTTTTTCAGCAAACCAATTGATATTGGGAGGAAGATAAGTACCCTCTTTATTACTGGTGGTGCCAATCAATACAGAATTCTTTTTTATTTTAAAATCAATGTTGACGGGCATATTCCATACTTGCTCCCATTCCTCCGCGGTTACCATGTCATGATTACCCTGGCTTACATAATATTTTACGTTGAAATTGTCCAGGGCTTTTTTCACGGCAGGGTAATGCGTTTTATCATCATGCACCACATCCCCGTTTACTACACAAAAATGAAATGGATTTTCCCTGTGCAGCCTGTTGATATTGGCAGTCAGTTCGGCATGAAATTTTTCATAGTCCGTATTCTTTTGCCCGTAATGTCCATCAGAGGCAACTGCAAACCGGAGCACCGGTTTCTTATTCCATGCTTCATAATTATCCGTTAGCTTAACAATTTCACCACTACCCAATAGTAGTATGGCAGCAGAACCCTGTTTGAGAAAATTGCGTCTTAGCATCTGGTTTTTATTTGTACTAAATATATTGATTAATCTGTATACAAATTTCCCATTTGGCCGGTATTTCCATCTTCCACCATCGAACTACTCAAGCTATATTTCAGGGCTATTTCCATGCTGCATTATTTGTAAGTGACTGGCTTTACTACCGACATCTATAACAGAGCAAGTGTAAGGAGCAGCATTTTTTCCGATTTTAAAATTTTCAACGAAAAAAAAGCCGGACAATGCTGACCGGCTTATTGATTATTTTAGATTAACACCTTTAAAGCGCAATTATCCCATCTATTAATTTTTCAAATACCAATCCTTATATCTTTTCAATGCTTCTAAAAAATAATAATCGGCATAAGTAAGTGGTTGATCCACTTCTGAATTGCCCAGCAGATGGCCTACACCATGCATTATTATAAATCCCCCGTTTGTTCCTGATTTAGCCCGGTATTTGTCTGAAGAAAGTGATCTTATCATTTTTTCTGCTATAGCTACATATTGCTTTTTCTCCTTTCCTGTTGTGTACTGTCCTAATTCCAGGAAAGCAGAAGCCATAATAGCACCAGCTGAAGCATCCCTTAAAGCATTCGGAATTTTAGGAGCATCAAAATCCCAGTAGGGAATTTTATCTTCCGGTAAATTAGGATGATTGAGTAAAAACCCGGCTATATTTTTTGCCTGTTGCAAATACCTTTTATCTTTTGTAAACCGGTACATCATGGTAAAACCATAAAAGCCCCAGGCCTGCCCCCTTGCCCATGCTGATGAATCAAATGCACCCTGGTGGTTTTTTTTACGGGCAACTTTACCTGCTGCTAAATCGTAATCCAATACATGGTATGCACTATAATCAGGTCTGTAATGATTTTGTATGGTAGTGTTGGCATGCGTGATGGCAATTTCTTTATACCGGGCATTTCCTCCATGGTCAGATACCCAGTTTAATAATTCAAGATTCATCATATTATCAATAATAACCGGGCATTTAAAATTGGCAGAACTGTCCCAGCTCTGTATGGCTTTTATTGACGGTCGATACCGGGTAGCTAAAGAAGCAGCAGCCGTATCAATGGTAGCTTTGTCTTCGGGTTTTCCAAATAACCTGTTTGCATTGCCAAAACTGCAATACATCATAAATCCAAGATCGTGGTTGCCTTTATAATGCTTCTCTTTTTCTAAAATCGCTAATCTTTTTTCTGCCTCTTTTCTTATTTCTGCATCTTTAGTGTATTCATAAATATACAAGAGTGACCCCGGGAAAAAACCGCTGCACCACCATTTGGTATTGCTCGTTTCCACTTTATTTGTTTTTGTATTAAATGTTTTTGGCATTACATCCGGCGGAACATTTTTGGCTAATACTTTGTATTGCAGTGCAGCAAAGTTGAATTGTTCATCAATAAGCTTTGCCATATCTTTTTTAGCGGTGCCGGTTTCCTGTGCTATTGCCCCTTCAAAGGCAATGAGCGACAATACAAAAACAATACTTAACTTTTTCATGCTTTAATTCTTTTTATTGAAAATAATTTTAAAGAAGGCTGCCAATCTGATACTTTAACCTGATAATAAAGAATAAAATTTTACAGGTGCTTTTCAAATGTATAGTATTCTTTAAATAAATGCAAAAGCCTTTTATAGCAAACCCGGAAAATTGGAATACAATTTTCACCTGTCTATTTTAGCAATAATCCTGCGGAACTGCTGGAAATTTTACTTCCCCATAAAGATGGCTTTTCTGCTAGCCAAATTTCCATTTTCCCGCCTTGCATGATTTGTTGATAGGTTATAAAATTCTTATCATACATTTTTCCATTCAATTTTATTTGCTGGATGTACATAGCATTGGAAGAAGATTTATGACAATCAATCTCCCATTTTTTATTGCCACCCAGGCGTAGGGTTGCCTTATCAAATAAGGGTGAACATAACTGGTATTCTCCCGAAACGGGATTTACGGGGTAAAACCCCAACGCCGCAAAAACATACCAGGCACTCATCTGGCCTGCATCATCATTGCCACTTAAACCACCCGGTCCATCGCTGTATTCTTGCTGTAAAATGCTGCGTACATATTTTTGTGTCTTCCACGGTGATGCAGTAAAGTTGTACATAAAGGGTATCTGGTGCCCCGGCTCATTACCATGCCAATATTCATTTTTTTCAAACAAACTATCCAGTGAATTTTCCAATTGCCCCGTCCCTCCCATTAGTGCAGCCAACCCGGGTACATCCTGCGGCACATAAAAACTATATTGCCGGGGAGTTCCTTCGGTTATATACTTTTCCCGCATATCGGGATGAAAGGATTCGCTCCATTTGCCATCAATATGTTTTCCCCGCATCATACCAACCGCTGGATCAAATACATTCTTATAATTGAAAGAGCGCTGAAGTAATTTTTTATAATCATCCGTTTTATTCAACCCTTTAGCCACCACTGATAATGCATAATCATCAAATGCATATTCAAGTGTACGACTTACCTGTTCTTTTTTATGAAAAGCGATGGGAACACTGTCTTCCATGGGAATGTAACCATATTGCAGGTAAGTCGGTAATGCCCTTCTTCCCATTCCGTTTTTATAGTCCTTTACATCTGCCATTTCAAAAGCATTCTTCTTCATCAGCCGATAGGCTTCCGTTACATCATATTTCCTGATCCCCCTTGCATAGGCTGATGCAATAAAGGCGGATACATGATCACCAATCATAGCAGCGGTATAACTATTCCAACAAGGGAAAATAGGTAACCACCCACCCTGCTGCCCCTTTATTATCAGCGAACGAACAAATTCATTGATCAAATCCGGATCCAGTATTTCGAGTAATGGCAGTTGAGCACGGTAAATATCCCACATGGAAAAATCATCATAGTAATTGCCAACTACCATTTTTTTAGCCTCCTGTTTTCCGGAAAATTTTGGATAAGTTCCATCCACATCACTGAACAGACGGGGGTGCTGCATGGCATGATACATGGCAGTATAAAAAATCCGCTTATTTTTTTCATCGCTACCTTGTACGGTTACCTGTGACAATACTTTTTCCCATGCCAGTTTTGCTTTCACTACTATTTCATCAAATGTTTGTATGCCTATTTCTGTTTGCAGATTTTTTTTGGCTGCTTCGTAGCTGCTGAATGATGTTCCGATTCTTATGCGCAACTG
>JANMLJ010000697.1:0-1904 GCA_031372465.1 Chitinophagaceae bacterium | reverse complement strand
GAAAAATTTAATTTTCTTTTCGAAAAAGGAGAACGATACTTTGCCGAACCCCGACGTTATGATAAACTGCGTTACCAGTTGATCATGACTAAACAGAAAATACTTATCAATGATAATGTAGAGAAAGCATTTAGCGATTTTGGATTAAAAGTGGTTCAGGGTACCGAAATGCCCAAGTCCTTACTTTATGTTCCGCTGATCGTGGGCAATAAAGTTACCAGTTATGTAAGCCTGCAAAATGTAGATAAAAACAATGCATTCAGTGATTCAGATGTTCGTTTGTTAGAAACATTGGCCAATAGTATGAGTGTGGCATTGGAAAATGCACGACTCTTTGATGAAACAAACCGCTTATTAAAAGAAACCGAACAGGGAAAAGCTGAACTAGCGGTGATCAATAGTGTACAGGCAGGATTGGTGAAGGAAATGGATATACAGGGAATTTATAACCTGGTGGGTGACAGGATCCAAAAACTCTTTAATGCGCAAGCTGTAATCATTGCCACGTTTGATCATGAAAGAAGATTGGAGTATTTTAATTATCATATTGAAAAGGGGGAATTATCTCAACCAGGTCCCCGGCATTTTGATAAAGTAAGACAACATCTTATTGAAACGGGTCAGAATATTCTGATCAACGAAGATTTTCCGAAAGCTGCAGCTGAATTCGGCATGAAGGTGGTACCAGGAACTGAAGCGCCAAAGTCACTTTTATTTATGCCGTTAAAAGTTGGCGAAAAAGTAACCGGGTATGTAAGTCTTCAAAACATTGATCAAGAAAATGCTTTTTCATTTTCTGATGTTCGGCTGCTAAGCACTTTGTCCAATAGTATGAGTGTGGCATTGGAAAATGCAAGATTGTTTGATGAGACTAACAGATTATTAAAAGAAACAGAGCAACGTACTGCTGAACTTTCCGTAATTAACAGTGTGCAGGAAGGTCTGTCGAAAGAAATAGAAATGCAGGGCATTTATGAACTGGTAGGAGAAAAGATCCGGGAAATTTTTAATGCGCAGGTTATTGATATCGTTACTTATGAAAAAGTTACTAATCTATTAGAGGATCGTTATGCTTTTGAAAAAGGAGACCGTACATTGGTAGGAACATGGGAACCTACTGGTTTCAGAAAACAGGTAATAGATACCGGTCAATTATTATTGATCAATGAAGGTCTTGAGGATAAAGCAAAAGAACATAGCAGTAATGTAATTCATGGGGAACTTCCAAAATCACTGGTTTTTGTACCCTTGATTTCCCGGAATGAATTGAAAGGGATGATTAGTTTGCAAAACCTTGACAAAGAACATGCCTTCTCTGATTCAGACGTAAGCCTGCTTACTACTTTAGCCAATAGTATGAGTGTAGCGCTGGAAAGTGCCCAACGTTTTGATGAAACCACCCGCCTGTTGAAAGAAACGGAACAACGTACTGCTGAACTGGCTATTATTAATAGTGTTCAGGAAGGACTTGCATCTAAACTGGACATACAGGCAATTTATGATCTGGTAGGTGAAAAGATGAGAGAGATTTTTAATGCCCAGGTGATTGATATCGTTACCTATGACTCGAAATATAATCTGATCGAGGACCGCTATTCCTTTGAAAAAGGGGATACAACTTTAGTGGGGCCAAGAGAACCTAAAGGGTTTAGAAAACACGTTATCAAAACTGCAAAATTGCTGTCCATCAACAAGGACCTTGCACAAGTAAGATCAACTTATGATCAGGCAGTTATTACCGGAGAAGGCGCCAAATCAATTGTACTGGTTCCTATGATTGCCGGAGGAGAAGTAACCGGTGTTATCAGTTTACAAAATCTTGACCAGGAAAATGCATTTTCTGATTCTGATGTAAACCTGTTGACAACTCTCTCTAATAGTATGAGTGTTGCACTGGCCAGTGC